>CAIKOJ010000188.1 GCA_903829015.1 uncultured Bacteroidota bacterium
ATTAACTTTTATTTACTATGTATAATTTGTATGTTTATGAAAAAATAAATACAATGTTATGTCTTTGCTGAATTTGTTGCATTCATCGAGTTTATTAAACTAATGAAGCCGCTGTAGAAATGAAAGGATTTATTTGAATTTAAAAACGATGTTTAAAACTAAAGCTATCAGAAACTTTTAAAATTTAACGCTGAATGAAAAAAACTACTACACTTATTTTACTACAATGCTCAATGGCGATGTTTTCGTTCGCTCAAACATACAACAAGCTACCAATTCCTGAAGCTGTATATGGCGATTATAACTCATTAACGAATGTCAGGCAGTATGGACTGATAGCCCATGAGGGTTTTACTAGTTTTCTCCCTACAGGCAATCAGACTGTAACCGCCGGATACAATCGTAACTCGTTTCTTGGACCAACATTATTTTTAAACAACGGAGATAGCATCCAAATGACGGTGCTGAATAGATTGAATACCCCTACAACGGTTCACTGGCACGGTATTCATCTGCCCGCAGTGATGGACGGTGGGCCGTATCAGGTAATTCCTACCGGTGCAACCTGGCAACCATACTGGAAGGTGAAAGACCATGCGGCTACGTATTGGTACCACTCTCATCTTATGGACGAGACTGATAAACAGGTTACCGAGGGTCTTGCAGGTTTGATCATCGTAAAGGACGACAAGGAAGCCAATTTGCCTTTGCCACGTAAATATGGGTTGGATGATATTCCCCTCATTATTACCGATAGAACTATCGACACTACCAACAACCAGTTTATAGTGGCGGATTCCGGAAATTTTGAGATAACCAACGGTGTGATCAATGCGCAGGACTCGCTGCCATCGCAGGTTGTACGCCTAAGAATTCTTAACGCTTCTGTTTTCAGGTTTTACAACTTTGGTTTCAGTAATAATTTGTCGTTCAAGATAATCACTACCGACGGTGGTTTAGTAAACAGTCCATTATTGTGCAGCCGGGCACTTTTAGGTCCGGGCGAGCGTATTGAAATACTTGTAGATCTGTCTGGTAAAAAGGATTCTTCTTTTGATCTCATGGCTTTTAACAGTGCGCTTGCACCTACTCAACCAGGCGGTTTTGATGCAACCGTCAACACTGGTCCTTTGATGGGGATCGATTTTCCCTGCCTGCACATAAACGTAACTGGTGCCAATGCAGATAGTGCTGCCACTAGTCTTTCTTATTCGCTTACTACACTTGCTGATAATAAATTTCCGAAACGTTCTTCTGCCAATTTGCAACGGAATATCCAGTTTGATCACTTAATAGATTCAGCTGGCAATTTCTATCTTACTTTGAATGACACGCCGTTTGTACTGGGAAATATCAATTACAGAATTGGATTGAATGACACGGAAATATGGTCGCTCACGAACCCCGGAACTTTAATTCCATCATCTGATCCAAATTACCCTTTTGTTGGTATCCCATCGTCCCATGCTTTTCATATTCATGATATACAATTCCATGTGCTTGACCGCTTCCAATACGATAATATTACCAAACATTACGATATAAGGATGGCGCCAATGCCCACCGAACAGGGCTGGAAGGACGATATCACTGTTGATATGGGAGACTCTGTCACTTTTATCACAGTTTTTAGCGACTATTCCGATTCCCTATGGCCGTACATGTACCATTGCCATATGCTGGCCCACGAGGACGCGGCAATGATGGGCGACTTTGTGGTAGTAAAAAACAGCTCTTCGACCAATGCGGTAAAGAACCACAATATGCTGGATGAAGAAGCTGCAAAGATCTATCCTAACCCTGCTTCCGACAGATTGTTTGTGGAATTGAGAGACAATACCACATCTGTTTATTACATCACTGTTTACGACGCAGTTGGCCGCACAAAGTACATGTTGCCAAGGCCTAAGTTGGCTGATGGTCTGAACGTAGGAGATTTGGCACCCGGCAATTATTTCTTAAAAATCATGGATACACGCGGCAGTATTATCTTAAAGCAGTTCACGAAACTGTAGCCTCGTTCATTTAACTCTTTCCTCCCATGGCGGATACTTTCAGCAGTATCCGCCATATTTTTTTGCGAATATCTCAGCTCATTCCAATATGTTGCTCCTGCTGAAATGCTATGTTTTACTTTCTCCAATCGCTTTGCATTACGGCAAAAAACTGATTAAAGTCATTTTTCATACCGTCTATGATCATGCTTTTAAATTTCAATCAAATATACTTTCGCACCAAATGCGTTATCTATGAATCAACTGCTGTTAGGTGGCTATGAAAAATATGATTTAGTATCACTGATTGAAAAGCTGGATGAAAATTTCTACCAAACTACCGATTCTCTGTGTTTGAAATCATTTGCCATGGTCAATGAGCTCAAGCAAATAGAGTTCAATCAGGCGAACTCGAATTATATATTACTATACGATAAACTGGTGCATGAAATAGCCAATTTCATACAGACACGAAAGCAATATTTTATGCCCTACCTCAGGGAACTGTATGCAAAAGACGCCACCAATCACAATTGTGCCACCTGTTCCGGTAGGTGCTCCATGCAGCATACATCTAAACTGATCGAGTTAAAAGAATCCATTAATTGGGTGCACAACGTTCTCGACAAACTCCAGATGATGTCACTTCCGTTGTATTCCGAAACAAAATATACCGAGACATACAAGGCATTACGCAGTGAAATGGCAGCTCTGGAGAACTCACTCTCTGAGTTATTTTTTATAGAAGAAACTTATTTGGTACCAAGGGTATCTGCCGCTCAAACTAAGATGAATGTTCACAACTAAAGAAAGGAACACTTACATTTTTGTTCAAAAAGTGCCTGAAACGCTTTGTTACCACTGTGGTGTAGCATGCGTTACCGACAATATTGCGATTGAAGATAAAGTGTTTTGTTGTGAGGGTTGCAAGTTGGTATACGAAATTGTGGCCGAAAATGGGCTGTGTGACTATTACAAGATACAGTCTCATCCCGGCCTTTCCCGCATTAAATCCTTAAGGAAAGAAAAGTACGCCTACCTGGATAACGAAGAAATTGCCAAACAGATTTACAAATTTACAGACGGCGACCGGACAATTGTTACCCTTTACCTGCCTGGTGTACACTGTAGCTCATGCATGTGGCTATTGGAGCACTTACATAAGATCAACCCATATATTACTGAGAGCAGGCTCAATTTCACTACTAAAGAAATTACTGTTCATTTTACTAAAACCAATATAAGCCTGCGCGAAATTGTTGAGTTGCTGGCTACGTTAGGTTACGAGCCGTATATCAGTTTAGATGATGCCGGTAAAAAAACAGTGAAGGGTTTCGACAAACAGAAAATTTACAAACTGGGTATTGCCGGATTTTGTTTCGGCAATATCATGATGATGAGTTTTCCGGAGTACTTGTCTGATAATAGTGGCATCGGCATAAAGTACGAAAACCTGTTCAGGTACCTGAACCTGGTGTTGGCGCTGCCTGTGTTCTTTTATTGCGGATCAGAGTTCTTTTCGGCAGCCTGGAAAGGACTGAAACAGAAAACACTGAATATCGACGCACCGATCGCCTTGGCGGTCATTATCACGTTTTTACGCAGTATCTACGAGATAGCATCCGGTACAGGTAGCGGCTATTTAGATAGTATGAGCGGTATTATCTTCTTTATGCTGGTTGGTCGGGTAGTGCAGGAGCGTACTTACAAGTTCATCTCTTTCAATCGCGATTATAAATCTTACTTCCCAATAGCAGTAAGCGTGGTAACACCTAACGGTGTTGAAAATAAAATGCTCAGCGACCTACGGGAGAAAGATGTGGTTCAACTGCACAACGACGAGATTATTCCTGCCGATTCTATAGTAGTACAGGGTAACGCAACAATAGATTATAGTTTTGTAACAGGGGAAAGTGAGCCGGTTAGGGTATTACAAGGTCAGCAGGTTTACGCAGGTGGCAGGCAAACTGGCGGGCAACTCACCATTCAGATAATAAAGCCAGTTGCCGGAAGTTACCTTACTTCCCTTTGGAATCACTATTCATTTACCAGGAACAAAGCCGAAACCAACGATAGAAACAGCATTGTTCACCTGATGAGCAGGTACTTTACCTATGTACTGCTCACATTGGCGCTGATAACTGCCGTTTACTGGGGATTTCACGATCCTTCCAAAATTATGACCAGCGTTACAGCCATGCTTATTGTGGCTTGTCCTTGTGCGTTGTTATTATCTGTCACTTTTACAAATGGTACGTTATTGAGGTTACTGAGTATCAACGGACTGTTCCTTCGCGATACAACTGTTTTAGAACAGATTGGAAACATAGATCATATTGTCTTCGACAAGACTGGTACACTTACCCAGGGCAGCGAGTCGAACGTGGTTTGTACTGGTCACCAATTGACCGAATCTGAAAAGGATATTTTGTATTCAGCGGTGTCGCCAAGTAAGCACCCATATAGTAAAGCATTGGCAAAATGGATGGGTCAGCGGGAGTTGGTAGCTGTAACAGATTGGAGGGAAACAACAGGGCAAGGGGTTGAATGCCTTTGTGGAGGTGAGCAGGTTTATGTGGGATCTGCAGCTTTTACCGGCGTTAAAAACGACAGTCAGGTGGATGATAAAACATCCGTTTTCGTTCGGATAGGCAATCAGGTGAGCCGTTTCAGTTTTTCACCGGTTTTCAGGTCTGAAATTCCGGAGGTGATCTCTAAACTGGGTCACAGGTCTCGTCTTTCTGTACTTTCCGGCGATAATGATAGTCAGCGTAGTGTATTGGCTGGTTTGTTTGGGTCGGGCAGTGAGTTGCGTTTTGGTCAAAAGCCAATTGATAAACTGACATATATAGAATCCCTCCAGAAAAAAGGCGACAAAGTAATGATGATCGGCGATGGTTTGAATGATGCCGGTGCATTGCAACAAAGTAACGTGGGTATCACTCTTGCCGATGATATCAACAATTTTACCCCATCCTGCGATGCTATCCTTGATTCCGGAAAACTGAAGTCATTCCCCGATTTGCTCAAATTGGCGAGCTCAGGTGGCAATATCATTGCGGCTAGTTTTATTATTTCATTAGTTTATAATATCATAGGCTTATACTTTGCCATGCAGGGATTGTTGCAGCCTATCTATGCTGCAATATTAATGCCCTGTAGCACACTAAGTATAGTTTTGGTTACAAGTGGTATGGCAAATATCAGCGCGCTTCGTAAGAAGCTTTCAGTTGTGTCTGAGGGCGATTGATTTTATGACCATGATCATAATTTCCGTTGAGCAACGTCATAAACTTCATTTATTCGGTACAATACTTTTGTTCGGTAATCAAGTATAAAATGAGTGCATTATTCGTTCTGGTTTTTGTGAGTATTGGTATAGCGGGGCTCTTCCTGGTGGCGTTCATCTGGAATGTGAAAAATAACCAGTACGAAGATCAAAAAGGTGCCGCATTAAGAATACTACACGATAACGAATTACTTCAGGAATCTAATATAAACAAAAGCTAAACAACGATGAGTAATCCCTTCCAGGAAGCACATGGAGCTGCAGCTGTCCAAACAGACAAGTTTTTCTACGACAACAAAATTGTAAAATGGTTTGCCTATGCCTCCCTTATGTGGGGTATCGTTGGTATGCTCGCCGGTATTCTGGCCGCGTTCCAATTGGTGTTCCCAGTGCTCAATTTGGGCATGGCAGCTACAACCTTTGGTCGAGTGCGCCCGGTGCATACCAACGCGATCATTTTTGCCTTTGTGGGCAACGGTATTTTTATGGGAGTTTATTATTCCCTCCAGCGCCTTTGTAAAACACGTATGTTCAGCGATAAGCTGAGCAAATTTCATTTTTGGGGCTGGCAGTCAATAATTGTGTTGGCGGCGGTGACCTTGTTTGCCGGTTATACCACCGGTAAGGAATATGCCGAATTGGAATGGCCGATAGATATCCTGATCGCTCTGGTTTGGGTTGCTTTTGGCTGGAACATGTTCGGTACGATCCTTAAACGCAGGGAGCGCCACCTCTATGTAGCCATTTGGTTCTACATAGCCACATTCGTTACTGTTGCTATGCTGCACATTGTAAACTCGATAGAAATTCCGTTTACAATGCTTAAGTCTTACTCATGGTATGCTGGCGTTCAGGATGCATTGGTACAGTGGTGGTATGGTCACAATGCCGTGGCATTCTTCCTTACAACTCCTTACCTGGGTCTGATGTATTACTTCCTGCCAAAAGCAGCAGGCAGACCGGTTTATTCATACCGTCTTTCAATTATCCACTTCTGGGCTTTGATCTTCCTGTATATCTGGGCTGGTCCTCATCACCTTTTATATACAGCATTGCCTGATTGGGCTCAGTCTTTAGGTGTTGTGTTTTCTATCATGCTTATAGCTCCATCTTGGGGAGGTATGCTCAACGGTCTATTGACATTACGTGGTGCATGGGATAAAGTTCGTGAAGATCCGGTTCTTAAATTCATGGTTGTTGCGGTTACTGCTTATGGTATGGCAACTTTCGAAGGACCAATGCTGAGTCTGAAGAGTGTAAACGCTATCAGCCACTTTACCGACTGGACTATCGCTCACGTACACGTTGGTGCCCTTGGCTGGAACGGTTTCCTCACATTTGGTATCATGTATTACCTGATTCCTAAAATATTCAGAACAAAGCTTTACTCTATTAAATTAGCTAACAGGCATTTCTGGATCGGTACATTGGGTATAGTATTCTATGTAGTACCAATGTATTGGGCTGGATTTATGCAGAGCCTCGCATGGAAAGAGTTTACTCCTGAGGGCACACTGAAGTATCAGTTCCTGGATACAGTTAAGCAGATGCAGCCATTCTATGCAATGAGAGGTATTGGTGGTGTTCTGTTCCTGATCGGTGCGCTGATCATGTGCTGGAACCTGTACAAAACCGTTCAGGCTGGCAGTGTTCTTAACGAAGAACCAGCTGAAGCAGCTCCATTGACAAAAGACTATGTGCCACACACTACTCAGCACTGGCACAGGTGGATTGAGCGTCGTCCGGTACAAATGTTGATCTTGAGCCTTGTATTAGTGATCATTGGTGGTGCTATAGAAATGATCCCAACATTCCTGGTTAAATCTAACATACCAACAATTTCGAGCGTAAAACCTTATACTCCTTTAGAATTGCACGGACGTGATATATACATCCGCGAAGGTTGCTACCTCTGCCACAGTCAGATGATCAGACCGTTCAGAAGTGAAGTGGTGAGATACGGTGAGTATTCAAAAGCTGGTGAGTTTGTTTATGACCATCCATTCCAATGGGGTAGTAAACGTACCGGTCCGGATCTGGCCAGGATAGGTAAGAAATACCCTGATAGCTGGCACTTCAATCACATGTATGAGCCAGGCAGTATTTCTCCCGGAACCATCATGCCTAACTACCAGTGGCTCTTTAAAAATGAGATCGACACCAACATCACCGGCAACATGATTAGAGCTATGCAGACCTTGGGCGTTCCTTACGAAGCTGGTTATGATAAAGTAGCTAACGCTGATGTGATGAAACAGGCAGATGGTATCAGAGATAACCTCGCTAAAGACAAGATCACTATTAAGAGCAATGCCGAGATTGTAGCACTGATTGCCTATTTGCAACGTGTTGGTACTGATATTAAGCTAGAACAGAAACCTAACAATTAAAACCCACTGCGATGAAATTCAAACACTATTTAGAGACGATAACGGGAGTCGGTATTTATCCGCTTACCTCACTATTAATATTCTTTCTCTTCTTTGCCGTAATTACCACCTGGGCGTTAAAGGCAGATAAGCTCTATATTAATTCGATGAAGCAGTTACCATTCCCAGAAGACGAAAATTAAACTAAAACTTATTTTTTATAATAAACCGGCATTAATCATGCGTTCTACTAAGATATTATCTTTTATTTCAGCGGCTGCACTGTTGCTTATGTCAAAATCAAGTTTTGCTGCTGCTGTTCCGGCCCAGTCCGAAGCCGGCGGGAGTAATAATACAGTGTTGATAGTTTTGCTTTCACTCGTTGTGGTGTTAGTATTCTTCATTGGCATGTTAAGTAATACACTGATTCAGCTTACTGCAGTCGTTAAAGATAAGCTGAGAAAGGAAACGCAATCTGGCTCTGGCGTTGCCAAGGTTATTTTGCTTCTTCTATCTTTCACGTTGCCTGCACTCGATCTATTTGCCCAGAATCCGGCAGCAGGAAAGGCTACTCCTGCTTCAGAAGCGATAGGTGGAATAGCAGCAAACGACTTCTATACCATAATAACAGTTTTAGCCCTTGAGCTCATTGTTATCTTTTCGCTGGTAATGTTTATCAAGTCGTTACTCAAAGCAATTAAAGGTAACCCTGAATTGGAGGGTGCTGCCGGATTACCAAAATACAATTGGTTCTGGGATAAGTTCAATGCTGCTGCGCCGATCGAGAAAGAAAAAGACGTATTGCTCGACCACGATTACGATGGTATTCAGGAGTTGGATAACAGTCTGCCACCATGGTGGAAGTATGGCTTCTATCTTACTATTATTGTTGGTATAATTTACATCTATCGCTTCCACATCTCGCACGATGGTTTGAGCTCTAAGGAAGAATACGAAGTAGCTATGCAGGCAGCTGAAGAAGATAAAGCGGCTTACTTGGCAAACTCAGCAAACAATGTAGATGAAAATTCAGTGACTTTGCTTACCGAAAAAGCAGACATCGGTGCAGGACAGGATCTTTTCACAAAGAACTGTGTGGCATGTCACCTTCAGGATGGTGGAGGTTCAGTAGGTCCAAACCTGACTGACGAGTATTGGATACATGGTGGTGGTATCAAAGACATCTTCAAAACAATTAAGTACGGCTGGCAGGACAAGGGTATGAAGAGCTGGAAAGATGATTTCTCTCCGAAACAAATACAGCAACTGGCTAGTTTTGTGAATTCATTGAAAGGCACTCATCCTGCTGTACCAAAAGCTCCACAGGGAGATTTATACATCGAAGCCGGCAAGCCAGCTGGTGGGTCAGACAGTACAAAAGCTAAAACAGATACCGTTAAGGCTAAGACAGATACCGTTGCGGCAGCTAAAAAATAAGCATATCTAATGTTAGAGAAAGGAGGAGTGCAGGGAGATAGTTCTTTTAGAGACAAGGTAGCTACAGTTGATAAGACTGGAAAAAGAATATGGGTATTCCCCCACAAACCTGGGGGAGCCCTTTATAACCTGCGGTCATGGGTTAGCCTCGGTTATCTGATTGTATTTTTCGGGTTGCCTTTTGTTAAGATCCACGATCACCCGGTCTTTTTGATCAATGTTCTTGAACGCAGGTTCATACTTTTCGGGCAAATATTCTGGCCACAGGATTTTTTCATCTTTGCCCTCGGGATGGTGGTGTTTATAGTGTTCGTAGCACTATTTACAGTGGTTTTCGGTAGGGTCTTTTGCGGCTGGGCCTGTCCACAAACAATTTTTATGGAAATGGTTTTCCGTAAAATTGAATACTGGATTGAAGGCGACGGACAAAAACAGAAGTTACTCGCCAAAGCACCATGGCACTCCGATAAGATCATTAAGAAAGGTGCAAAGCTCACCGCTTTCTGGATCGTCAGTTTTATTATTGCCAATACCTTTCTCGCCTATGTAATTGGTATAGACGAATTGGAGAAATGGATAAGTGAGCCTATGTCTAAGCACATTGGCGGGTTCATTTCACTCACCATTTTTACAACAGTCTTCTTCTTCGTGTATTTATGGCTTAGAGAGCAGGTTTGTACTGTAATTTGTCCTTATGGTCGTATGCAGGGTGTATTGCTCGACAAAGACTCAATAATAGTTGCTTACGATTACAAGAGGGGAGAGCAGCGTGGTAAGTTCCATAAGAATGAAGAAAGGGCAATTGGCGATTGTATTGATTGTGAACAATGCGTAAAGGTTTGCCCAACAGGTATTGATATACGCAACGGTACTCAGCTGGAATGTGTGAACTGCACCGCCTGTATCGATGCCTGCGACAGGATGATGGATGCTGTGGGATTGAACAGGGGGCTTATCAGGTATGCATCCGAAAATAATATCGCCAAAAAACAACCCTGGAAGTTTACCTGGCGTATGAAGGCATACACGATCGTTATGTGTTTGCTGCTCGGTGTTTTGGCCTGGTTACTAAGTACCAGATCTGATGTGGGAATTACCCTGCTCCGTACACCCGGTCAATTGTATCAGGAAATGCCTAACCACCAGATGAGCAATCTCTACAACTATAAATTGCTCAATAAGACTTTCAAAGACAAGGTAGTGACTTTGAAGCCTGAAAACTTTAAGGGTACAATTAAACTGGTTGGCGAAAGTAGATTGCTAGTACCTAAAGATGGATATGCAACAGGTACTATGTTCATTATTCTCGACGAGAAGGAAATGACTGGAAGGAAAACAAAAATAAGAATAGGCGTGTATGAAGGAGATGAGAAGATTTATACTATTAATACATCGTTCCTTGGTCCGTTCAATGGTAATTAACGTGTTTAAATAATATGTTATGAAAATTAGTTGGGGTTGGAAAATAGGATTGCTATACGGTACATTTGTTGTGTTGATACTGGCTTTGGTGTTTGCTGCCAACAATCAACACTTCGATCTGGTATCTAAAGATTACTACGACGCAGAAGTAGGTTACCAAAAGGTGATCGACGCAGGCAAAAATCAGTCGGCTTTGTCCAAACCGCTGGCTATTCATGCCAACGAAACAACCGTTTTTATCGATTTTCCGGATGAGTTTAAGTCAAAGAAATTAGGTGGTGTGGTATTGTTTTATTCACCCGTAAATTCTGAGTGGGACTATAACTTCAAGATCAACACTGTCGATAACAGCATAACAGTACCTCGTACTGCGCTGCACAATACACGTTATACCATCAAGATCAACTGCGTGGTAGATGGGAAACACTATTATCAGGAATCTGAATTATACCTGCATTCTTAAATGAACACTTTTAGCTACACCTTGGCGTTACTTATGGGCTTCACAGGCAGTTTGCACTGTGCCGGCATGTGTGGGCCTATTGTATGGATCATGCCGTTCCAGCAATTTAGTGGCATAAAAAAAATTGCAGCCCTCGGTTTGTACCATCTCGGTCGTCTTTCAGTTTATGCGGGTCTGGCCGTAATTCTACATTCTTTCCGCAGTTTGTTCGATCCTAAATTGCAGCAATATATCTCCATCGGTCTTGGTATCAGTTTACTTTTGGTGGGCATTCTTACTTTTATTCCTAATCATGTGGCGAAATTCAATTTGCCCTGGTCTGAGTTTGTAAAGAAGCAATTAGGCAAATTCATTGGTAATCCCAGCATGGGTACCATGGCAGTTACTGGAGTATTAAATGGTTTATTGCCGTGCGGATTGGTATATATGGCATTATCTACTTCTTTGACTGCACAGTCTGCAACACAATCTGCCGCAATGATGTATGTATTCGGCTTAGGTACACTCCCCATGCTCGTAAGTATCACTTTGCTGAAAACTAAGTTGTCAATATTGCGTACTACCCATGTGAGAAAACTGGTTCCTGTCATGGTCTTTGCTTTTGGATGCTTGTTTGTACTGAGGGGAATGAATCTGGGTGTGCCATACCTTAGCCCTAAGGTAGTTGTTGAGCAGCATGCTATTCATTCCTGCTGTTCTCATAAAAAATAATCATATAAATTATAATTCAATAACTGACCAAGGTCATTTTTTTTAATGATTAGGGTCATTTTTCACTAGCTGGTAAGCTGGAATATTTGCATTTGTATGTCCGGCAACCATTTATCAAACAGAAACCTATCTTTGTCTCCAGACGATAACAAAGTTGGTTTTGGTATGCCTTTTACAAAATTAAATACGAAGACTTTTCAGGCGCTTTTCAATTTTGCCAGTATTGGTATACTCGTCACTAATTCGAAAGGTGAGATCCAGATGGTCAACAGGTTTATTGAAAGCCAGTTTGGATATACAGAAGAGGAACTATTGGAGCGAAAGGTAGAGGCATTGATACCCGCCAGATTTTCAAAAAAACACGTTCACCATCGCGAAAGTTTTAATTCAGATCCGCACAGCCGCCCCATGGGACTTGGCATGGAACTCTGGGGACAGAAAAAAAATGGTGTTGAATTTCCGGTAGAAGTTAGCTTAGGGCATTTTGAAATCGAAGGGGAACGTTTCGCACTGGCGTTTATCAGTGATATTACCCAGCGTAAGGAAACCGAGAAAGCCGTTGTTGAGCTGAATACGCATCTCGAGGAAAAGGTAAAAGAAGGAACTCAGTCACTCGCATTAACTGTGGCACAGCTGAGTGCGCAGATCAAAGAAACAGAAAGAAAGGATAAAGAGCTCGAGCGTGTAAATACTTTCCTCAACAATATCTGGAATCATGCAGGCGCCATCATTTTAGTTTGCGATAAGGCTGGCATCATTCAATTTTTCAATCCTGCTGCCGAGAAATCGCTGGGATACACTTCAGCTGAAATTGTAAATGTACACACGCCGGTAATTTTCCATTCGGCCGAAGAACTTGCTGCCAAAGCTGAGGAATTTTCTGCTTGCCTTGATAAAAAGGTAAACCCCGATTTTTCAGTACTGGAAGCTTCAGCCGAATTGAACAGAGCCGGTGACCGCGAGTGGTACTATGTAAAAAAGGATAAAAGCCTTTTTTATGTATCACTTAATATTACGCCGCTAAGGGGCGCGCACCATGAGGTGACCAGTTACCTAATGATCGCAATAGATATCTCAGAAAAGAAAAAAGCTGAAGTAGAATTGCTGGCGGCATTGGAGAAAGAAAAGGAACTGAATGAGCTGAAGTCTAGATTTGTATCTATGGCATCGCATGAGTTCAGAACGCCACTCAGTGCTGTATTATCATCTGCATATTTGTTATCAAAATATACCAAGGGTGAGGAGCAGACTCAGCGGGACAAACATATACAGCGCATTGTTTCTTCGGTAGCTTCACTCACAGAGATTTTGAACGACTTTCTCTCAGTAGGCAAAATTGAAGAAGGTAATATTCATGCCAACTACACCGAATACAATATTGAGAAGCAGATGGGCGATATTGTACTGGAAATGAATCACCTGCTGAAGAATGGTCAGACAATTTCCTATATACATTCCGGCGACGCCATTGTTACGCTCGATGCCTCTATGATGCGGCATATAGTCACCAACCTGCTGTCAAATGCCATTAAGTTCTCGCCCGAAGAATCGGTTGTAGATCTTGTTACAGAAAATAATAAAAAGGAATTTAAACTTGTTGTCAGGGATCGGGGTATCGGTATCCCCAAAGAGGATGTTCCAAGTCTGGCTAAGCGTTTCTTCAGGTCGTCAAATGTTACCAATATTCAGGGTACCGGTTTGGGGCTGCATATCGTAAATAAATATGCCGAGTTAATGAATGGGAAGTTAACTTGCAATAGTGTTTTGGGTAAAGGCACAGAATTCACAATTAGATTTAATAAAGTAACCAAAGGGATATGAAAACCATACTGATCATTGAGGATAATGAAGACATCAGGGAAAATGTAGCTGAGATCCTGATGCTGTCTGATTACAAGGTACTAACTGCGGCCAACGGCAAGGAAGGGGTAGAGGTAGCACAGAGAGCCATGCCCGATTTGATCATTTGCGACATAATGATGCCTGGGCTGGATGGCTATGGCGTACTGCATATTTTACACAAAGACCCCAAAACCCAAAACATTCCGTTTATATTCCTCACCTCCAAGAGCGAGCGAAGCGATTTCAGGTCGGCTATGGAAATGGGTGCAGATGATTACATAACCAAGCCATTCGCTGGAAATGAATTGCTGAACGCAATAGAAGCTCGCTTTCAGAAAATTGATATTCTCAAAAAACAATTAACGCCCGATCTTGCTGGTTTTAATGAATTGCTGTCGTCTGTTGATAATAAAAAAACGCTGGAGACCTTAAAAGATGAAAGCAACACAGTAACCTATAAAAAAAGGCAGGTTATTTATAAAGAAGGAGCTAATCCCCACTACTTATACTATATCGTTTCGGGTAAGGTAAAGACATATAAGACACACGAAGACGGCAAAGATCTGGTAGTAGACCTCTACAACGAGGGCGACTTTTTCGGCTATCTGGCATTATTGCAGGGTACAACCTACCAGGAGAGCGCCGAAAGCATGAGCGACACCGAAGTGGCACTGATCCCCACCAGAGACTTTGAGCAGGTGATCAACAACAATCCCGAGACCGCTAAGAAGTTCATTGGTCTGTTGTCTAAGAACCTTGTGGAGAAGGAAAAGTTATTGCTCGGTATCGCCTACAATACTATTCGTAAAAAAGTAGCTGGTGCCTTGCTGAGTATGGAAAAGAAATACCACACCAACAAAAAAGAACCTTTCCTCGTAGATATCAGCAGAGACGAACTGGCCACCATTGCCGGCACAGCTACAGAGTCGCTTATAAGAACGCTCAGCGATTTCAAGAGCGAAAATCTGATAGAGATCAAAAGCGGCAAAGTGATCATTAACGATACCACCCGTTTGGAAAATCTGATTAGGTAGACTGATTGTGAACATTGATTTGGGGTTTGCCCGCTCTTTTCCTTTTTTCGTCTTACATCCTGCTGGTTTATTAATTAATTTAGCGGCATGATCCTCGATCTGTTCAAAAACTTCTTCGTTTCAGACCCCACTATTAAACGCCATTTACTTAAATCGGTATCATGGCGGATATTGGGTTCTATGGATACGTTGTTCCTCGGCTGGTTTGTCACCGGGCAGCTATCAGTTGGAGCGCAGATTGGGGCATTGGAGTTGGTTACCAAAATGGTATTCTACTTCATTCATGAGCGTGTTTGGCACAGGTTCAGTTTTGGACTGCCCACACGCACATCAAAAGCCAATAAAGTCAAACAGCAGAATGAAGGCAAGCTCTTTGCACAGCAGGATCTGATAGACAGAAAGCAAAGGGAGTCGCTGAATGGGCACAAAGCCTATACTATCTGGCTCACCGGACTCTCTGGCTCTGGTAAGTCAACTATTGCAAAGGCACTGGAAGCATGGTTTTATGAACAGCGTGTGAGGGCATTTGTGTTAGATGGCGACAACACTAGGTTGGGGCTGAACAGTGATCTCTCTTTTTCCAACGAAGACAGGAAAGAGAACATCCGAAGGGTCGCCCAGGTAAGTAAACTGATCAATGATGCAGGCTCAATTGTGATCGCATCATTCATCGCTCCGTTTGAAGAAGACAGAACCGGTGCAAGGGCAATTGTAGGAAACGGTAACTTTTTAGAGGTCTTTGTAGATGCCAGCCTTGCCACCTGCAAAAGCCGTGATACTAAGGGGTTGTACAAGTTGGCTGAAGCAGGCAAGATCAAAGACTTTACCGGCGTGAGCAGTCCGTATGAGCGTCCGAAGTCACCCGATGTTCATATCAATACAGACAGTGCCTCGGTTGAAGATTCCTTAAACGCGGTTATTGCTTTTCTGCAGAGTACCGGTTTGATAGCAAAGGTCTCCTCTGAATAGTTGTTTCATTTCTTTAACCTTTTGTAATTTCCTCATCGGATCCGGCTTATTTGTTTCGGTTTCGGCGTTATTTTTTCTTTTCCTGTTGGATTTACGAACTTTTTATATTCTTTTGTATACTGTTCTTGAATTCAATACAATGCAATAGTCGCTGATTGAGATCGAACCTTATGAAAGAGCTTTTCGACGAAATATCCATCAAGGCCAGCAAACTGACGACTAAGGCGTACAGCACTAGTTTTTCGTTGGGTATATATTGCCTTCATCGGTCATTGCGCGATCCAATTTATGCCATTTATGGATTTGTTCGATTTGCTGATGAAATTGTTGACTCTTTTCACGACTACAATAAAAGACAGTTGTTTGATGAATTCAAAGCCGATACCTGGAAAGCCATAGAGCGGGGGGGCAGCCTCAATCCAATTCTCAATAGTTTCCAAAACGTAGTAAATAAGTATACAATAGACCGGGAACTGATCGTTTCCTTCCTGAACAGTATGGAGGCAGATCTCGAAGTTCAGGAACATTCCGAGGAGTCCTACAAGCATTATATACTCGGCTCGGCAGAGTCGGTTGGGCTTATGTGTCTGCATGTGTTTGCTAATAACGATAAGTCGTTGTACGACCGCCTCAAACCTTCTGCCATGAAGCTGGGCGCTGCTTTCCAGAAAGTTAACTTCTTGCGTGACCTGAGTGCCGATTATCAGGTACTTGGCAGGGTGTACTTCCCCAACGTAGATTTTGATTCGTTTAAAGCATCTGATAAGCTGGAAATAGAAGCCGACATTGATAAAGACTTTGCCGATGCCCGTGCTGGGATTATCATGCTTCCGCCGAGTGCTAGATTTGGGGTATATCTTGCTTACATCTACTACCTCAACCTCTACCGTAAGATCAAACGGACACCAGTTGATGCGATCTTCCACAAACGAATCCGTATTTCAATTTTCCGGAAATTCACCCTCATGCTGTTTGCCTATATCAGGTATGTCTTTGGGGCGCTCTGAGTATTACAGGCTGAGGTTGAACGAAGGCTTTACGAGAAAGTAATACACATCGGGGGTGTTTCTGTCAGTTAGGCGCCATACAAAATCTATGCGGGCGATCTTGAAGATATTCTCAAAACCAAAGCCCACTTCATAGTATGGTTCCTTGGCTATTTTTACTCCATTCGGTATTATGTAACTCGCCGTTTTATTTAATTCACTTAGGTTGCCAAAGTAAGCTTTAGCAAACACAAAACTTCTCCATTTCAGCTTGTTTACATAAGGTATACGGTCCAACCCCAGACCCTCGAAATGGTGTGCCAAATGAACGCTCACGTATTCATCCGATACATATTCCATGAACTTCATCAGGTTGAATGCGTAGTCGTCATTCAGAATCAACTGGTTGCCCGAGGGGTAATCCAGGAACGGGTGGGGGACTACTCCGAACGTCTTTCCGGCTTCTATAAAATACTGGAAGTACCCCAGCTTCTTTGCTCTTATTTGTTGTTTCAGGGAGAGCCTAAGTTTTTGAAAGGTCTGTTCCGAACCCGTCAGTATGTTATCCGCATACTTGTATTGAACCGACACTTCAGGGTACTTACTAAAGTTTTTCCTCCATCCGTCCTGGTCGTAAAACTCACCTCGCAGACCTTGGTTCTGGTAACTGTACTTCAGTGTAGCAGTTAGCCCGTCTGCTTCATAATGATCGGTACTGGCTACATAAGGACCGTTGCGGTATTGGTATTTGAAACCCGCTGTAGGTGAGTATATATTATTGAAGTGTCCGGCTAGTAAAACCAGCCCGGGCAACAGTGTTCTGTCTATGTAAATATTTCCCTCGGTCACATAATTCCTCGATGCGTCTGCCGCACCCACCTGTATCAGCGACGAAAAAACATGGTCTAATGCCAGGGCATTAAAACTCTGTCCTAACTGCTCAATATCATATTTGTAGTTGGCTCCAATATACAATTTTGGGTATTTCTTTCTGGTCAGATGCAATTCTCCGCTGGCGGCATATTTCCATTGCTCGTCCTTCATTCCGTAAGCGCCATATCCTCCCAACGAAAGGTAAGGCACTGTCTTATCCGAAGTTTTCAACCCGAATTTGTACCTGTCACCCTCCACTGGGTTATGGCTGTAAAATGTGAACAGGTTCCCTACATCAATGTACTTAATGTGGTAATACCCGGTGGCAATCGCCACTACCAGATTTTTCCTGAACAGGAACGCAGGATCTTTTTCCAGCCTGTTCGACATTTTAAAAACTTCCTCATCGGGCTTTGTCAATTCGGAATATCGCGCCCGCTCCCAGTATGCTGCACTTCGGTTAGTTGCACTATCCGATTCAACCTCCTTTGTGTGCTGTTTCAGCAGCGCATTCGGAGTCGGTGCACCTATCTTGTAATTCTTAAACGTCGAGTTCTTCCGTCCAAAGAACCCCGTTAGGTCCGATGAATTTTCTATCACAGTAAAGTCGCCCAACACATTCGATGAACTCACCACCCAGTCCTTACCGTTTAATAGTTCATATTCCTGATGTATAAAAAAGCTCCTCACAAAATTGATGTTTGCCAGTATGTCAAACCGCACATTGATCTCTTTCAGCCCTCCGGTTGTTGAATCAATGAGCATGTCTCCTGTAAATGCCAGATCATGTTTTTGTTTCGGCTTGAAAATTATTTTGTACACCTTGCCGTGAGCACTCTCAATGCTGTCAGACAAGTGAAATTTGTAATTGTTCGTATAGTTCTCGTTCAGCGGACCAGGGAAATTTTTGTCCAGTATCACCACATAGTCGTTGTAAAAATCGGGTGCCTGGTATAGGTCCTGCACAAACGCCATCAGTTTCGGACCAGCAAGACCTGTAGTATTGGTAGCCAGCAACTCGTCTGTGCTTCCCGCCGGGTCTACCCGGTTATAATGCCTGATGAACTTCTCAACGATCAGCACCGGCAGAAAGGTCACACCCTCCTTTGTGGTGTCTACATTCGCCCAGATATAGTCGAATGGCTTTAGTAGCAGATTCTTCTTGATATTCTCGGTAAAGTGGTTCAGATCAAATCTGATCTTTGAATACTCCTCGCATTTATAAGCCTTTGCGTTTTTTATGTCGTTAGTTTTCTTATTGGCAATGGCATGCCGGAGTATCGCCCATGCCGGGTTCTCACCGGGTCGTATCACAAACTCTCCCAGCTCAAACATATCAGGTGCCAATGTTACAAGTATTTCATCTTTGATTGACGCTAGTGATACTTTGTACGTATTATATCCGAGATAGGACACAAATAGAGAATCACTCTTTACCGCCCTTTTATCATAAGTGAGTGTGAAGGTGCCATCGTTATCTGAGGTAGTACCAACGCTAGTGCCCTTTATAAATACATGTGTATATGGCAATGTTTCTCCACTGCCTCTCTCTACCACTTTTCCCTTAACAGTTACACTTTGTGCCGCCGATACAAACGATACTATTATCGCTCCTATCAACAGCCATATGCTCAGCTTTATAGGGCTTCCTATTTTCAAACCATTCATCAAGATGCACCAAAGATATAGATACTAGCACTTTGTGCGAACGATGCCCTGATAATTATTAGCTATATTTGTTGCATCTTAAGTGTCTGTGTGTAATGAATATTCAGTACAGAAGAAAAGACTATATAAATTTATTTTCCAATACGGTCTTTGGGATCAACTTTACCAATTGGATGCGGTTGCTCGCCCGCAACAAGTTCAGTATCCCTCCTGCATTTTGGCTCAAGGCAATTTTCATTACCGTCAATTCACTTTTTTTCGCTCCTGTTTATTTTTTAGAGCGATTACTATACCGTAACCGCATCAACAAAACAAAAGTAGTGAGGCCGATATTTATCCTTGGTCACCATCGCAGTGGTACTACCTATTTACACAATTTACTTTCACGCGATCCCAATCTGGCGTTTTGTTCTACCTATCAAGCGTTGGTCCCCAATCAGTTCTTGCTTGGTGGCGGTGTCTTCCGCCGTATACTAGGCAAATTTATGCCGGCCACCCGTCCGCAAGACAATGTAAAGTCTGGCGCCGAGATGCCCATCGAAGAGGAGTTTGCTATGGGCAATATGTGTGGAGTGTCGTTTACCCACAGTTATTATTTCCCTCAAAGCATCAGGCAGGTGTTTGATGATGTGGTCACTTTCGAAACTGCCACTCCTGCGCTGATGGACGAATGGAAAACTAATTTCGACTATCTGCTGAAAAAGCTGTCTTTTAAAAATAAAGGCAAACGGCTTGTTCTAAAGAGCCCTTCCAATACCGGCAGAATGAAGGAATTACTTACGTTATACCCCGATGCTGTGTTTATTCACATCCACCGAGATCCGAACGTGGTGTACCTATCTAATGTGAATCTTTACGAAAAGATTCTTCCCATCCTGAGTTTTCAGAAAGCTGATAACAAAGAGATCGATGACTTTATCTTTTACTCCTATCGTAAAATTCATGAAAAATTTCTGGCAGATAAGAAGTCAACACCAACGTCAAAATTGGTAGAGATTTCATTCAATGATCTGGTAGCTGATCCAATAGGGCTGTTGGAGCGAATTTATCGTCATTTAAGCATAGAAGGTTTCAATCAGGCAGCGCCGCATTTCAGGGAAGAGATCAAAGACGCTGTTGGCTATAAAACCAATTCATATAAATCGCCTGATCCCGCCACAAAAAAACGGATTGCCGAAGAGTGGGGCTTTATGTTTGATGCTTATGGCTACCCTAAAGACTAATCCTCACTTCTCTTCACCTTTCCGCTCCCGGTCATCACTATTTCCTGCACCCTGTAAATGAATTGAGGCACTTTGAAATTTGCCAGATATTGCTTGCAATAGGATATCAGTGCTTCGTCATCAACCTCTACGCCATTTTCGGTTATAATATCCAGAGCCACAACTTCTCCCATCAGTTTATGTGTCTTGCTATATGCCCTCGATTGTACGACCCCTGGGAAATTATTCACAACATCTTCCACTTCATTCGGAAATACTTTGTTACCTGATACATTGATCATATTCTTTTCCCGCCCCTGCAATACTATCAGGCCATCTGGTTGTTTAAAGGCAAGGTCGCCGGTCAGGAACCATCCATTGCACAATACTTCTTCCCTGAGTCTGGCAGGCGACAGATACGCATCAAACATTCCCGGGCCCTTAATGCCCAACTTACCGGGCTCGCCCGATGGCAGTTCTTCAAAAGTATCACTAAGTATCCCCACCTGATAGGCTGGTAATGCGTAGCCCAATGCCTCGGGGTGTTCATCAGATTTGGTCAGGTTGATGATCGGCAACCCAATCTCAATAATACCGTATGCCTGGCTCACCGGCAGATTATACTTGGCTTTAAAATCCCTGCACACTTCCTCACTAATACTGGTTGTCGTAGAAATAACCTTTTTAAGGGATGGTATCTGCACTTGTTCTTTATAAGCCGCCAGCAGTTTTATGTGCATCGGCGCGGCATACAAAAATGTACCATTGTATGTTGTGATACTGCGCAATATATCATCGGCAAGGAACACATCATTTACTATGATCCCAACCCCATATTTTACATACAGTACAATCGATACTACAAAATGGTATGCCATCGGCAAAACCCAAATAACTCTGTCGTTTTCATTCAGGCACAATCCTTCGTTAGCTGCCTCAACCCGCTCCACCACCGATCTGTGTGAGATCACCACTCCCTTCGATTTTCCCGTAGTGCCTGAGGTAAACCTTATAAATGCAGGGTTATCAACAATATCAACTGTCTTTTGTGTCAGCGCCCGCTCTGTTCTTCCTCCATTAATTGTTATTGGTAAGACATCGTATTCCTGCAACGGTGCGTAGGGCAAATGGGCAATACTTTTATCCGAAACGACAAAGTGCATCGCCCCCTCATCAATTGCGTTGATGATTTCCTTATCCTTAAGTTGCGGTGAAACCGGCATTACAACTGCGCCGCACCCTACAACTGCAAACAGCGAAATGATAAAATATCTGTTGTTCCCAAAAATGATGGCAACGCCCGTTCCCGGTGTTACTCCTAGGTCTACAAGTTGTGTTCTAAGGATATCCGCCTGTGCATAAAGCTCACCAAACGTTATCGTTCCGTATACGTCACTAACAGCAAGCTGTTCCGGCCATTTTTCCGCCGAGGTCTTTAATATGTCGAACACATTATACATGATGCACTGCTAAATCCTGTTGTAGTTGACGAATGATCTCCGGCATTGCATCCGGCGCAGGACAGGTAGCCATTTTGCCAGCGGCATAGCCGGTTTGCAGGCAGGTGCCTATTACTCTGGCGCTGGCTATCGCTTTGTCATCCGCACTAATGTTCTTACCAGCAAAAAACAGATTATCAATCACACCCGAAGTCAGGCACTCAGCCGGAATTTGATAGCAACTGTCTTCACCAAAGTACTCCAGCGATAATCCACCATCATTAAACCATTCCTCAATAGGCCAGGTACCCAAGGCTACATAATTGTCAAACTTCCTACATTCAAGTACATCGCTGCCCGTTAGTATATACTTGCCTTTAGATCGCTGTTGGGTTCGTATGCCGGGCATCGGGAATATGTTTTCTATAACGGCATTCCTGAAAATACTCGTATTGTTTTTTATTGTTTCAAAAAGTACCTGCACATAGTTCTTCGACTTTTCAGTGAGCATTTGTTGCAAAGCTGCATCATCGCTTATTATATCCGGAAGTGTGAATTTTATATCAACCGCTCCATTTTCCAGCGACCCCGGCACAACACTGATAGACCGGTAACTTTCAGGGAAATTCTTCTCAGCTATAAGTTTGCTGATCAGCCGCTTCAGCGACATGTTCACAGTAAACTCATTGTCGCCTTCTATTCCCGTCACCCTAAATACCTGCGATGCAGCCTGGTAATTGCCTGTAGAGATCACATCAATTTTTGCCAGCCGCGAAAGTATTGCATTACCAGAGCAGTCAACAAAAGCCAACCCTGTTATTTTCGTCTTTGTATCGTTTGTCGTTGTTATTATATGTTCAATCTTGCTCCCATTTCTACCCACTTCCAGCACCTCAGTATTCTTCAGCACAACAACTCCTGCCCGTACCAGTTTCTCTTCCAGAAAGCTGTGGAACTGGCTCCATTGGTAGTGCAGTACGTACAGTCCGTTGTGGTGCATAATGGGCTCGCCGCATATGCCGACACTTGCAAGCTCGTTTATTAAATTGTATCCAAATGAGTGACCAGCAAATACCGCCGGACCAGGTACCGATCTATAGTAAGCTCCACAAATGGTTCCCACATTAGACTGGGTTGCATTACCGCCCAGCATTTGCTGCCGTTCCGCCATTATTACAGATTTGCCTTCGCCTGCCGCCGCAAGGGCCGCTGCAAAGCCAGCCATTCCGCCGCCAACAATAACTATATCTGCCTTCAGATCGTTCATTAATTTTGTTTACCGGCCAGAAGCCTCTGCCTGAGTCCATTTTTAAATAATTCCATTTCACCGGCATTCAATACTTCGTGGTAGGAGAGTATCATTACCCGCAGCAGACCTTTAAACCGCATAAATGCAAAAGTAATGCCCGGTGGATATATGTTGGGAGGGAAACTCCATGCATTTTCAACCTCAATCCCCTGTATTTGTTCCAGTTCAGCAGGGTGGTCATCAGCCAGTGTGAACAGGAAGCTGGATATTGATTTTCCCTGTGGTTTCTTGATCCTGCTGTAATACAGCACCAGCGGTACCCTTTTTACTATTTTCAGTAGTGCCTCGTAGTAGTCCGGCATCTTCTTCCTCATTTGCCGTATCATCTGATCGTTGATATCTGCCACGCACGCACTCGTCGATGCAATTTTTTCCCCGGCCAGCCTGTAAAACAAAAATGTCAGGTGGTTGCCCAACAATGGTCCTTTTGCGCCTTTTTTGCGTCTGTTGCTGGGTACCGGTACCCAGAAATTACTTACATCCATCTGTTTTTGCAGCATCAGTTGTTTCATTTCCTGGGCGCAACAGGTCAGCAGATACGCACTTGGTCCGAACTTAGATCCGCTGCTGAGCACATTCAGGTCAATTGTCTTCGTTTCGGCTTCATTAAAAGATAAACAAGCTATTTGCTGTTTCACATAGTTGGTGCCCGTGCTGCTATAGTCACCTGTTAGCGGCTTTCTGGCAGATCTTTTTACGAAACGGGTCACTTTATAACCTTTGATCATTCCCCCAATGGTCCACTTGTCCCTTTTTTCGTCCGTTTTCAAAGAGCCTATTGGTGATCCAGTTACTACCTTGCCCAGCAATAATGCCGCTCCCTGGCTGTCCAGTATCAGGTGATTCCAAGAGAAGATAAGCACACTCTTATGCTCACTCCTGTGAACTATATCAAATGTAAATAACTGAGCTCCTTCGTGCGATAGATTGCGTTCCAGTATCCCATCTGGAATAAACGCATCGCTGTTCCATTCTTCTACCAGTATCCGTTTTCCGGCTCCCGGTTTCCAATAAGGCAGCCCAAAGATCATACTCCTGCCCAGCTTAAATGATGATAACTCCTGTAGTGCAGTCTGACTATTTATATGATCCTCGATTTGCTTTGCATCCAGCCGGCCAGCCGCTTCAAGCACATATCTGCAGGTGTTGCCGGTTATCCCTGCATGTTTATTGTGGAGTTCAAGCGCCAGAATAAAACAATCGGCACCGGTCAAATATATTTTCTGTTGTTCAGTCGCCGCCCCCATCTTCAATCAATATACTTCATTGCGCATTTTGCAAGTGTATGTATGCTGTACAGGTTTTCAGGCACAAGGTCTTTGTCGTCAATAGCGGCACCAAACCGTCTTTCAATAAACAATATGAGGTCAATTATAGCCACAGAGTCAAAACCAAGATCACGCAGTGGCTGTTCAGGTTCTACCGCAACAGATTGATCAACTATGTTTTCGGATATATGCTTTTTCAGTTCGGCGCAAACTACTGCCTCTGTTATTTTACTCATTCGTTAATGCTTAATTGCTGCTTGTTTTGTGTTTAAAGAGTCTGTACGACACTGCTAAACATACAAAAAAGAACACTAATAATTTGATTACCTCACCCTGTATCGCTTGCCAGTCTCCGCCTTTTATGAATAGCTCATAATAGCCCCTCAATGCCCAGTTGAGCGGCGAGCAACTGCTGATCTTCTGCATCACTTCGGGCATTATGTTCATAGGTACCCAAATGCCCCCCAAAGCCGACATAATAAGTACACTGATGCCACCAAACACTGCCGATTGCTGGGGTGTATCAAACAGTGTGCCTATAAACAGTCCGTACCCAACGGCGGCCATTGCTAGGACCACAGTGAGTAGTATCAACGGCAGTAAGTGGGGACCGATATTCAAAACCGGCAGTCCGACCAATGGCAGCAGATAAACCCCCAGCAAAATCACCAACATGAACTGTATGAGCGCTATAAAGAAATACGCCAGCAGCTTGCCCGACAACAGCGACAGATAAGATCCCGGCAATGTTCGCATCCTGATGAACAGCCCTTCAGATCGCTCATTGATAATCCCTCCGCCCAGCGGAAGTACTATAAAAAATATAGAAAAGATTGCCCATGCTGGTATATTGTGCTGCACCGCATCCGGCTGGTAGCTACTGCGGTTATCTCTGAATGCATAATTTTCTTTGTAGCTGAATATGTCTTCCTGCGGCATGCCTCCTTTTATTTCCACATGCATCATTCCTGCTATTTTATTGCCCATTATATTGAAAAGCACATTTGTTTTTACGTCGGCAAGGTACTGTTTCAGTCTACCGGATACAGCAATAACCATAGATTTGTTCGCAGTTGGGTCTATAATTATGCCAATTTCCACCTTTGAAGACGTCGCAGCCACAGCTAAATCTTTATTGAACATTTTGCCCATTATACCCTCTACATTCTGCTCCAAAATTTTTGTCGCATTTGCAGGTATATATAATGCTACAGTATACTTTCCTTTTATTATCTCTTTCTTGATGGCATCTTCATTTGGAAATCGCTCTCCGTGGTCTACTGTTAGTTGCGCCACCGGGAAGTTGCTAAACCCTCTTTCTACAGCAGTTCCCAGACTGTCCCTGTCCCTGTTCACCAGCAGCACCGGCACCCCCGACTGGCTCATGCTCTTGTACGCCTGCTGCTGTATCAGTGTCATAACAAAAACCAGAAATACAGGCATGATAAAAAGTATGGTTATGCCGGTCTTATCCACCGACAGCAGCTTGTACTCTTTAATAAATGTCGCCTTCAGCCTGTACATCAATCTCTTATTTTCCTACCGGTTAGTTTCAAAAATAGTGCCTCCAGATCTTTGCAGTCTTCACTAGCAAGCAGGCCATCCGGTGTACCCATTTTAAGTATTTGCCCCCTGTCAATGATCCCTATCCGGTCGCAGAATGTATTGGCCTGTTCCATATCGTGCGATGTATAGATGATCGTCATCCTCGTTGTTTCATTGATCTCATTCAGAAACTCCATGGTGCTTGCTCTCGTCTGCACATCCATTCCCACAGTGGGTTCATCCAGCAGTAGTATCTTAGGGTTATGCAGCACGCCACCTATCAGGTTGATCCTGCGCTTCATTCCACCCGAATAGGTCTTTACAGCATTCTTGCTGTTCTTGTCAAACCCAAACCTCGTCAGGTAGTTATCCACCCTGTCTTTCAGTTCCTTTCCATCCAGGCCATACATCCTGCCTATGAACAGCAGATTGTCGCGCCCCGTCAGGGTAGGGTACAGTGCTATATCCTGCGGAACCACCCCTATAATTTTCTTGAGTGGTTCGGTATCAGTGGTCAGTTTATGATCAAATATTTCCACTTCGCCGCTGGTTGGTTTTATTAACCCCGAAAGCATGGAGAGGAACGTCGATTTCCCTGCTCCGTTCGGTCCTAGTAAGCCAAATATCTCGCCCTCGCTGATCTCAAAACTCAACTTGTTTACAGCCAGATAATTGCTGCCCTTGTATTGTTTCGAAAGTTCCCTGACTTTTATGCAAGCCTTGCCCTCCATCCAGATCGGTTAGTTTGAGTATATTTTATTTAACGAATGTGTTCGGGCTTCCGGTTAAATGGTTTGCCTTCTTTTCAATCCGGGCAAAGATACTCAGACTAGCCGAATACGGGCTTCCTGTTTTCTATGACTCGGCGTGTACGCATGGTGATAATATAAATAGTCTAAGCACTGCAATTTGAATTGAATAAATAATCCAACCTGTATCATTTGAAACTAGCCGGGCAGCCAGTATATTTGGGCGCAAATGGGAAAGACGTGCGCTGTTATTGGTTCTGGTATTGCTGGTTTGGCTGCGGCCATCCGCATCTCCGCCAAAGGATACAAGGTCGACGTCTACGAGTCCAACAGCACCCCGGGCGGCAAAATTTCCGAAAAACACATAGATGGCTACCGGTTCGATATGGGCCCCAGCGTTTTTATGCTCCCCGGCCTTATCGATGAACTGTTCACGCTATGTGGCAAAAACCCCAAAGATTACTTCAGTTACAAGCCGGTCAAAGATCCCTTCCGCTATTTTTTCGAGGATGGCAGTATCATCAATGCCTGTTCTGATCTCAACGAATTCGCTGCCGAACTGGAGTTGAAAACAGGCACACCGCCTGTTGTATTTAATAAATACCTGAAAGACATAGCCGTTAAGTACGACATCACCAGTGGGGTCTTCATCGAGAATTCGCTGCATGTGCTCAGAAACTACTTCACTAAAAAGTTCATTTCAGGCATTTTCAATTTCAACAAGATCGATACGTTCAAGTCAATGGATGAACTGAACCGCCGGTTCTTTAAAGACAAGCGGGTTATTCAGATATTTAATAACTACGCTACTTATATTGGCTCAGATCCGCTCACCACGCCTGCTACACTAAACGTTATTCAGCACCTGGAGCTCAATACAGGCGTGTTCCTACCTGATAAAGGCATGTACGATATCGTCAATTCACTCACTAAACTGGCCAAAGAAATCGGGGTTACATTCCATCTGAATACCCCGGTTGAAGAAATCGGCGTAACCGAAGGTTCCATAAGTGGTGTCACCCTGAGGGACGGTACCGCTGTCCCTTACGATTCAGTAGTCAGCAATATGGATGTCTACTTCACCTACCGTAGGCTGCTCCGTTCACAGCCTGCTCCGGAGCGTATTTTGGCACAGCCCAAATCCACATCTTTGTTATGTTTTTATTGGGGCATCAACCGTGAGTATCCCGAACTCAATCTGCACAATCTGTTTTTTGCCGCCAATGATAACGAGGAGTACGAGACGATCTTTCAGAAAGGCGTAATTAGTTCAGACCCTTCCATTTATCTGTTCATCAGTTCAAAGTACGTTCCAGCAGATGCGCCGCCCGGCAGCGAGAATTGGTTCCTGCTCGTCACTGCACCCAACGATAACGGCCAGGACTGGGACACTATCCGTCTCGATACTCGCAAAAAGATCATAGAGAAAATAAACCGGATGTTGCGTACCGATATCGAGCAGCATATTGTTTGCGAGGAATTCCTCACGCCCAAGATCATTTTAAATAAGTACGCCAGTGCGTTCGGCGCCGTGTATGGCAACAGCAGCAACAACCGTTTTTCAGCTTTTCAGCGTCACCCCAACTTCTCCCGCAAGATCAAAGGGCTGTACTTTGTAGGCGGCAGCGTCCACCCCGGCGCCGGCATCCCCCTCTGCCTCAATTCCGCAAAGATTTTGGAGAAGGTATTTAAGTAATTCTGTCACTTACCGGAAATAGCCACTCTGCAGCATCTGAAATATAGTATATTTGATAAAATGAACGTCATGAAAAACTATATTCTAATGATTGCAGTAGCGTTGCTTACAAGTAACCCTAGTTATGCTCAAATGTCACTGGCTCAAACTTATGGCACCGGAACAGTATATCAATCTCAGATAGTCAATCTCAGTCGGTCTGGAAAAAAGATCGCGATCATGCGTACTCAGATAATGCCGAATGCTGCAGATACTATATTTTACTATAACCTTGATTATAGTTTTTGGAAGTCCATACCTTGTCCTGCGATAGCTGGATATACCGGAGTATTTGGATTCGGCCCTACAGCCGCGGCAACTTCCTACGTTTGCTATTCTTCAGAAGGGCTGTTTAACACCGATACTTTCCTGGAAGCGGTTGTAACTTACTCGCCACCTACAGGAGGGGTTGCAAAGATATATGTGATCAATGAAAATGGATCTTTGACTGATTCTATTTCAGCCAACGCACTCACTGATTTCAAAGTGCATTCTATTGCTGCTGGTGTTTTTGTTGCTACTGTACGTTCAACAACCGGCCTGCGGATTTACAATCTACCCGGAACAATTCCCTGCGATATTTGCGACGGAGGTGGCACGCTGGGGCTTGCAAAAACAGAAGTAAAACCATACAATATCACCACCTTGCCCACACCCAATCCCTCGCGTGATCAGGTCAAGATCACATTCTCATTACCCGATGGAATTAGTCAAGGTGAATTGAAATTGTACGATACGCAGGGGAAGAAAATCAAATCGTTTCAGGTCGATAACCGTTTTGGTTTTATTATGCTCGACAATTCTGAGTTAGCTTCCGGTATGTATTATTACAACATCGAAGTAAACGGGATGGTTTCATCTACCCAAAAAATCGTGGTGATAAAATAATGCCGTGCAACCTACGTTGCGCCAGATATCCATCTGGAACCCCAAATAAAACCCCATCTGCGATGGTATTCAAAGGTATAAAGCACAATGACTGGAACCTAAAGCTTACCGCTCTCCGCTCCCCAACTGGTCGAAGCGTCTCGCTTCGTCCCATACTTTAGAAGCGTCTCGCTTCCGAAAAACTCTACGAATTACCAACCTCCGCTCTCATCCTCGCTTCCTTAAAAAACCTATACGGCACCCATAGCATACCATAGCATACATCATCTTCTTTTCGATAGTTTTTGCTTTTATCATGTACATGGTGCGATAAATGCCCCAGCCGCAATCCTCGCAGGTACACACTCTTAGAGTTCACCAGTACTTTTATTCTTTGGTGTATCAGCCCCTCATGTATCATCGCGTAGCAGAACCCATAAAGCGTAATGCCAATGCCCAGATACAGCCGGTAATCGCATCCTGCCATAATACCAAACATCATAAACAGCCAGCTCGGGAACACAAATACCAGCGCAAAAAAATCATTGCGCTCAAACTTCTTGTTATGCGGTATATGGTGGTCTTTGTGCACCCACCACAAAAAACCATGCATCACATATTTGTGCAGGCACCATGCCACCCCCTCCATTCCTACGAATGCTAAGAGTATGATCAGTCCGTTCCACAAATAATTCATAGAGTCTGATTTAATCAGCCAGGTGTTTTTCCTGTATCTTCTTTAATTGCTTTCTTACTTTCTCTTCCTCTCCCAAAGTGGCTATCACCTTAGTGAGCGCTGTCTCATAATAATGCTTTGCATCCTTGTAGTGCTTGTGCTTAAATTCATAATCTCCTGCCAGCACATAGGTGTTATAAAACTCCGGATTAGCCTGCACCATCTTTTGCAAATCAGCATCTTTCCCGTCCATAATATCCTGCTTCACCTGCCTGAACACTTCAAAGTTTTGGTACTCTTTCGACTGCAAAAAAGTATCTGCTGCAATATTCAGCGCGCTGTCGCACACCTCGGTATTGCTGTGCATCCCGTGCATTGCAAATATCTTGTTCAGATCATAAGCCACATACTGGCCCAGTTGCCACGGCTGGGTTGATACCCACACCAGCCGTTTCTTCGGTTCGAACACCACCGAGTGGTGAGCAATCAATTGGTTCATGGCCTTTTCATTGCCCATACCAATGTTCACATCCTGCACGCCTGCACGGTCCCTAAGTATATCTACTGTCTTCTGCACGGTGTTAGCCCCGTTACGAGCCAGCAGTTCATTTAGCCGCTCAAACCTATATGGCGATGCACTTTCCTTCATCTGCTGCTCATTCGATGCCAGCCTGCTCAGTTGCTTGCCCTGAAAGTGGTTGGCGCAGGTAATGAAATTATTATCCGATTCGTACAGGTCCATGCTGTCCGGAGTCTTTTCTATCACCACTGCTTTGTTATCATTAGCAGATCCTATCAGAAATGACTCCGACACAAACATTTTCCGCTTTTTTGAAATTGCCCATGCTTCATCAATATTCTTTGCGTATTGCAGTATCTCCCTTGCCACCAGCGAAACAGGCGTTGCTGCGCCCGGTGGTATGCTTGTCTTATCAGCGTTGATGGTCACAGTTAGCCCCTGCTCATTCATCCCAGATGCCACACCGGTAAATCCGGCCCATGTCACCATCATAAATCTGTATCCTGCTGTAGGGTGGTAGAACGCAACTATCTTATCCTCAGCAAATTTATCGCCCGCATAAAAATCAAAGTTCCTGCCCAGTATCAGCGAGCTGTCTGCCGACCTGCCGTTCCATGTAGCGAAAGAGGTACACCCCACCAGCGCCATACTTTGCAGTGCATGACCTATGTCGTGCGCCGCATGGTAGTTCATCAGCCGCTCATACTTCGTGCCTATATATCCATAGTCATCCGATGCCGAAAACGAAATACCATAGATCTCCTCCTTGTTTTCCTGGTTCACATGGTCGGCAAGGTTGCGGTTAAACCACCCGGTAAAATACTTTAGAAACTTCAGGTACGACTCAGATGGGATCATCTTCCTGATCTGTGCAGTAAAGTTGTCTTCCTGCCTTTTTACCAGCTCGGCAGTTAGTTTGCCGCAGATTACACCCCGCTCAAACGGTGCCCCCTCCACATACAATTCCCATAATCCCGACTTACTCTTCCTGAACCAGTTATTGCCTATTGCATAGCAGTTGGTGTCTACCTGCGTGCGCTCCAGCTTCAGTGCCGACTGATCAGCTATCTTCGGCGGGTCTATGTGCGACACGCTCACCACATAAACGATCAGAGCTGTTATCAGCAGCAAAAACACCAGCATTATCCACCCGATAACCCGCAGCAATTTCCTCCACCCGCTTCTTTTTTTCTGTTCCAATAATCAGCGAAATATTTTTATATGTATTCGAAATGACGATGCAAGTTAACTAATGTCTTGCAACTACAGGGATATCCACATACACCAACTACTGTTAAATATCAATAGTTGGTTACTTCCGCAATTGAAATGCTCAAATTCACCGCCATAAATCCCTGCTGATGATTATTATGAAAAGTCGTTAATGTTGAATATTTATGTAGATTTATAAATCAATTAATGAACTGAACTATTTAGGCTATGAACATAAATCGTTTGCTGATCGTAGCACGTTTCGTACTGCTGATTGTTGTTTTTATTTGCCATAAATACAAACTCATTGGCACTGATACAGCTTTGGTAATAATGCTTTTGTTGATGGTTTGGAGCCTGGTCAACTTTATCAAACAAAGAAAGGCCAATAGTGATAGCAGGGAAACAGCCTAGTTGATTTTTATTTTCCACCAAAATAATATGCCCGCTTCCTGTTTTAAGTGTGTAAATTTGCACACCCGAAAGGGGGAGATATATCAAAATATTAATAACTGATATGTCTTTATTTTGTAAGTCCAAAGCATCACCTTTTTGTCAGACCTAAATAACCAATACCGGCAGTTATTCGAAAGGCACAATGCCTGTGTAATTGTTCCTACCTATAATAATGCCGGAACGCTTGCGCAAGTACTCCGCTCCGTACTGGAGTATACCGACAGGGTTATTGTGGTGAATGACGGTTCTACAGATAGTACTTCTGAGATTATTGATGGTTTCCCCCAGGTCGTTCGTGTGCAGTATCCGAAAAACAAAGGAAAAGGTAAGGCACTGCGCATAGGTTTCAAAAAGGCCATAGAACTGGGGTACGATTACACCATCACCATCGATTCAGATGGGCAGCACTTCGCGACAGATCTGCCGGCATTCCTGGCGACCCTCGATACCGAGAAACAGGCAATAGTAATAGGCTCCAGAAATCTGCA
>CAIKOJ010000189.1 GCA_903829015.1 uncultured Bacteroidota bacterium
CGTGCACTATTAAATGAAATCTACGCTTGCAAGTGGCTGATTAAAAGACACTATGCAGAGCATATAAGCACTATGCACCAGCTCCAAATCAAAGCTTCAAAATTTGTAACGGTTTTTCACGATCATTTCAGGTTTTTCATCCTCAAAAATAGCCAAAATTGCGACATTTTTAGACTATAAAGACCTAAAATACGAACATTTATTGGTTGTACAATTTTCATTTTGATGATTGATTGTCAAATATTTACCATTAAATATCAAATTAAAATATGGTCATATTTCGCTCAAATTTTCCCTCCAACTGTCGTAACCAGTGCAGTAGGGTGCCCTGACATTTGTGTCGTAATCAAATCACTTTTCACTTTTAAAAAACCATTGCCATGTCACAACCCACGCTTACAAATTACATCAACAGCAGACTAAATACCTCCTTGCTACTATGGCGACGAGCCACTCTTTCTTCCAGGGGTAATCGCACTAGAGGTATCATTATTGATGATGTGAACGCAGGATAGCAAGATTCACGAATTCCAATATCCAGGTTCTGATTGAATTATAAACTGGGTTTAACACAAGAAAACTTTGCATTTGTTTAGAAAACAGCAAGCCATGCCTTTAAAAGCGCATACCCAATGCATAGATCGCAATTCAAAATTAAATATTGGAAATCGTAAGTCAGCTATCAAATTAAAATGAACAACAAATGAACAGGTTCTAATAAATTCAATTGCGAACACTTAAATAAAATTCTACGCTTTGAATTTCAATTATTTACGCGATTATTTATCCTCTTTTCGGTGCAAAAAAACATCAAAAACCCTGCTCAACTGTCGGTACATCTAAGAATCCAACATCGCCAACTTTGTCTCATCAAAAACTAAACAACATGACACGCTTCGACCCTCAACCATTGACTGGACCCAATAGAACACCAACACCGCCGACAGCCTGGGTAAAAACCCTATTTGAAGGTACTGATAAATACAGCCTGACCATTATGGAGAAAACAAAAATGACGAAAGTCAACAACGCTAAAGAATACTCAGGTTGTGCCTATGCTAAACTATCACTACTGGAAAGCGGTGCAGTTATGGCCTCATTCCCGGTAATGGGAATGGTATCCGGCACAATCCGCAGTATGCTGGGTGCGACCTCTTTCGAATTGGCCTCCCCTTTGAATCTCCCGCGATTTGTATTCGGCCATGATATTGAGATCCCTGCAGGACAGCACCCTATCGTTTTTGTGCTGGAAAGTTGGGTCGTATTATTCAGGCCTAAAATCAAACCAGGGTAGACACCTTGAGTCACTCGCGGGCTTGTCCCGCGAGCTGACCAAGGAAACCAAAGCACATTTCATCTGACCAACTAACCAAATGGACCAACCCTTTACGCACCTAGCCCCGATGATCGGGGCTAGGTTGGCGGCCGGGCCTACCTCAAACGAAGACACCCATTCGGAATCCCGAATAATCGGGATTCCATACATGGGCAGCAAGTTGGTACTGCATTGACAAACAGTAACCCACCAAATGGAGACCTCCGGAAAATCCACAAGAGTACGGACGCGGATGCCGAAAAGCGATCAGAGTAGGCACAAAACCAGATCTTAATAATTACCATGAAAACACGTTTTTTAATGCTTCTATTAGGCCTGTTAGCTGCAGTGCATCTTTTTGCACAGACAGATGGGCCCATTCCCGAACAGTACATTGTATTGATCAGGGAAAGTTACGCAAGTCCTGTTGCGCTGCAGGAAGTTACCACCGAGGATCGCGAATCAGCCTTTAACCTGAACGATGGCAAACGAACACAAAACCTACAGTTTTTGGCAAGTGTGCGCAATGCCGCCGCTATTAGCAATACGCAGGTCTTGGCCGAATATGCCGACGCCATTGTGGGCTTCAGCGCTAAACTTACATCAGAACAAGTTAGTATGTTACGCCAAAACCCTGCCGTAGAAGGGGTTTTTCAGGACTATTATGTCAGTACTGAGCCCGAGGCCATCGAGAGAGTCCCAGCGGAATTTTCTCCTGAAGGTCAGACAACTCCCTGTGCCATCACCAATGCCGGAGGTTTTGTCGATGCGGCTGCAAAAACCAATTGGATCTGGATTCTGGACACCGGAATTGACTTTGATCATCCAGACTTAAATGTTCAGGCATCTTTGCCTTATGCACAGTCATTCATATCCGGACAAACGGCCGACGATGGTAATGGACACGGCACCCATGTGGCTGGAATTGCTGCAGCCAAAAACAACGGAATCGGAATTGTGGGTGTATCAGCCGGGGCGAAGGTGGTACCAGTAAAGGTTTTACCCAATTCAGGTGCCGGTGGCTCTATATCTATCATTATTCAGGGACTAAACCATGTAGCCTCCTTTGACAAGCAAAATGATGTGGTCAATCTAAGCATTGGTGCCTATCCAATTACCAACTGTGAAAACTCAAATCTTCCACTGCGAGATGCGATCAAAAACCTGGGTATATCAGGCACTTGGGTTTGTATAGCCTCTGGTAACAACGCAGCAAATGCAGCCTTGTGCTCGCCTGGTTGTATCAATGGCATAAAGGTTTTAACAGTGGGAGCCATAACCTGCGCGCAGGGCTGCTATTCAGGCCCAAACTGGGGCACTCCAGTGGTTGATTGGGTAGCTACTGGCCAAAGTGTTTATTCAACCTACAAAAACGGAGGCTATGCTACCCTGACAGGTACCTCCCAGGCCAGTCCAGTGGTTGCCGGAATCATTCATGCACGGGGAGGACTAGCACCTGTCAGTGGCGGTACCATCAGTTGTGGAAACGCATCTGTTCCACCAGCAGCATATAAAAAAGCAAAGCGGGCTTAAGCACTTAGATATAAGGAGAACTCGGAAAATCCTGATAAAAGAGTACGAACGCGGATGCCGAAAAGCGAATAGAGTAGGCAAAATAAGCTTTATTGAACCATTTATTATGAAAACACTTGTTTATTTATTGCTGGCCTGTGCCTTTATATTGCCAGGTTTTGCAACAAAGGCTTCTACAACACCTTCAGTTGATGAAGTAGGCCCTAAATTCACTTTTACTTTCGAGTTGGGAAGAAAGTCTAAGAACTGTGAAAGAATTGGCCTATGCAACTTTAGCTTTGGTAGCGCCGAACGCCCATCCGGTCCTATAAGCGAAAATATAGTCACTGGTACGGCCTGGATTGATAATGGCAAATTACAAATCGAGTTCAACCGCGCGTCTATGACCGATGCTACTTATCAGACCCATTTTGGCAGTGGCAAGTTTCAACTCGAAGAAGATTTTACCCTGCCGGCTGACATTGCCTTTGCCTTAGGCGTTCGCTCCTACACGATCAAAACAGGTAAATATCCACTTCCTCTATCCACCGGCAAATACGACGTTATACCCGTGACTTTCTAATTCTCATTGCTTGCGGCAGGTAGAGTTGCCTGCCGCAAGTATTAAATCAATTAAAAATGAAGTACTTGACCTTATTGCTATTGTTTTCAACCCTGATGCTTACCAGCTCTTGCAAATACATCCTTATAAAATATGAGCGCGTCAAGCAACCAACGCTGGAAAACCATGAATCGTTATCCAGATTTTTATGTTCCAAGGGAATAGACACTTCTGAAATCCTTTGTTTTAAAGATACTACAGCATTGAATACGCTTCATGCGCAGATTGATA
>CAIKOJ010000190.1 GCA_903829015.1 uncultured Bacteroidota bacterium
AAAACTTTTTTAACTTTAAAAAATCAAGAAACACTATCTAACAATAAGTCCACTTTAGTTTGACTACATACAATTGCTACCTGCTTTATCAATCTGAATCAGTTCGATTCTGCAGTGTTTTATCTGAATAAAGCTCTGGCCGCCGACCAAAACAACAAAGCGCTGTACAGAAATTTTGCTATGGTTTACTACAAGGCTGGACAAAAAGACTCAGCCGCAAAGTATGAGCAAATTGCACAGCAATACTTCCCACAGTTCAGGTTACCCACCAATTAAAACAAACTCATCTGTTTGTTCTTCACCCTTCTGAAATCAGCGGTATTCAGTTCAGGCTTTGTCTCGTTGAGGTGGTACTTTTTACAATAAATATCAAACTGGCTTTTGATCAGTTCGGCAAATTTGCCATCGCCTACTATTCTGTTGCCCCAGCGGCTGTCGTTCACATTCCCTTCGTGGCATTCGGCAATCTGGTGCCACACCTTGTCCGCCCTGTCCGGAAAGCTTTTGTGTAGCCAGTCTTTGAAAATGCCCCCCACAGCACCGTTCAGCCGCACCACGGTATAGCTCGCCCATTGAGCACCGCATTCGCTCGCGGCCTTCAGTACATCGTGCATATGCATATCATTTAGTCCGGGTATAAGTGGTGCATTCATAATACCGGTCGGCACCCCCGCATTCGACAATGTTTCTACCACCCTTAGTCTGCTGCGGTACGATGCCGTCCGGGGTTCCATCACTTTGCGCAGGTCTTCATCCAGCGATGTTATAGAAGTAAACACCCTGATCAGATTCATCTTTGCCAATTCCTGAATGATGTCCATGTCACGCAGCACCAGCGCATTCTTGGTTATTATGCCCACCGGATTACGGTATTCAAGGCATATCTCCAAAAGTGCCCTTGTTATCTTCAGTTTCCGCTCTATGGGCTGGTAGCAATCCGTATTACCGCTCAGCGATAATGTGGCCGGTTCCCAGTTCTTATTATCAAAGAACTTCCTGAGCAGGGCCGGCGCATTTCTTTTCACCACAATTCGGCTCTCAAAATCGAGACCGGCACTGTAACCCCAGTACTCGTGGGTATTGCGGGCATAGCAATAAACACAGCCATGCTCGCAGCCCTGGTATGGGTTGGCAGACCACAGCATACCCACATCGGGGCTGGTAACTTTATTCACCAGCGTTTTGCTGTCGTCGTAAACAAACTGCGTTTCGCGGTGCTCCTGCTCCCAGTCGTCTATTCCCTCCATATGCTCCTGCACATACTCCCCTTTCAGAAATTTATTCTTCGGATTAAACTGGGCTCCCCTGCCCTTTTCATAGCGGTCGTTAGGTAACTGGTTGATCATAAATTGGGAATTGGGAATTGGGAATTTGGAATTGGGAGTTAGTAGATAGTAATTAGTAGATAGTAGTTAGTAATTAGTAGTTAGTGTTAGTAGTTTTTATTTTGATTATTCATCGCTGATAACATCACTGTATTCGGGGCCGGCATATTCTGTGTACACTTCATCCTCTTCTTTGGGTGCCGGCGGTGGTTCCTTTCGCCTGAACACTATTTTCCTCGGCTCACCGGGTGATTCGTCTTCTTCCAGCAGGTGTTTGTTTTTTACCTGGCCGTCTTTTACAATCATATCCTTTACCGAACCAAACCCTATAGCATCTTTCATCACATGCGGACTAAACATTTCACTGCCCCGCCTTACAATGTTCTTCTGGTCGTATATATCTTTTATCTGGTACACCACTTTGCGCAGCGCATCTTTTTTCAGCCGGTTGTCGAACAGGCTGTACTGCATCACTGTGTCTTTTACAAACGACTGAACAACCACTGTAAGGTTGGTAGTATTGGGGTTGAAGAGCGTACTGAGGTTGTGACTGCGTTCAAAATGTGCGATCCGCTCTTTTATATAACCACGTAACTCATTGGCATCCTGCACAGGCTCCGGCATCTTTACAGATGTCTCCCACTTTGTATTGTCTCTGTACCTGATGGCAAAGCTTACATCTTTGCAAAACAAGCCACCCTTCACCATTCTTTGCTCCAGCCTGGTGCAGAGCGATATAAGCATAGATTCCAGTTGTTGGCGGTCCTGGCTCTGGCGGCGGCTCATGGTGCGTGTGGCGCTCATGGTGCGGTTCTCCGCCCTGTTATACATATCTACCTCACCAAAGTTCAGCCTGCGGTGCCAGTACTCACCTACAACCCCGCCAAAAACCTTGCGCAGCACTGCCGCCGATGAATGCCGCATCTCCAGCGGCGTGTTTATGCCCGATTTGCGCAGGCGTTGTTCATTGGCATTGGCTATTCCCGGCAGGTCCTGTAGTTTCATTTTGGCCAGATGCTCATCTATGTTCTCCGGCGTGATGATCACCAGGCCATTGCGCTTCTGCAGCCCCGTACCCACCTTTGCCAGAAATGTGTTAGGTGCAATACCAATGGAACATTTCAGGTAGTCATACTTTGCGGCTATATCAGCCTTTATCTGTTGGGCTACCTCGGTCAGATCTTTATAAACCAGCGCGTAGGAATGAAAATTACATACCGCCTCATCTATGCTCCTGGGTATCACATCGTCGCAGTAGCTCCGCAGAATGTTCATAACATCCACATGTATTGTCCGGTACCAGGCCGGATGGGTGGTAATCGTCAGCATATCTGGGCATAACACCCTGCAATCGCCCAGCCTCATACCCGTTTTCACACCCATCGCCTTTGCCTCCACCGATGCCGCTATCACTGCCGCATTCGGACCATCATAAGTCAACACCCCCAACGGCTTGCCTCGCAGTTCAGGGTGGCGCTGCTGCTCACAACTCGCGAAGTAGCAGTTCATGTCCACATACATCACCAGCGGTTCCAGCTTTGCGGTAGTTGAGTTCCTAAAATAGTCGCTTGAGTGCTTCATATAGCCATATGCAAAAAATCAAACTTGAATATTTCATCAATTCGTAGCATTCGCAGAATTCCTGAAATAATCACATTTTTGCTTTACAAGGCTAAGATAAGCACATTTTGTCAATTTATTTGGAATAAAATCGACAATACAAGAATAATGTTGAATTTACTGACCTTAAAATTGGAAAAAGCTGTTTAATATGAATGGGCGCCGTAACTGCCAATTCCCTAATCCCCAATTCCGCTCTCACCTCCCCGTTCCCGGCAGCACCCGCACTGTAAGCACTCTCGTAGCCGCACAGCTCGTGCCGACCGTATAACTGATAGTCACCACACCCGGAGATACACCATAGACGGTCCCCGTGGTCATACCGATGGTGGCGATGGCGGGATTGCTACTGGTCCAGATGCCGCCAGGTGTGGCATCGGCATAGGTGGAGGAGGTACCTACTGTGATAACGCTACCCCAGCCGGTAATACCTGCCGGTATTGGGTTTACACGAACGGCAGTATCTGTTTTACAACCGGTGGGTAATGTATAAGTAATACGTGCAGTGCCTGCAGCTATGCCGGATGTGAGACCAGATATTGACCCTACAGTGGCAATGGTTGTGGCTCCGCTGCTCCAGTTACCACCGCCGGGACTCGATGTGAGCGTAGCCGTACTACCCACGCAAATACTATAAGAACCCGTTATAGCACCCGGCAACGGATTCACTGTTGCCGGCGCACTTGTTGTGCAGCCTGTTGGTAATGTATAAGTAATTGTTCCTGTACCGGGAACACTGCTGGTAACCCGTGCGTTACCACTGCCTAGATTTGCAACGGTGACAAGTGTACTGCTGTAAATGCCGGTACCATCGG
>CAIKOJ010000191.1 GCA_903829015.1 uncultured Bacteroidota bacterium
CGTATTTCAGTGATATTCTATTTATTGCTTATTTTTGACTAAAAGCGGCATCTATGAACCCCGGTAAGAAAAAATGGATTTATGCTTTTGCCGCAGTGGCAATTATTAGTGGGTGCAAAAAAGAACAATCACCTCCTTTTCACAATATTGAGGGTACTTACCCTTGCCATGGTCAGGTTGGTTTTCACAATGAGTACAAAACACCAAAAGACAGCATAAGCTATGTGAATACAACTTTTTCGATAAAAGTTATAGACGACCGCACAATTCAATGCGCCAGCCCATACGACACTTTTGGAATTATTTATTATACTGATGATGGTACAATCCTTACATTTTATAGTGAACAACATACGGCAACAAATTATCAAGTTAAAATCACGTACGACTATATTTCAAAAACAATAGAGTATGCACACAGTCACGCAACGTATGCATCTGCTCCCCGTCAAGAGTATTCAGCTATATATTTCTATTATCCTTAACTTTATTTCAGCGCATTTATTCTTTCAATTTTCAACTTGCTGAATTACGTTCCCTCTGTCTACAGCAGAGGATTGCAATATCTCATATTATCAGGTTTCAAAAGTTCCTCGGGAGATTAACAGCAATCGATTTGTACCCTTTTTTACCTTTTATTTAGCATCTACACTAAATAGTATCTTTTTTTAATGGTCTTTTTATATTTTTACAATCAAAAGGCACCTCATATGAATGTTTTTAGAAAGTCAGTACTCTTTATTGCTTTTGCCTCTTTGGTAACGCCGGCAGCTGTATTTGGGCAATATCAGTTTCCCATGCGTCCTTTCCTCAGCTACTTCAGAGACATTCAGCGCTATGAGATCGCTTTCAACTATACCATGCCTTCCGGCTCTTTTGAAGGTGTGCAGCGGGTAACGACAGACGGCCAATATGGCGGCAACTTTCTTGGAGATACTACCATTAAAAGAGACTTGAAAACTACAGGATTTGGTGGCTCAATAGGCCTATCTCTTCCATTTAAAGCTACGGGGCACATTAGTTGCTGGGCAATGGCGATCCAGTTGGGCGTAAATATGCATACGTGGACAGATTTGAACAGCATATATGCATTTGATGGCACGTTAACAGCCCCTACAGGTAATGCACTTACAGCAAGCACTATGCAGATTAATTTGCCAGTGGGTATAGACTGGAAAGTGGGCAACGATGCGATCAAATCTCAGCGACTGGCCCTTGGAACATCTATGGGTCTGGGTGTAATACCTCAGCTGAATATGACCAGTGCATCAACGGGTGAAAACATCAGGTCGAATTATGGTTTTGGATGCACCCCATATGCCAAAATAGAAGGCAACTTCAGACTGGGGTGGGTATTCAAGCTTAGGGCTATGTACACTATGGGCGATATTTCTCTGTTGAGAGTAAATAAACGCATTGACGGGTACACAGATGGACCATTCAGCGTAATATCAACCTCGAACTTAACACTGTCTCTCGTGATCATGCCATTCTCAGGTGGCTGGCGCGAAACCGACTGGTGGAATACGCACGACACTTACAATAAGCACGACCGATTCAATTAATCAAATATTCTTACAATACGAATGCCCCTTTTATGGGGCATTTTTTTTGCTTATTACCTCACCCTCCTGCCTTTCCATTTATAAACTCCGGCAAACCCGAGGAACCCGGCAAGCACAATATAGGCGATATGCAAAGGCTGCAACAAAAAGAACCAGGGATAGACCCATTCGTTGTCAAAATACTTTGCCACAGGCTGTAGAAAATAAAACTCAGAGAACATTTTCATTACTAGCATTAGAGCGGCAACACCGAAATAAAGCGGGTTAAAACAGGCACAAACCAGCAATACCGGGAAGGCGCAGTTAAACAGGTACACCAGTAATAAAACTAACGTCAGCTTTGTATCGTTATACTTACCCGATTTTGACGCCCACCGAATGCGCTGATGCAGAAAGCTGCCCCAGCCCGGCTGCGGAGCAGTAGAAACGATAGCACCTGCAGATTTGAGGTAAGCAATGCCACCCGCCTGTTGCTCGTTTATCTTCGTCATCAGCAGCAGATCATCTCCTGATGCCAAATGGTCTACCCCCGCATACCCACCAACGCTCAGGAATGCAGCTTTGCTAAAGGCAAGATTGGCGCCATTGCTCATATTGCCCAACCTCAACTGGTGTGTAGCTGCAGTAATACCCTGCATGCTCATGAAATCGATGAGCTGGAACACCTGCGATATTCGTTTATCAGACGTATAAATAACTGGCGCAACCACCATTGCCGGATGCTCCCGCTCGTATATTCCGGCTATATGCGTCAGCCAGGTTTCTGGCACCACACAATCGGCATCGGTGGTTACGATCAGGCTACCTTTGCTCTGAGCAACGCCAGCCGAAATGGCTGCCTTTTTATAAGCGACTATTGCTTTATCTGCTGGCAAAAAATCTGCCAGGCTTATGCACTTTACATTTCGTTCTTTGAAACTATTGACAATATCCGCTGTATTATCATCCGAATGATCATCAACTACAATCACTTCAAAAAGTGCTGCAGGATAGTTTTGCGCCAAAACTGAATCGAGGCAACGACCTATATTGCGGGCTTCGTTTCGTGCAGGTATAATTACAGTGATACTTGTTGCCGGTTGGCACCCGGGATCAAGGTGGAATTCAGGCTGCGTTGTCCAGCCTTTCCGGTAAACTACCATCAGCAACGAATAGCCCAGTCCGAGCAAAATGCATACAATAGCCAACAGCATGATCAAATAAGTTCGCCGGCTACCAGTCCGGCATTTTCGTGATCAAAAACCCTGTGTCCTTTTGCCAGGTAATGCACCTTTACGGTATCAAGCCCAGCACTGAATTTCTTTGCCTGAATAGGCGGGATGATCTTATCCAGCAGCCCCATTATAATGGTTACCGGTATTCTGTGCTTTTTTATTGCAGCCTTAACTTTGGATGGCGGAGGTATAATACCGCTCATTGCCGGCCACACCCTAAGCAATAAATTCCGTCCTTCATCGGTCTGTAAAAAGTGCATCACAAATTTATGCTTGGATGGCCCTACCAGATTCACCTTTCTGAGCCAATCTACCGTCTTCAGATAAAGTGCCGGGTGCTCGAGCATATGCCTGAACATAACCCTGCCTGCAGCCGTGCGGGTAAACAAATAGTAATACAGATTCACCGTTAATCCATCGGTAGCCATCAGCACCACTTTATCTATACTTTCGGGCATCTGCTCAATGACACTCAGGCATACCCTGCCGCCCATGCTATACCCAAGCAATGAAATTTTGTCAACCTCAAATTCATTTTTCAATGTACGCACAAGACCTGTTAAGTCTGCAACAGTAAAAGCTTCTTTATCAGACCACTTGCTGGCACCGTGATGCGGCAGGTCGATAGAAAGAATGGTGTATTCATAGGTCAGATGCTCTATGAGCGGACTGAAGATAACCGCATCATCGCCATAACCATGAAACGCAAGCAAAAG
>CAIKOJ010000192.1 GCA_903829015.1 uncultured Bacteroidota bacterium
AGACAGGATTCCGTTATAATTTCCAATGATTTTTATCCATTTAATTTCCATTAGCGGATAGAAGGTTTATTTTTGTTTCGTTAAAAGGCTTTTTATGCAGATCGATTTTAAAAAATTAAAGATAGATATTATTGCAATGGTTGCGTTCGCAGCCCTTTCGTTGGCGTTTTGTTATCCGCAGCTACAGGGTAAAAAACTCAATCAGCACGATAATATTTCGTGGCAGGGTATGGCTCGTGAAGGCATGGCCTACCACGAAGCCACCGGGCAGGATGTACTATGGTCGAACAGTATGTTTGGTGGTATGCCCACTTATACTACGTATGTGGGCACCTCTAATACGAATTATCCGGGTGTAGTTCAAACTGTTTTCCAGTCGATTGGTAAGCCTGCGTACTTCTTTTTTATAGCAATGGTTTGCTTCTACATACTGATGCGGGTGCTGGGCGTGAACAAATGGGTAAGTATGGTGGGTTCTATGGCTTATGCGTTCTCGTCTTATAATGCTATCATCATAGGGGTAGGACATGATACCAAGATGCTTACCATGGGGTATCTGCCTGCGGCACTTGCGGGCCTTTATCTGATCTTTAAAGAGAAATGGCTCACGGGCGCTGCAATTTTGGGTATTTCCATTGAATTGATTTTTGCCAACAACCACTTCCAGGTGATCTATTATTCGATGATCATTTTCGTTTGTTTCGGCATCGCCATGTTCTTTATTGCGCTGAAGGAAGGCAAACTGGGCAAATTTTTTATTTCATGCCTGATAGCTGCCGGTGTCACCGCTCTGGGTGTAGGGCCGAGCGTGACATCAATTATGACCACATCGGAGTACACCAAGGAAACAATGCGCGGTGGTGCCAGTGAACTTTCGGGGCATGATAAAAAGACAAACGGCGGCCTGGATAAAGAATATGCATTCAGATGGAGCAACGGTATTGGTGAGACCTTCTGTCTGATGATCCCTTATTTATATGGAGGTTCCTCGGGCGAATCGGCAGATAAGGCACCAAAAACACTCGAAAAACTGGAAGAAAGTGGACGAAGCGCAGATTCACTTCCAATGTATTGGGGGCCTCAGCCATTTTTGGGTGGGCCGGTTTACTTTGGTGCGGTTGTTTGTTTCCTGTTTATCCTTGGGCTAATCGTAATACGCTCTCCACACAAATGGTGGATACTTGCAGCTTCTTTTATAGGCATCATGCTATCGTGGGGTAAGAATTTTGAAGGGATCAACTACTTCCTGTTCGATCATTTGCCGTATATGAACAAATTCAGGACGCCGTCGATGGCTATGATCATTCCTCAGTTCCTGTTCCCATTATTAGGGGTATGGGCTGTGCAGGAAGTAATAGACCGTAAAGATGATCCGAAAATGTGGGGACAGTTAAAGCTGGCTGCAGGCATCGCTGCAGGTTTGTGCGTTCTTCTTGGTGTGGGTGGTAGCATCTTCTTTAGCTTTACCGGTGGTGGGGACAGCCAACTGCCGGCGGAACTGGCGAAGCTGCTCCGCGACGACCGTGTGGCGCTGGCTATGAGCAGCGGACTGAAAAGTGCAGCGTACATTCTGATTTCTGCAGGGCTCTTATGGGCATTCATAAAAGGTAAAATTAATACGGGCATTTTGGTAGGCGGTCTGGCGGTTGTGATTGCAATTGACCTGATCCCAGTGTCTATGGCTTACCTCAACGAATCGAATTATGTGGACGCTTCTGATTATGAAAGTGTATTCGTGCCGCGTGAAGTGGATAAGCAGATATTGAAGGATACTGATCCTTATTATAGGGTGCTGGATCTATCCAGAGATACTTATAACGATGCGGTTCAGGCTTATTTCCATAAATGTGTTGGTGGCTACCATCCGGCTAAAATGGAAATATACCAGGATCTGATAGACAGGCAGATGAGCCGTGGCTTTAACAGCCAGGTGCTGAACATGCTCAATACCAAGTACATAATTGTAGGCGGACAGAAAAGTGCTCCAGGCGTTATACCGAATAAAACCGCCTGTGGCAATGCATGGTTTGTAGATGAAGTAAAATGGGCCAGTACTGCTGATGAAGAAATGGAAAGTTTGAATGCTCCCCGCCTGGGAGATACTACTATTGTTCCAAATGCTTTTGATCCGAAGAAGACCGCGGTGATGCGTGCCACTTTCAAAGGTGAATTGGGTACCGCACCTTTCGGAAAAGACAGTGCAGCAACTGTGAAACTGGACAAATACGGACTGGATGATATTTCGTTCGTTTCTCAGAACAGCAAGGATGGACTGGCTGTATTTTCGGATATTTATTATTCAAAAGGCTGGAAGGCTTTTGTGGATGGTAAAGAAACTCCGATCATGAAAGCAAACTATGTGTTGCGCGCGATTAGAATACCTGCAGGCAACCATAAAATTGAATTCCACTTCAGGCCGGAAAGCTTCTATACCGGTAAGAAAATAGGAATGGTGAGTGGTATTTTGCTGATACTTTTATGTCTGGCGGCTTTCTATCCATTGTTTAAGAAATCTGAAACTCCAGCGGGTAGTTAATCATGGGCAGCGGTACGGTATACCATATTAAAGACCTTTTTCGATTGAGAAGGGAAATGAGCGTGGGCTTTTACCTAACCGATTTTGTTTTCAGAAAAATATTCAGGCAAAACTCAGGGGTGAAATGGGCGATTCATTATACGAGTACCATACACAATCCCGAAAAAATAGTGCGTGGGAAAAACGTTTTTCCAGGTGATTCTCCGGGAGTGTATATCAATGCGGTTAATGGAGTGCGTATAGGCGACTATACCAATATAGGGCCCAATGTTGGTATCATTTCATCTAACCACGATCTTGTTAATAATGACACGCATACTGCGTCTGCACCAATAGAAATAGGCCGTTTTTGCTGGATGGGGATGAACGCAGTGATACTGCCCGGTGTACGGCTGGCTGATTTTACCATTGTGGGTGCCGGGGCTGTTGTTACAAAGAGTTTTAATGAAGGTTATTGTGTTATTGCCGGTAATCCTGCTAAGGTCATAAAATACTTAAACAAGGAAGAATGTGATGCCTTTGCAAAAGGGAAAGAGTAATAGGTTTTTGAAAGATTCGTTTTTCATCTTTATTATCAGGTTCTTTCCTTCATTGGCAAACCTGCTGGTATTACTTTACTATTCGCACAACCTTGCACGGCCTGTATATGGCACTTACCAGAATTTCTGGATACAATTGAATTTCATTTACCCATTTGCCTGCTTGGGTATCCATGCTTTGATCATTACCTATTCACCAGCTTTTGTGATAAGTCTGGCAAAGAGTATTAAGAAATCTAAAATAGCACTGTACGGCGTTTGGGTGTTACTGCTGGCTGTCGGTTTCGCATACATGCAGAGCTCTTCAGTAAATGTACACCTGACCATACCTTTCTTATTCCTGATCTTGTTTTCGGCAAACATTATTATGGAATCTGTGCTGATCGTGTTTAAGAAATTCAGGGAGCTTTCGGTGATCAGTCTGTTGTTTGCAGCCGGTTATTGCTGGATCCATTATATAATACTGCAAAATGGATTTTCATACCAATCATTGTTTTTGTATTTGCTGGTATTGACGGTGCTGCGGACAATTGTCTGTGGCGTATTGCTGCTGATAAATTTGCCTAAACATGCAGGAGCCGAACATACAGAAGGCCGGCAGGTTGAGGAGGTGCGTAAACTATGGCTGCATCTGGGCGTGTATGATATACTACAGATCGTTTTTGCGGGTGTCGATAAGTTCGCGGTTTCTATTCTGCTCACATCATCTCTTTCTGCGGTTTATTACAACGGCTCTCAGAATATCCCCTTCCTGCCGCTGATATTGAGTGCTGCGGGCAGTGCTGTGCTGATTCAGATGGTGAAGGTGGATGCGACCGACGAGCGAAGCATGCTGATAAAAATGATGAATCAACTGGCAAGGGTGCTTTCAGTTATAGTTTTTCCGATCTTCTTTTTTCTGGTGTTTTTCAGAAATGAATTCTTTAGTGTACTGCTGCCTGACTACGCGCAGTCGGTACCTATTTTTCTGGCCTGCCTGATGGTGATCCCGGTTAAGGCGTACAGCTTTACTACCGTGTTGCAGAAGATGCACTTAGGGCATATCATCAATAAAGGAGCAGTTTTGGAGTTGGTGATAGCAATACTGTTGATGTACCCGGCATACATCTGGTTTGGCTTACCGGGACTTGCAGGTTGTTTTGTGGTTACTACCTATTTTCAGGCGGCATATTATTTGTTTCATTCGGCAAAAGCATTGCAGACTTCTGTCAGTTCGCTGCTGCCATATGGCGATTGGCTGGTAAAACTTATTGTTTTTGCTGTTCTTGCTATAGGTATTCACTATATAGCTGCGTGGCAGTTTACCGCAACTGTTTGCTTATTTTTGGGCGCACTTTTAACGGGCTGCATTATTCTCGTATCCCTTTATCTGGAGTATAAAAAGCAGATCAAAAATGGCTATCTTAAATAACAGGCAGCGCTTACGGGATATAGACAATACAGGATTCGGGCCTAACAGCAGTGTAGAAGGCGGGCGGCTTTTGAATTCAGACGGATCGACCAATCTGCGCAAACGGGGTATACCTGTCTGGGAGCGGATAAGCATGTACCACACCTTGCTGCGCATGAAGCAGAGCCACTTTATTTTCTTTATTATCCTGTTTTATACTACCATCAACCTTCTTTTTGCCTGCCTTTATTTTTTTATCGGTGTCAGTAATCTGGGTCTGGGTCAGCCATTATCACTTTTTCATCAGTTTATGGAGGCTTTTTTCTTTAGCTCCCAGACGCTTACAACAGTTGGATACGGGCATATGGCACCCTATGGAATGTTGGCTAATATCGTTGCATCAATAGAGTCGCTGATTGGTATCCTGTCGTTTGCGTTGGTAACGGGTCTTATTTACGGACGGTTTGCGCGGCCCAAGGCTTACCTGCTGTTCAGTCCAAATTTACTGGTGGCACCCTATAAAGATGGCAAGGCGGTGATGTTCAGGATGGCTACCTACAAAAACAATCATCTCACCGATGTGGAGGCCAATGTGACGCTGGCTTTGCATGTACCGGAGAACGGGAAGACCGTTACCAAATTCTACCCGCTGAAACTGGAGATGGCCAAGATCAATTCTCTGGCGCTAAGCTGGACTGTGGTTCATGCTATTAATGAGGAAAGTCCGCTGTATGGCTTTACGATGGATGATGTAGTTGAGGCTAAAATGGAGATCATCATTTATGTAAAAGCATTTGATGACCATTTCTCCAACATAGTGCAGCAAAGAACCTCCTATATATATCATCAGGTAGTGTATGGAGCGAAATTCTTACCTATGTTCGAAAGAGCGACCGGTGGCGGATATACATTGCTGGAACTGGATAAGATCAATGCACATGAAAAGGTGGAACTTCAGAATAAACCGGTAACGGTATAGGCATAAATAGATGGGGAAATTTGATAATTTTTCTGTTTATTTACAATAAAAAAAGTTATGAAAAAGCTCCTTGTTTCATTTTGCTGTGTCATAATACTTTTAATTTCTTCATCTTCAGCCCTCGCACAGATAGTCACCACTTTTGCCGGTGATGGGCTTTTTGGCGGGGCATACGGGGGAGATGGTGGGCCTGCTACTGCTGCTCACTTAGCCTATCCTAATGGTGTTGCCATTGATCATGGCGGGAACGTTTATATTGCTGACAAAGACAATAACCGCATCCGAAAAGTGAACACATCTGGTATTATCACCACTATTGCGGGTACCGGTGTGGTCGGTTACCTTGGTGATGGCGGCTTAGCGACAAATGCCCGGCTGCATCACCCAATCGGAATTGCCGTGGACCCAGCCGGGAACATATATTTTACAGAATGGTTTAACAATGTAGTCCGTAAGATCAGCGTAGGCGGGGTTATTACTACGGTTGCGGGAAATGGTTATGGTGCCGGTATTGGAACAGGTGGCTATTCCGGCGATGGTGGCCCAGCTACAGATGCAGAGCTTTATCAGCCAACCGGAATTGGGTTGGATGCGGCGGGAAACATTTATTTTTCAGATAATACTAACCATTGTGTTCGAAAGGTGAATACAATGGGCATCATTACTACTATTGCCGGTAACGGTACCGCCGGGTTTGGCGGTGATGGTGGACCTGCGACGGCATCGCAATTATCTAATCCTGCGTTTATTACCATAGATAACCATGGCAATATATATATACCAGATATGGGAAATGCGAGAGTTAGGAAGATAAACACATCCGGTATTATTACCACTATTGCGGGTAACGGTACTGTTGGCTTCAGCGGTGATGGCGGACCTGCAACAGCCGCTGAATTGCGCTCGCCGCAAGGAGTTGTGCTAGACAGTATGGGTAATATTTATATCAACGATCATTTCAGGATACGCAAGATCATGGCTGGTTCCGGCATTATTATGACCATTGCCAGTAACGGAATCGGGGGTTATAGCGGAGACGGAGGGCCGGCCATTGCAGCTGAATTTCAGGGGATGGACGAACTTGCATTTGATAATAGTGGCAACCTGTATACCACTGATTTTGCTAACCATCGTATCCGGATGCTGGACCATAGTGATCACGTTCCATCATTTACAGGAGGGGATGCCCGTGTTCTTGGCATATGCGAGGATTCGGTTGCCTCGCTCAATTCATTTTTGGCTGTAGCGGATTCCGACGCAGGACAGGTGATAACATGGAGCCTCGTATCTGGTCCCCATCATGGCACAGCTACAGTTTCAAGTACTACTGTTTCCACCGGCAGCGTAGTCACACCCACCGGAACCTCTTATACACCTGCAACCGGTTATACCGGTAATGATACCTTTACGGTGCAGGTAACCGATGGTACGCTTGCGCATGTATCTGCTTTTTATGTTACTATATCGCCCTGTACGGCTACATTGTTTGCCAGTCAATATTCAACAACCGGATCTTTACAGTTATTTCCAAGCCCCAATAATGGTGAATTCACAATACTTGCTGCAGATATAATACATACGGTATCGATAAGCAACATCTTTGGGCAGGAAGTATTTTACAACGAATTTAATTCGGAAAAAGTCCGGTTGGCCACGCCTGATCTGCCTTCGGGGATGTACATTGCTAAGATGAATGGCACATCAGTTGTTAAGTTCGTGATTCGGTGATCTGTTCGGGATTTCTGCAAAATATGATGGTAAAATTGTAATTTTGCCATATGCCAATAGTTAAATCCATATCACCGCTTACAGAGCGTTATTTACATAAAGAAGAAGAATTCGGGGCTCATAATTATCATCCGCTGCCCGTGGTTATAGCACGCGGCGAGGGCGTATTTGTGTGGGATGTGGACGACCGCAGGTATTATGATTTCCTTTCCGGCTATTCGGCTATCAATCAGGGGCACTGCCATCCACGTATCATTGATGCGTTCATTGAACAGTCGAGAAAACTGACACTCACTTCGCGTGCTTTTCATAACGATGTATTGGGTGAATATGCCGAGTACATTACTAAGTTCTTTGGGTACGACAAGGTGCTTCCCATGAATACAGGGGTTGAGGCTGTGGAGACAGGTTTGAAACTGGCACGCAGGTGGGGCTACGAAGTTAAAGGTGTTCAGGCAAACAGGGCGAAGATCATTACCTGTTCTCATAACTTTCATGGTCGTACGATCAGCGTTATTTCTTTCAGCAGCGACGAGCAGTCAAGGAGAGATTTTGGACCATATACGCCGGGTTTTGAAGAAATACCTTACAATGATATTCCAGCCCTGCAGTTAGCACTGCAGGATAAGAACGTAGTGGGTTTTCTCGTAGAACCTATACAGGGAGAGGCGGGAGTGATAGTGCCTGATGACGGCTATCTGGCGAAAGCATCGGCTATGTGCAAAGAGGCAAACGTATTGTTCATTGCCGACGAAATACAGACCGGTCTTGCCAGAACGGGTAAGATGCTTGCCTGCGATCATGAAAATGTGCGTCCGGATATACTGCTGCTCGGTAAGGCGCTGTCTGGTGGTACAATGCCGGTATCGGCAGTACTGGCGGATAACGAGATCATGCTGACTTTAAAGCCAGGTGATCATGGGTCGACGTACGGTGGTAATCCGCTGGCTTGCAGGGTAGCCATGGTGGCACTACAGGTATTGGTAGATGAGAAAATGGCTGAGAACGCTCTGACTCTTGGTGCGCATTTCAGGAACGAAATACGTGGTTTGAACAACGAATATGTATCGGTGGTGAGGGGCAAAGGTTTATTCAATGCCGTAGAAATTAATCACCCGGATAAAGAAGCCGCATGGGATATTTGTATGAGCATGAAACAAAACGGGTTGCTGGCTAAACCTACTCATGGCGACAAGATCAGGTTTGCTCCGCCGCTGCTCATTACCCGCCCTCAGATTGATGAGTGTATCAGTATCATTGGTAGAAGTCTTGCGGATTTCTAATCGGGTTATACTATATCTCGGTACCTCTGGTTGGTCTGCGTGATCTTAGGTATCTGAAGAACACTCTCAGCAGCCATACAAGCACTATGAGTGCGATAACGGAAAATCCTAAAATAGCAAACAAGCTGATGATGGCGCCAAAGCTGGTAGACTGAACCTTGAACGGGTTCTTAAAGGACATGGTCATCAGCCTTGACTGATCGACGTTTTGCTTTGCAAAAGAGTCTATGGAGCCGAACAACAGCTGCCTTTTCTGAGAGACATAGCTGAAATCAAATTTCTCGATAGCATCAGTGTACACTAACACTATATTGTCTTCGCCGGTAGGGTAGAGGTCGTTGAAGTGGTAGTAAAGAATGCCATCCGCCTCATTTACCCGGAATACTGACGATGGCGAAATGCCTCTGATATCTTTGACATGGATATCATCCATCAGGGCTATTTTCACTTCGCCGTTGGCGATAGGTTGTTTCCAGGTGGCGCCGGTTTCCAGAAGGTATATGAAGCCGTTGTTTTTATCTATGGTGTACCCTTCGCGAACTATGGTATTGTTGGTATTGACAACAAAGTATACCGTGAGTGTAGTGGTGTCTTTGGGCTTGAAAGTGCTTTCCCATACATACCAGTTATTCTCGCCTATAGCCAGCCGCTCGGCTGCGGGCTGTATGATCAGAGAGTTCTCTTTGCCATTGGTGTAACTCTTAAGCGCAAATAACTGATCGAAGAATACCTGAAAGGTGCCGTAATTGTCGTCACCGGAATGTATTGAAGCATTTACTGGATAACCCACTTTGATACTCACGGGCGAATCGGTGGCATTGAGCATTTTGTATTCGCCGCGAACCACTGCAAAGCCCCTATAGAGCTGTATAGCTATGTGCTCATCGATCATCTGGATCTTGCGGAAGTATACACTGTCGCCGGGAAACAGCAGTACAAAATTGCCTGTACCGCCGGCATCGAAAATGCCGGGCTGTGCCGCGTTGCTGTATCCCGGTTGCGGTAACAGAATCAGGCAGCAAAACAATAGTATCAAGAAGGTTCTCATCAGCATGCGTGAATTTGAATTACAAAGAGGTTGCTATAAAGATAGTACGTTTTATCTTTTTGCTATATGCCTGTAGGAAAGAAAATGGGTCAGGTGCTCATTGTACACCTTAAATTCGATGGCATCTGCTTCGTTCCAGTTGAAAAAAGGGCGAAAATCATTATGCTTTTACCAAAACGATTCAATAGGGATTGTTAACCTCTGACGTGAATTATTTCCTCCTCATCAATTTAAAACTCTCTTTTTCAGGCGCAGTCATTTTTTCAATAGCTATCGTAAATGCTATGGGGTGAATCTGCTTGATATGCTTCTTAAGAAACAGTATTGCATCAGCGGGATAGACAGTATGAAGCTCCCGCAAAGCCCAGCCCACACCTTTTTGTACGTAATATTCGTTGTCGGTAAGCAGTGGTTGTATAAGAGCAGTGATCTTTTCGGAGGGGAGGTATTCTTTTTTGGTGCGGCTAAAATACAACAGGCTCACTACCGACTGCCGGCGTTTCCATAGGTCTTTGTCGCTGTTCCATTTTGATAGCTGTGTATATACTTCTTTCGGAAAAGTCTCCAGTGCTTTGGTGTTGATCTTGGCAAGTGCATCGCACAAGCTCCAATCATTCACATCTTCCTGCCACGATACGGAGGTGTCCCATATCAGAAGGTGGTGCTGTCTACGTGCTACGTATTGCTCCAGAAAAAAGAATGCCTGAAGTCTTACCCAATAAGCGTCGGTTTGCTTCCAAATATTGTTCCATATCTGTAGCTGTGCGTCGAAGGGTTGTTGAGAAAACGAATAACCTTGCTTGTATGCTTTCCGGTGTAGCGGTACAATGGGCGGTGTGGCAGCCACTCGGCTAATCACTTCCTGTAAATAATCTTGCTGTTTGATTTTAGCCGGCATTTATTTACCCTGCAACTTCTTCAGTAAAGACCTTCAGTTCATTGTACAGCGTATCGCGTTCCACGGGTATACGTCCCACAGCATGGATCATATCGCAAAGCTGTTCGGTGCTCATAGCTGGGTTCTGCTCTTCTGCGCCGGCCATTGAGTAGATCTTGGTTGTATCATCAATGGTTCCGTCCAGGTCATTCACTCCGAATGATAATGTAAGCTGTGCTGTCTGCCGTCCCAGCATGGGCCAGTAGGCTTTCAGGTTGCGGAAGTTGTCCATGTATATTCTGGAAATCGCATACAGGCGCAGGTCTTCAATAATAGACGACTCTTTCAGATCAGACATGTCGTTATCCTTATTTCTGAACTTGAGTGGTATGAAACAATTGAAACCACCGGTTTTGTCCTGCAGCTGCCTTAGTCGGCTCATATGGTCTATGCGGTGAGCGTAGTTTTCTACATGACCGTAAAGCATCGTAGCGTTCGAGTGCATACCCAGATTGTGAGCCGTTTCGTGAATATGCAGCCAGCCTGTGCCATCAACTTTATCAGCACATATTTGGTTCCGTACATCTGGGTGGAAGATCTCAGCCCCACCGCCCGGCAACGATTGCAGACCTGCATCGCGCAGTTGCTTCATGCCGTCTTCGATACTCAGTTTCGCCTTGCGAATCATGTAATCCAGTTCCACGGCAGTGAAGCCCTTAATATGCAGGTCGGGGCGGTGTGCTTTAATTTTCCGCAGCAGTTCGCAGAAAAACTCCTGATTCATTTTTGGATGCACGCCGCCTACAATATGCACTTCTGTTACAGGTTCGCCATCGTACTTGCGTACCATGTCCAGCATTTGCTCCATTGTCAGTTCCCAGCCATCATCGCGGTGTTTGTAAAGCCGAGAGTATGAGCAGAAATTGCAGGTGAATACACAAATATTGGTTGGCTCAATATGGAAGTTGCGGTTGAAATATACTTTGTTGTTGTGCAGCCTTTGCGCAATGTGGTTGGCCAGAGCCCCTACAAAGCCCAGGTCGCCTTTCTCAAAAAGTAGAATTCCCTCTTCGTCGGTAATACGTTCTCCCCGTTCAACTTTTTCGGCTATTGCTCTTAGGTCTTTATCTGTTTTTACTATATCAAATGCTGCAGAAATGCTTAGTGGCTGTAGATTCATTGTAACGATATTTTCCGGGTTATGCTCCCGGATGCAAAGTTACACCTTACTAAGTAAATACCCTTACTGTAACCTGATAGGTCGATTGAATATATTGATTTGCCGCTACCTGAAATGTGATTGTTGTATATGGTTTTTCCGAAGATATCCGTTACGGTTATCTCCTGCAATTCGTCGGTGTTTTGGTTAAATGTGATGTACACGACGCCAGATGTTGGGTTCGGCGAGACCACAAGACTATAATTTGCCGGAACATCATTCACGCCTGTAATTGGCGACCAGTTCAGTAGTTCGGGATGCTGTGTAAGGGAGTAGTTTTCACCGTCGGACATCAGTACCATCGATGCCATAACTGCAGCCTGGTCAGGCGTAAACAGTTGCATCGCCACGTCATCGGTATAGTTCATGAAATCGAGCGAGGCAGCGCCATAGGGTTGCTGCTCCACTGAGCCGTTTAGATGACAGCTGTCCCTGTAAGTGCCGCCGGCTATCGTATAAGGGTAGGCAAAATACTTGCTGTCGCCCTCAGGTGGCGTATCGCTCAGTCCGTCGTCAAAGCCACCATTCCAAGGGCAGAAACCACCGTCGTCGCCCCATGTGTGCCAAATTTCAAAAAAGTGACCCAGCTCGTGTGTAAGCGTCCTGCCCTGATCGTAATAATCTGAATGATAGGTTGTAGGTATATAATAGTCGGCTGAGCTTACTCTTTTGCCCACAACAGCGTAGTTTAATACAACACCTTCTTCATCTAAAGGGAAGCCACCTATACCTGTTCCTGACTTATAAGTCGTTAAGCCAAGCAATCCACCAAAATCAGTAAAATTGGTACACCATATGTTCAGGTATTTGTTTACGTCCCAGCTATCGGTGCCACCTGTGCTGGCATGTTTTGCATTGCTGTAGTTGGATGACGCACCGGAAAATCCGCCGGGTGAATTTGGGATGATCTTTATATCATATCCGGGGGTGCCGTGGCCCGATGGGTCGGTATGAGCCAAACCAAAACGGATGCCAGTACTTGCAAACAATGGTTTCCAGCCCGAGGGGATAAGCACAGAGTCGAGGTTTTGCCGGTTGAAATCCCGATTGATCACAGCCATCTGTGAGTCTACCCTTTGCTGAACGCCAGCGATACCACCCAGCTGGAGCAACTGTGCGTTAGTAACCAGATAATGGAATATTACTGGTATGGCCGAAACGGCTGTTGTTTTCCGGCCTTTGTTTGCCAACAGATTCTTCTTGTAGCTGTCGGCAACACTTTGCAGCGATGCTTTTTGGTTTTGCAGCTTTTGTGCCCACGCCGGATCTTTAGCTATCAAAGCCGCCTTGGTTATTTCAAAACCGCACTGTCTTTGCGCCAGTGCAGGGTACCACGAAATGATGGAAAAAATACAAACAGAGTATAGTATGCGTTTCAAATTATGAATATTTAGGAGCGTATATACGAAGTTATAGAAAATATGGGTTTGCTCTTTGTTATTAGTAACAAAATCTATACCAGATTTATACTCACAGTTTGGAAGGGGCATTTTGCAGGTATTCCTGTAGCATCATTACAGCACTCACAGCGTCTATTAGTTCCTTCTTTTCGCGGTCTTTTTTCTTAAGTCCCATCTCTGATATAGCCTGAGACGCCATTTTGGACGTAAGCCGTTCGTCTATTTTTTCAACAGGCATAGTTGGGAATACGTTGCCAAATTTCAAGATAAACTTGTCTACCAGCGGTGTAGCGTGGGTAGGGGAGTTGTCGAAATTGAGCGGGTAGCCTATTAGTATTTTCTCAACAGGCTCGGTTGCCATGTATTTTTTCAGGTATCCGATCAGTTCGTTCGAATCGACGGTATCCAATGCTGTTGCAATTATCTGTAGGGGATCGCTTACTGCAAGCCCCGTTCTTTTCTTACCGAAATCTATTGATAGTATCCTGGCCAAATTGTTTTTTGCTAAAATTACCCTTAAATAATCACTTCACAGCCTCTACTTTATATCCTTCTTTTCTCAGCAGATTGATCACACCAGTTTCGCCGTATAAATGCCCTGCGCCTACTGCGAAAAATACTGAGCTGGCCAGCATTTTGGTTGAGATACGGGGTATCCAGTTTTTGTTTCTTTTGTCAAGAAACATACCAAGGTCCAGGCTTTGATCTTTAGAGTTTGTAAGCAGTTCATAAAGTTTGGGTAAGTCCTGCTTTTTGTAGGCGGATATTAAATTGGCAAAATCGCTGTCGTTTGCTGAGTTATTTTCCATTGCATCCATCAGTTGCTGTACAACCGAGTCTACAGGAATACTCGCCAATACGTCCAGCTGCTCTTTGGGTTCTTCAAGTCCCATTATTTCTTTGTTGTCGGCCTGTGCTTTTTTCATCAGGCTGTCTTCATACGATACAGGATTGGCGCAGCTTACTCCGGTTGTGCCCAGCATGCTTAATAAGGCCACCGGCTTTAGTTGTTCGAACATGGCAATGTCCATTCCCAGACTGTCATTGAAATAAAGTTCCAGTGTTTTGTACTGCTCATCGGTGAAATACTCTTTTAATTTTCTGCCTGTTTTATCCATCAATCCCATAGACGCTTGTATCATTACTTCTGGGTTGTCCAGATCCATTTCGAAACAGACTTTTTCACTCATGCCAAAACTCTCTTTCATTTTCTCGGTCCAGAGAAAATCTTCTGAACATATGAGATGTATGGTGCCAAACAAGTAAGACGGTTTGGGCAAGTGTTTCCCGCTTATCTTCCACAACAGCGACCTGTCTTTGACCGATATTTGTTTTTGTTGGGCATAAGTGGTGATAGTGGTTAGTAACGCAACTAAGCCGGTAATAAGGGTGGCAATTTTCTTCATTGTATAAAGTTAAGTTGATGGATTGAAAAGTAAGAAGTTTGAGTATCGTTGTTTGTGATAGATGGGTTGATAAAAGAAATATGGTTATAAAATTGGTGCCACTGTTTAATTGAAGTTTCGTTTAATCCTGATTAGTACATATTTTATTTGTAATATTGCAATGCTACAAAGCCGGGTTATCGCCTTCCCGATCTTCGGGGTGGAGGAAAGTCCGGACAGCAAAGAGCAGCGCACTACCTAACGGGTAGGCTTCTGTTTCGCTCGCGCGGGGCAGGGGACAGACAGTGCCACAGAAAATAACCGTCTGCCGGTCTCCGGCAGATAAGGGTGAAAATGTAGTGTAAGAGACTACAGTATTGGTTGGCGACAACTAATAGGGGTAAACCTTGCGTGCTGAAATGCCAAATAAGCAGACGTTTGACGGTGCTCGCCGGAGTCTGTGGGTTGGCAGCTTGAGGTACTGTGTGAGCAGTATCCCAGATAAATGATAGCCGTTTGTTTCCGGTTCATTCCGGCAGCAAAAACTGAATCCGGCTTACAGGTTTTGTGGTTTATTTAAATAGTAAGGCGGTGCAAATGCACCGCCATTACTATATTCACCCTTGCCCCTCTCATTCACTTTTTCCTTACCTCGACTCTGTACCTTTTCACTATTCACCTTGTTCTCAATTGTCGTTCACGCTTAGTTCACCGGTACCTGATGGGTAGTTGGTTCGATTGGTTCTTTTTTCGGCAAAGACACAACCAGAATACCATCGGCATATCTTGCAGCTATTTTCGATGCGTCAATTTTTTCATTGAGCGTAAAGCTCCTTTTGAAAGACTTCATCTTGTATTCACTGCGGATCCATTTTTCGGCTTTTTCCTCGGTTTGTTCAGTTTTCTGCTCAGCAGATATCTGCAAAATGTTGCGGTCA
>CAIKOJ010000193.1 GCA_903829015.1 uncultured Bacteroidota bacterium
GCTGAAGTGTCGGCACTGCTTGGCCGGACGCCCAGCGCGGTCGGTTATCAGCCCACGCTTTCTACAGAAATGGGTGAGTTGCAGGAGCGGATTACTTCTACGCGCTCAGGATCGATCACCTCGTTCCAGGCCGTCTATGTACCTGCCGACGACTTGACCGATCCGGCTCCAGCAACTACATTTGCCCACCTGGATGCGACAACCGTACTTGACCGTAAAATTGCGGATCTGGGTATCTATCCGGCGGTAAACCCACTTGAATCTACTTCACGTATCCTTACTCCAATCATTGTAGGTGATGTGCATTACAACTGCGCTAACCGTGTGAAACTGATATTGCAGCGCTATAAAGAACTACAGGACATCATCGCCATCCTTGGTATGGATGAGTTGAGTGAAGAAGATAAACTGGTAGTATCACGCGCTCGCCGTGTTCAGCGTTTCTTGTCGCAGCCATTCCACGTAGCTGAAGCCTTTACTGGTCTGAAGGGCGTACTGGTTCCGATCGAAGAAACGATCCGTGGCTTTAACATGATCATGGACGGTGAAGTGGATGAATATCCTGAAGCAGCGTTCAACCTGGTAGGTACTATTGATGATGCGATAGCTAAGGGTAAGAAACTGATCGAAGCAGCGAAGAATTAATCAGACAATTCGGCAATTGGACAATTAGACAATTGCTGGTTTTGATCAAAGAAATGCTGGAATATTGAAATATGCAGTGCGATTATGAGGTTCATTGTCGAATTGCCGAATTATCGAATTGACAAATTATCAAAATGCAACTAGACATATTAACACCTGAGAAGAAGATATTCAGCGGCAAAGTATACGGTGTATACCTGCCGGGTACGGAGGGTTCTTTCGAGATCCTGGAGAATCACGCACCCATTATCGCATCTCTCGGTAAAGGCAAAATGAAGATACTGAAGGACAAAACCACTACAGAAGTGTATGAAATCAGTGGCGGCTTTGTAGAAATGCTGAATAATCAGGCGAGCGTGCTTATAGAAGGCGCTACGCTTGTTGGTTAATCACCATTGACATCCTAAAATCGTCCTTTAAATACTTTTACGAGTGCAACTAAAATTTAAAATGCCGGATTCGTCCGGCATTTTGCTTTTTTGAAACTGTCGTAAATTTATTGAATGCTATACCCGATATTTACTCCCATAAAAACCAAATTATGAACAGGCACTTTATTCTTATAGGTATCATCATGGCTTTTTTTTCCACAGTTACCTCCGCTCAGAAAAACACATGGATGATGAATATCAGTGGCGAATACGACAACAAAAAGTATTCACCTGTTTATTCAAATTATTATACACCTGCAACATCGACTTCTCTTGAAAGCTGGGCTTTGAATACGGGCATTGGTTATTTAATTGGGAGCCATTTTATGATTGGCGTGGATGGTGGTATAAACAGCCGCGAAGATGTTGCTAAAACCATGCAAGCCATAAATAGCAGTTACGGTTCGGCATTTTATACAGCAGAGCACAAATACAAAACGACGGGTTGGCGTCTTGGTCTATTTTGCAGATATTCTACAAATATAGCTAGTCGCTTTTTTGTATATGGTCAGTTTTATGCCACAAAATATGGTTTTGACACCAAAGAAGAAACTTATTATACAGGCAACAATAACAATGCACAGCCCTATACTTTTAGCAATCCTGAGATGCCGTCAGGTAGGGGTTTTGTTGTAGGAATCTTACCAGTTGTCGGGGTAAATTTATTCAAGGGTTTTGGTCTGCATGTGGATTGTGGTGGCATCATTTACAATTCTTATAGGACGTCTGATGCTGTGTATTCCAATTCTGATCTGCGTAATATCAAAATCACATTTGGTCAGCATTTCACTTTCGGTATCCACAAAGTGTTTGGATGGAAAAAGCTGAATAATGTTGCGCCGGTGACAAAATAATTGTATTTTCAATCTACAAATACGACATCATGGTACGACCAAAGAAAGGCGAATTCAACCCATACTTCAAGAACTATATAGCCATGGTTCCCAACGGAGATCTTATGGATCTGCTGTATAAGAACACCAGAGATGCGGTGCATTTCTTTGAGAGCATCCCGGTTGAAAAACATAATTACCGCTATGAAGAAGACAAGTGGAATATAAAGGAACTGCTGATCCACCTGATAGATGCAGAGCGTGTATTTTGTTACCGGGCATTAGTAGCTGCACGCGGTGATAAAAAGACACCACTACACCCAATGGACGACCACCTGTATGTGCAGAATGCAATTGTTGATGGCCGCCGTTTCCGTGATGTTATGGAAGAATTCAAAGCAGTAAGAAATGCCACAGAAAGGCTGTTTGAAACACTTAATGAAAAACAAATGTCGTTCAAAGCAAACGGCGTGAGCTCACCAATCACTGCGCGCGCACTGGGCTACATTATCGTAGGCCATATGATGCACCATATGAAGGTGATAAAGGAGTGGTATCTGTAAAAGGGTTACTCGACCGTATCCTTAGCAATCACCGTCCAGTCGCTTTTGCCTTCACCGCGGGCTATCCATTTATCCATTTCCGCTGCAATGGGTGGAATGGCTACTAAGGGTACGTTGGTGCGGTTAGCCTCTGCAATCATTAGCCCTGCATCTTTACGTGCCATAGCAAGTTCCCATGTAGGTTGGTCAAAAGTTTTAGAAGTGATCTTTTTGAGTCGTGCAGGCAGCATAGCACCGGGGTTCCAGGAGTTGAAGAGGGCTGCCACATCGTCCGTGCTGATGTCCAGCCCTTTAGCCAGCGAGAGTGAATCTGCAACGCCCGCAGTCATAGCTATCAGAAAGAGGTTGCCAATCAGCTTCATACCGGCGGCAGTGTTGTTCTTTGTTCCAAAATTGATCACTACGCTGGTCATCTTTGCCAGTTCGGGTTCAATTGCCGCAATCACCGCCTGATCGCCTGAAACAAGCATAGTACCAGTGCATTCAAGCGCATTGATTGGCCCCATGAATACGGGAGCGTGGAGATAAGTGTATCCCTTGCTTTTCCATAGTTCGGTCCGTGCAGCGGCACCCTCAGCTGTAGTGGTCGTGTGATCAATGATCATGGTACCCGGCTCAAAAGAAACGGAAGCTTTTTCCAGCACTTCGTTTACCGAGGCATCGTCCTTAAGCGTCAAATGAATTCGGGTGGCACCCTTTACCGCATCGGTAACTTCGTCGAATGCTTTAGCGCCGTAAGCTTCAAGTGCTTTTGCCTTAGCCGCAGTCTTATTCCATACTTGCACCTGATTCCCGTTTCTCAATAAAGCCTGTACAAAGTTAGCGCCCAGATGGCCCATACCTAAAAATGCGATCATAATCTGTGTTTTTGCAAAGGTACTGCTTCAAAAAATAATGTCAGGTAAAAACAAAAAAGGGGTGTCTCGGAATTCCGAGACACCCCCATTTACTTCGGTACCTAAAAATAATCAGGCTGTCATTTATCCTATTAGAATGCAGCTTGGACTAACTTAAACTAAACCTCATGATTGCCAATCAGTTGCTTATTTACTGAATTGTTACTTTGGCTCTGTAGATTCGATCTCTGGTATTTACCTGGAAAAAATAGTTGCCTTTTGGTGTATTACCAAGGTCAAACACCACATCCTTTCCTTTTGAAATGTTTATTATTCGATTTTCGATGATCTTTCCAAGCATGTCAGTAACTATTATTTCTGCGCTGCGCACTAATTCAGGCATTTCAATAGTCACAGTGCCGGAAGCCGGATTAGGGAAAACATTGAGCCTGTCGGTTCCGGTAGGTACGGCGCCAACAGCCGCATAACAATCACCGTGAGAAATTACAGTAACTATATGTTCGGCTGCAACCAATCCACAGGAATTTGTAACAGAATAAGAGATCGTCACCGCTCCGGCTGCCAAACCGGTCACATTGCCTGCAGCATCTACAGATACATTGCCGTTGTTTGCACTCCAGATGCCACCAGAAACCGCATCAGCTAAGTTTATAGTCTCGCCTTCGCAAACCACCGTCGGTCCTGTGATGGAACCAGCGTCAGCCAGTTGATTGACGGTAACAGGTTTAGAGACACTGGCTGTTCCACATGTTGCCGTAGCGTCCGTATATATCACACTGTCTACTCCTGCTGATACCCCCAACAGACTTCCGCCGGAACTTATGGCTGCAAGACCATACCTCGTGGACCATACTCCGCTAGTTGCGGGGTTGGTCATCGTAACAACATGATCTACGCATACACTTGAAGGCCCGGAAATCGTACCAGGATCTGGCAAATTCATTATGATAAGAGGACGCAGCGCTATAGTTGAGCCACAGGCATTAGACATCGCGTATTCAATAGTATCCAACCCAGCTGCAAGAGCATTTACAATTCCTGTCGTTGGTCCTATTACCGCCAACGAAGTGTTGGTGCTACTCCACACACCACCTGGCGCGTATGCAGTAAGGGTTGCACTGGTCCCTTCGCACATGTCTCTTGGAACCGGGAAGCTGACAAGTGCTGGCAACGGATCGATGGTCATAGCAAATGTGGCCTGGCATCCGTTTGGCAAGGTATAAAAAACTACATCGGTAGGGGTACCGAGTCCGGTGACTATTCCTGTAGTTGAGCCCACAGATATGTTAATGTAACCGGTGCTCCAAACACCGCCAGCTATCGAGCTGCTAAGTGTCGTTGTTCCTAAAACGCATACGTGGTGAGATCCGCTAATAACGGGCACCGGATCAACTGTTACGGTCGCAACCTGAGAACATGTTGTGCTGGTCACAGTATAACTTATATTTGCTGTCCCGGCAGATATTCCATTTACCAGTCCGGCAGACACAAAGGCAATACCAGTCGATCCGCTACTCCAAACGCCTCCCGTACTTGAGCAACTTAACAAAGTAGTTGAACCAACACACACATTCAAAGTACCTACTATAGCGGCGGGTGCAGGGCGTACAGTAACAGTGGTACCTACGGCGCAGCCAGCACCGGTAGTATAAGTAATAGGTGCAGTACCAGCGGCAACACCTGTAACTACCCCTGTAGTGCTACCCAATGATATGGCACTGGAACTTGTGGCCCACGTGCCTCCTGAGGGTGTACTGGACAAATTCATCGACGCATTCTCGCATACGAAAGTAGGTCCTGATATAGCACTCGGCAGCGCGTTTACTGTAAATGGCATTGCAGCGAAACAACCCGTTCCAAGAGAATATGTAATAACAGCAGTTCCGCCTGCTACGCCGGAAACTAAACCAGTAGATGAACCAACTGACGCAATTCCGGGAGCCGATGACGTCCATGTTCCGCCGCCTGCGTCTGTCAGGGTTGTAGTGAATCCAACACATAAATGGTTGGCTCCTGCTATAGGAGACGGTGTTGATGCTACGGTAAATGATTTTGTTGAAACGCAGCCAGATGGCATGGAGTACGAAATGGTGGTAACCCCGACAGACATTGCATTAAGCAATCCAGCTGATCCGATTGAAGCAATCGAGGGTGCACCACTGCTCCAGGAACCGCCTGGTGTTGCGTTGGTAAGGGTAGCTGTAAGCCCGGGACATAGCGCAGAAATACCGTAAATTGAAGATAATGGATTAACTGTAATTGACCTGGTAACGTAACAGGTGCTGCCGAAAGTGTAGGTAATGGTAAGCGTACCAGCTGCCACACCGGTAACTATACCAGAAGACGAACCGACCGTGGCTATACCAGGGGTACCACTGACCCATGTGCCACCAGGTACCGAATTGGTTAAGGTAATTGCCTGACCCGCACAGACAGTTGATGCGCCTGTAATTGAAGAAGGGGAAGGGTTTACTGTGACAACTGTAGTAGAATTCAAAGATCCGCAACTACCTACCGCAACAGTGTACGTAATTGTGGCGGTGCCAGCAGCTATGCCAGAAACGATACCTGAGGAAGAACCTACGGTAGCAATTCCGGTAGCGCCACTTGTCCAGATACCGCCAGAATAGATAGATGTCAGGTTGCGCGTGTAGCCCACACAAACCGGCGAGTTGCCCGCAATAGGGCCGGCATTTGTTGGACATAACACAAGCACCCCGTTTCCAATATTATACCCAGGGGTATGTACAACAGAGCTGGTACCGGTGCCCGCAAAAGAGGAACCGCCTGCACCACCACCATAGCCACCACAACCGCCACCAAAAAACCCACCACCACCACCACCGCTATATGTAGCGGAGTGAAACGTAGCATTACTACCCTGCCCTACGGAGGCAGTGGATACGCCAAAAGCTGTTGCGTCGTCACCTGGAGTTGTCTGGGTTCCCCCAGTGGGATTGTAAAGCATACCTGTAGACGTTGTGCTACTGTTATAATAACCATTTTCCCCAATAAGATTTCCTCCGGCACCGCCACGATCGTGGTCAGCGCCGAAAGAGGCGCCACCACCACCTCCTCCGCCTGCAACCACAACGCGATTTGTAGTTGTATAAGTGCCAACAGTAGAAGCGGTCAGTCTAATGTCTGACGCACCACCACCACCACCACCATAATAATGCCCGGTCCCTCCCCCGTTATAGCCACCGGCAGTCGGGCAAGGACAACCATTGGCGCCTTTACCACCAATAAATATGTACAAAACCTGTCCGGGCGTGACGGCCAGAATGCCCTGCACTCTGCCACCATAGCCACCCCTGCTAACAGTCGCTGAGCTGCTGCCGCCCGCAGCGCCTTGCAGGTCAAAAATAAGGCTGGTAGAGCCAGGCGGCACTGTATATGTATATGATCCTGGTACAATATATGACACCTGCGCATACGCAAAAATCTGCAGCAGCAGGCAGATAGTGAGTAATGAAGCTTTAAAAGAGTATAATAATTTCATAAGTGTTTATTTTTATAAAACGCAAATTTAAATAAAAAAGCTTATTTGATACAAATTTCTAATTATTTTATTGTATGAACCCGAATGGTATAAGCCAATAATTGATTTGGAGCAAAGTATTTAAATAAACATCTGTAAAATGTCCCGGAGTTGTGGATTGGACGATATTTTTATTAATTTGGCATCCTTACACGAAAAAATAAAACCGATGTCCATAAATCTATGCATTGACTGGGGCAATACTGCAGTAAAGGCCGCCATTTTCGATAACGACACACTGGTAAAACAGGATAGTTTTAAAGACGAGCAGGCTTTGGAAAAAGTCTCGCAAATGATGGAGGCTTACCAACCTGCTAAGGCTATTATTTGTTCCGTGGTGCACCATGATGGTGAAGTTGATCAACTGGTTAAGTCAAAGATCAAATCAACAATAATTATGGATGGGTCAACCCGGACTCAGATCAATAACGCCTACCTATCGCAGGAAACACTGGGACCAGACAGGCTGGCAGCAGTAACAGCTGCACACTTGTTGTATCCGGATAAGAACAACCTGGTGATCTGTGCAGGCACATGTGTTACCTACAATCTGGTACAGAAAAACAAAACTTTCAGAGGTGGTGCTATATCTCCGGGTATGGAGATGCGCCTCAAAGCGATGAATACATTCACAGACAAATTGCCTGAAGTAAGTGCTAACGGTGACCTGATGCTGCTGGGCTATGATACTGAAACCTGTATGAGAAGCGGAGCCATTTTTGGTATGGCCGCTGAAATAGATGGAATGATACGCGAATATGCAGGCCAGTACCCTGATTTTAACGCCATCTTAACGGGCGGTGACGCAGCATTCTTTGCAGCCAAAATTAAAAGTAAGATATTTGCCGACCCCGACTTATTGTTGAAGGGATTAAATTTAATTTTAAACTATAATGTGTCTCTCCCGCGCTAAGTTTTTTTATTCAGGTTTACTTCTGCTATGCGTATTGAATGTTTCGGCACAAACTGGCAGCGTAAGTAATCCTACGAACGGGCGGGAAAACAATCCTTATTCCAAGTATGGAATAGGTGAATTGCTGAACAGCAATAATGCGTCAATAAGGGGTATGGGCAACCTTACCTCGACGTACGCCAACCCATACGAAGTAAACTCTGAGAATCCGGCTTCTTTTGCATTTATACAGCGTACAACCTTTGAATTAGGTGGCACGGCGTCAATACGTACACTGAAAGCCGCCGGGCTTACGTACAAAACCGGTACTACAACAGTTTCTTATCTGAGCCTCGGTTTTCCGGTGCATAAAAACGCTGGTATCAGTTTTGGATTCAAGCCCTATACCCATGTTTATTACAACATGGTCGATACATTAAACTCTACTACCAACCCACCTTCGCCTATTGGTCAGGTTGTGCGCAGCTATAATGGTGAAGGAGGACTCAACACAGCATATTTTGGTGCCGGTTATAAATTCAAAGGACTCAGTGCAGGCATAAATATGGGCTATACCTTTGGCACCATAAACAGCGCTATTGCAACAGTGCCTATCGACACAGCAACTTATAACGGAGCCTTTATTACCGAATTCAACAAAAATACCCGTATCAATGGTTTTAACTGGAAGGTGGGTTTGATGTATGAACACAAACTGGACTCGCAGTATACTTTAAGACTAGGTGGTACTTTTTCGTGGATGCAAAGCCTTACAGAGCGCTACAGTGCCTACGAGGTAAGCACGCACAGTCTGGGTGATACTTTGCTTACCATTATTACGGACAGCACTGTTAACAAATACGGACAACTAACTCTGCCTATGTCTTTTACTGTTGGGGCGATGCTGGCTAGGAACAATAAATGGGGACTGGGTGTAGATTTCGCCTACACCGACTGGAGCGGTTTTAAAAGCACTCCAAATAGTTTGTTCGACACCGGCGTAGGTAAAAGTTCTTATAAGATCAGTCTGGGTGGCGAGATTACCCCGGATGTAAATAATATGCGCAGTTATTTGTCAAGAGTTACTTATCGGCTAGGCTTTTACTATGGCGTTGACTATGTAAAACTGTATAACACTACCCTGCCCTGCTATGGCGTAACTGCCGGTGCCAGTCTGCCATTCAAGAGATCATTATCAAGGTTGAATATGGCTATAGACCTTGGCAGGTTAGGTACTAATACAAACAACCTGATTCAACAAAGCTATGTGAGGTTCACACTGGGTATCACTATCAGCGACAGGTGGTTTATACCAAGAAAGTATGATTAAGACTGGCTGGAAATATTATTTGAACAAAGTGACCCGGATCCTGATTCCGGGTGTTTTGTTTATGGTATCATCAGCCTGTAATAATGATCCGGAGCAAATCAAGGCGCTGACCGGCAATGGTAAAAAAATGGAAGATCATGCCGTTGACGTAACACTTATTTACAGTAAAGACGGCAAGATAAAAATGCGTGCATTTGCGCATGATTTTACCAGAAAAGAGAGCGCCAATCCGGCATTCATAGACATGAACAAAAACCTTAAGGGAGAGTTCTTTGATGATAGCGGTAAAATTGAACACATACTTACCGCCGATTCATCAAGGTATTATACTACAAAGGGCGACATTATTGTCTGGGACAGTGTGCAGGTAGTAAGCACAAAAGGGCAGCAACTCAATACACAGGAGCTCATCTGGAACGAGAGCATACACAAGTTCTTTACTGAGAAACCCGTGAAAATATCTTCAGCTTCGGAGACACTATACGGAGACGGACTTGAAGCGAACAGCGACTTTAGCTGGTATAAAATACTGAAACCGAGGGGCACTGTAGAAGTGAGTAAAGGCGAGGTACCCAGATAAGACTATTTGGGTAGACGGATAACAAATTCTGTTCCCTGATTTAATGCCGTGTTAACCGATATTGAACCATCCAATTTATCAACTAGTTTTTTCACAATCGCCAAGCCTGGTGCCGTAGTTTCATCTCCTTTAATTTTCTTCTGCAACACCTTGAACAGATCAAAAATATTATCCTTTTCGGAAGCAGGCAAACCTCTTCCATTGTCCTTAAATTTTATTGCGTAGTCGTCTTTGCCTTCTTCGAATCCGATTGAAATCTCCACCGTTACCTTGCCGGAACCGGTTATAGTGAAGTCAATCAGATTTAGCAGTATCTGCATCAATGCAGCATGGCAGGAGCGTATCTTTTTGTCGTCTTTAGAATAATTAAGAGTCACCGATGCCGGCAGTACCCTAACTGCACCTACCGCATCAACAAGTTCTGAGAACCGAAAACTACTCTTTTCGGCACTGATATCCACTGCCTTTGAATACGCATGGATACCGGAAACTAGTTCTGACAAATTAGCCGCCGCAGTACCCAAAAAACGGATATATTCATTGCCTTCCTCATCCAGCATTTCGCCATAATTCAACTCGAGCAAATGCGCCAGAGAGATCATGGAATTTAAAGGACCGCGAAGATCATGTGCTGCAATGTTTGCGAAAGCAGAAAGATTTTCATTCTGTTGATGCAGTTTTCCAACTCTATTCTTCAGTTTTTCATTTTCAGCTGCCTGATTGATGTGGCTGCTCGTCAATGCTGCGAGCGACTGTAACTCTTGTAATCTTTTAGCACTTACTTCCAGTTCGTTCGTGGTCCAGATACACAACGTGCCTGAGTGCAAACCATCATCTGTAGTAAGCGGCAATCCGATAAACAAGACAAAATTAGGCGCACCAACCACCAGCGTATTGCCACTATATTTTGCACTGGAAGGCAAATTGCGTTCTACTAAAAGTTCCTTCGTTTCAAATGCTGCAATTGCTGCACTCTGCGACAAAGACCTTTCAGAACAAAGATTAATATGCCTGTTCGAATCTACTATGGCAATAACACAAGGGGCCTGACATGCAGATGCCGCCAGGTGAGAAATATGGTCAAAAAATTCTAAACTAATATTAACAGACATTGATACGCGTGCTAGTTTCAATTATTTCAAGGCCCTAAAAAATCGTCCGTGAAACTCTTGTCCGAGCTTTTATTTTGCATAAAGATAAGAGACAGAACGGATTCCTATGCCATTACCGTGTTAAAACGGTTACAACTCAATCCCAAACTGCTTTCCCACCGACGTCAACTCTTCGATAACGCTAGCGACAACTGGTATTCCTTCCTTCACTCTAATACTTTCCATTTCCCGCTCAGGATCGCCGGGAATAAGCACCTTTTCGTGCCCCGGTGCCGGCTTCGAATTTCTGAACCTGGTAATCCAATTGTCCATGTGCTCTTTGAACTCGGCAGCAGGGCGAAACGCATCAATGCGCATTGCCCCGAAAAAATGACCAAGTCCCGTGCCGGGCATATTCTCCGGCATGGGTACGTAGGCAGGGAAAGGAGGCGCCCACGGTCCATAGCTAGCCCCGCTGAGCACAGCGGAGAAAATATCGACAATACTGCCCAATGCGTAGCCTTTATGGCTGCCGTGCTCCCGGTCGCTACCCAGAGGGAGCAGCGCCCCACCCTTTTTTAAAACGTTTGCGTCGGTAGATATACCGCCTTCCATATCCTGCACCCAACCAAGCGGCGTATCTGCGTTTTTGCGCTGCAATATCTCCAGTTTGCCGTTGGCAGCTGTAGTTGTCGCAAAATCAGCTACAAACGGAGGTTGTGTACCTGCCGGTATAGCTGTGGCAATTGGGTTGGTGCCCAGCATTCGCTCTATAGAAAACGTAGGCGCCACCAAAGCACTCGCATTGGTCATAGCCATCCCAATCATATCGTGCTCTAGCGCCATCATGGCATGAAAACCGGCAATACCGAAGTGATTACTGTTCTTTACACTCACCCAGCCTGTGCCAGCTATTTTAGCTTTTTCTATGGCAACCTGCATAGCAAAGGGTGCAACTACCAGTCCGAGACCAGCATCACCATCAACTACCGCTGTAGAAGGTGTTTCATGTACAATTTTAACCTGCGGATTGGGATTGATGCGCCCTGCCTCCCAAAGTCGCACATAGCCCGATAGTCTCGCAACTCCATGGCTATCTATACCACGAATATCTGCAGCAAGCAACACCTTTGTTGCCAAGTTTGCATCAACCTCGCTGCAGCCAATACTGGTAAAAACTGCTCGGGTGAATTTAAATAGCCGATCGTAAGAACAAATAACACTCATTGGACTGCAAGATAAAAACAAGATTCGAATGAATTCGCTGGCAAAAACGTTATATTATAATTGCATAACAATGACTCTAATGATCAAATATATTAGTAACTTGCTTAAGGTAACCAATGCAACCATGCTGATTTGAGAATGAGATTTTTTACCGTATTTATTGTATTCCTGGCAGGATTTAATGCGGTGGTGCAAGCGCAATACAATACCAATCGCAATAAGAAATGGGCATTCGGATCACATGCCGGACTGGATTTCAGCACGGGAGTGCCAGTGCCATTTACTACGAGTATCGATGCGTTTGAAGCGTCAGCAGGAGTGTGCACTCCTGGCGGCAGACTTTTGTTTTATACCGATGGTGGTTACGTTTATGACAGCACAGGCGGCTTAATGCCACATGGTTCGGGTATATTCCCCTTTACATTGCTCAGTGCTGCGCAAGGAGCGCTGATCGTGCCTTTTATTGGTGACCCTCAGAAATTCTATATCTTATCGCTGGACGATGTGAGCACCGGCACAATGGCTTACTCGGTTGTTGATATGGCTTTGCATAGTGGACTAGGTGATGTAGTTACGCCATCGGGCAACTATATGGGGAACCGGTTTTCAGAAAAAATGCTAGCTGTTGCCGGCAACCATTGCGATATATGGGTCATCACCCGCCGTTCGGATTCTGCAGTATTCTGGTCGTATAAAATTACAGCTGGTGGCATACAGCCGCCAGTGGTTTCACATACAGGATTTTTTTACCCTAGTACTGTAGGAGAGATACGGATATCTCCAAATAGGCTGCACCTTGCAGAAACAAATGCAGGTACCTCGGGCAACAAAGGGACTGAACTGTTTGATTTTAATCCCAATACAGGTACTGTATCTAATGGTAGGTTGATAGACAGTACAGGCTATAACTACGGAGTTGATTTTTCTCCGGATAATACGAAGTTGTATACGGGTGAATTTGGTCGATATACGCTTTATCAGACTGACATTTCCCTACCGTCGACTATAGCCATTGCTGCCTCTAAAATCGCTGTCGGCAGTTGTTCCGGCCTTGAAGACATAAAACTAGGCCCTGACAATAAGATATACATGAATGGCGATTGCCTGTCGGCATTGAACTGTGTCAGCAATCCGAACGGAGCAGGTAGCTTGTGCGGATTTACGCATTGCGCGGTTACATTTCTACCAGGCACGCGTGGTGGCATTTTCAACAATGTAGTGTATACTTCATTCCCAACAGATACAACAATTAAGCGCCACGACACTACTTTGTGCAAAGTTGCCGGTGCAAGTGTCACGATTTCGGCCCACGACTCACTTTCCGGCTCATCATATTACTGGAATGACGGCAGCGCGGGAAGAACCAGAAATATTACCGCTTCTGGACCCTATTGGGTAAACATTGTCAATAACTGCAGTATTGTTATAGATACCATTCATGTGCACGTAAATACTGTCATAGGTGCGATCTCAGGCCCTCTGAGGGTGTGCACAGGACAAACGACTACCCTTTATGACACATCACTAACGGGTGTATGGACTAGCAGTAACCCATCTATCGCCTATGCATTTACTGCGTCAGGCATGGTGACCGGTGTTGCTTCCGGTGTGGTTGTGATATCTTATCAGGTGCCTGCAACAGGGTGCCTGGCAACTGCTTCTTTTACGGTCAATCCTGCACCATCCGTCGACTCGGTTACAGGCGGAGGCAACTATTGTGTAGGAAACGCTGGTGTGCCAGTTGGCTTGAACAGTTCTACTAACAGGATACAATATGAATTGTTTTTAGGTGGCGTACCATCAGGATCATTTGTTACCGGCACAGGATTTGGACTGTCCTTTGGCCTGAAGACAATCGCCGGTGCATATACTATAAGAGCTACCGATACTTTAACGGGTTGCTTTTCGGCTATGCAGGGCACCGCTATAGTCAATGTGCTGGACTCTTCAACTACCCATAGAATAGACACCGTTGCCTGCTCAACGTTGGATCTTTTTTCTATGACATTAACCGCCCCTACAGCTACCACTTATAAGTGGTTTGACAATACCAGTGGCACTACACACCTTATCACTCATCCCGGCACCTATTGGGTAAGGTACCCAATCAGCTGTGGATATAACACTGATACTTTCCATGTGGCTGTGCATACACCACCGTGCAATACAGGGACAAAGCAACCTGAAAGAAGTAAATTTATACTTACTCCTAACCCTGCATACAACGAAATAAATATTAGTACTGAAGATGTAATACCAGGCAATCTGGTTATCAGCAACAACTTAGGTCAGCAAATGATACAGCTAGGTTTGCATGGCAATAATACGATTGTTGATATACAAACGCTGCCTCCGGGATTATACTATGTAACAATTACAACAGCAGAGACACAAATAAATAGAAAGTTTATCAAGCTGTAATAACGAAAAGGCATAATTTAGCATTCACAAATCAATAGATTGAACTGGAGAATAATTGTCGGAGTAATTTTGCTTAGCCTTGGTGTTTCGGGTTTGTATTCGGTCATGTCGAATAACGATATTCTGAAACTAAGCATGGCACCGTCAAACGTAAAAACTGCCTGCATTGTTTGGATGGCGGTGGGTGTCTTCCTTGTTTTGAGGGGACTAAAAAAGAAGTAACTTTTTTTTTACAGGAAAAAGTCTGGCTTTTCCAACCAATAATACCAACGAAGACGGCTAACTGAAACGTGTTCATGACTATTATCATTTCACCTTGCCCTAGGCATTGGTATTTTTACAAATCAATTTATGGGGTCAAATCAGTTTCAGACAAAAGGATTAACGGATGAGCAGGTAAATGCTTCGAGAGAAAAGCATGGCCTCAATAAACTGACACAAAAAAACCGTAGCGGCTTTTTTATTGCTTTGGCGAACGTGCTTAAGGAGCCCATGTTCATACTACTGTTTGCAGCCACCACGGTATATTTTATTACCGGCAAAACAGGAGACGGAATTTTTATGGTTGCTGCCATAGTGCTGATCGCAGCCATCTCACTGTATCAGGAATCAAGAAGCAGGAATGCGCTGGATGCGCTCAAAAGTCTCACCCAACCAAGAAGCAAAGTAGTGCGCAATGGCGAAGTAATTGAAATAAACAGTGAAGAGATAGTTCCCGGTGATGCGATGGTGGTGGAGGAAGGCTTTTCTGTACCGGCAGATGGTGTAATTATACAAGCTAATGACTTCTCTGTAAATGAATCAATGCTTACCGGAGAATCGCTACCGGTTGCGAAGAACGAAGCAACAGAAGATAATAAAGTTTTTCAGGGAACAACAGTTGTAAGTGGGCTGGCTATATGCACTGTTGACGCAACAGGCAATAATACAAGGTTGGGTAAAATAGGTACAAGCCTAGCCGAAATTGAAGAAGAAGCTACACCGCTGCAGCAGCAGATAAGTCAGTTTGTGAAATTAATGGCCATTGTTGGCGCGGTAGTTTTCCTAACTGTATGGGGGATCAATTACGCGCACTCCAAAAACATAACTGACAGCCTGCTAAAAGCACTTACACTGGCAATGAGCATACTGCCGGAGGAAATACCTGTTGCTTTCACCACCTTCATGGCCCTGGGTGCATGGCGGCTCATGAAAATGGGCATCATAGTAAAACAAACAAGGACAGTGGAAACCCTTGGCAGTGCCACGGTAATTTGTACCGATAAAACGGGCACAATTACCGAAAACAAAATGTCGTTGGCTAAATTGTTTGTATTGGAATCTGGCAAGATCACGTTAGCATCAAATGAACCGGGTGAAGATGAAATAGCGTTGATAGAACTGGCCATGTGGTCGAGCGAGCCGGCACCTTTCGACCCTATGGAAGTGGCGCTTCACGAAGCATACCTGAAACATGCTGATATCGACAAACGTACCGAATACAGTATTGTCCATGAGTATCCTTTGGGTGGCAAACCGCCGATGATGACGCACATCTTCGAAAACAAATCAGGCAACCGGATAATAGCAGCTAAAGGCGCACCCGAAGCATTGATAAAAGTGTCTGATTTGTCGGAAGCAGATACAAAAAAAATTACCGAAGCGGTGGATAGCCTTTCGGGTGAAGGTTACCGGGTGCTGGGTGTAGGTGTTACAGAGTTTGCCGGTAATGATTTTCCGGGCGAGCAGCAGGATTTTAAATTTGTATTTAAAGGTGTGGTTGCATTTTATGATCCGCCGAAGCACAATATTGAATCGGTACTGAAATCGTTTTATGATGCTGGCATTACCGTCAAGATCATTACAGGCGACAATGCCGCTACTACAGCAACGATCGCTAATCAGATTGGTTTCAAAGGTGCGGAGCAGACTTTGAGCGGAGATTTATTGGTAGGCGAAAAAGAAAGCGAATTGGAAGAAGATGTGATGCGGGTCAACATCTTTACCCGTATGTTCCCTGAAGCGAAACTGAGGATCATCAACGCACTTAAAGCAAGGGGGCAGATAGTTGCCATGACCGGCGACGGAGTGAATGACGGCCCGGCATTAAAAGCTGCCCATATCGGAATTGCTATGGGTAAGAAGGGCTCAGAGATAGCCCGGCAGGCATCGTCGCTCATTCTGATCGATGATGACCTGGGCAAGATGGTACTGGCAATAGCTCAGGGCAGAAAAATATACACCAACCTGAAAAAAGCGATCAGGTACATCATTTCCATTCACATACCCATAATACTGGTGATACTGATTCCGCTGGCACTTGGCTGGATATACCCGAACATTTTTTCGCCGGTACACATCATTTTCTTCGAACTGATCATGGCGCCTACTTGTTCTATCATATTCGAGAACGAACCGATTGAGAAAAACGCAATGCAGCAGCCTCCCCGCCCATTCACCACCACTTTTTTCAAATGGAACGAACTGGGCGTTAGTATTCTGCAAGGACTTGTCATTCTGGCAGGGCTATTGTTCACCTACCAATATGCTGTGCAATCAGGAAAAGACGAAGCCATAACGCGGACTATGGTATTTGTTTCACTTATCACAGCCAACGTTTTCCTTACATTGGTCAACAGATCGTTTTACTATTCTATAATTACAACAGCCGGGTACAAGAACAATATGGTCTGGGGTATTTTATTTACCACAATCGTATTAAGTGGATTGATATTGTATGTTGCACCGCTAAGTAAATTTTTCGAATTCGAACCCCTCAGCGGAAGTTTACTCGTGGTAAGCATCCTTGTTGGCATTGTGAGTGTAACCTGGTATGAACTCGTCAAAATCGTTCAGAGAAGCAGGCATAAATAAATATTCTTTATATAAACAAAGATTTACCCAAATAGAACCGCCTTTCCCAAATAATTAATCGCTGAGACTTACCTTTGCGCCTCGTTATGCAAACCAGAGTGCAAATAATTAATAAATCGCCACATGCGTTGCCGTCCTACCAGACAACCGGGTCGAGCGGTATGGATGTTAGAGCATGGTTACCCTCAGCAGTAACAATGCAACCAATGGAAAGGAAATTGATCCCAACCGGTTTGTATATCGCTTTGCCACAAGGATTTGAAGCGCAGATAAGACCAAGAAGCGGATTGGCAATAAAACAAGGAATAACATTGATCAACGCTCCTGGAACTATTGACAGCGATTACCGCGGAGAAATTATGGTTGCTTTGATCAATTTATCCGGACAGGAACAGATAATCAATAACGGGGAGCGAATTGCACAAATGATCGTGGCCAGATACGAACAAATAGAATGGAATGTAGTAGCCGAACTCGATGAAACCAATAGAGGCTCCGGAGGATTTGGACATTCGGGAAAACACTAAAAAAATTCTGCTGTCGGAACTTTTTTGAATACCGGTTCAGCAGCAACTCAATATAAGAAGGAAACAATACTTTCAAAACGATACTAAACTCACATTACAGTACATATGAACATCATAATTCCAATGGCAGGTATGGGCAAGCGTATGCGCCCACACACACTCACTACAGCCAAACCACTATTGCCCATCGCAGGCAAACCTATCGTACAGAGGCTTGTTGAGGATATTATTGCCACCTGTAACGAAAAAATTGATGAGATCGCATTTATAATCGGACCAAATTTCGGTAAGGCGGTGGAAGACCATCTGATTTCGGTTGCTGCAACACTGGGCGCAAAAGGCAAAATTTGTTATCAGGATACGCCACTTGGCACTGCGCACGCAATCTTATGTGCCGGCGATACACTTACAGGAAATGTGTTTATTGCATTCGCCGATACTCTGTTCAACGCTAAATTTAGTATTGATACAAATAAAGAGGCCATTGTGTGGACGCAGCGTGTTGAAGACCCTCGTGCCTATGGAGTAACGAAGCTGAACAATGAAAACGAAATAGAGGCATTTGTTGAAAAACCTCAGGAACTGGCTCCCGGCTATGCAATCATCGGTGTTTATTATTTTAAAGATGGTGATGGCCTTAAGAAAGAACTGCAGCGCCTGATTGATAACAAAATAATGCTGAAAGGCGAATACCAGATCACTGACGCTATGGCTCATATGCTGTCGAATGGCGTTAAATTTTATACCGATCAGGTAGACGAATGGTTCGACTGTGGTTTCAAAGATGCGGCTATATATACCAATCAACGCATACTGGAATTGAAGAAAAATTCGGAAACGCTGGTATCTTCAACCGCTGTTATTGAAAATTCTGTCATTATCCCGCCATGTTTTATTGGCGAAAATGTATCTGTGAAAAACTCAGTAGTTGGGCCGCACGTTTCGCTCGAAAAGGGAGTAAATGTTGAAGATTCAAGGATAACTAACAGTATCGTGCAGTCCGACAGTAATGTTAAAAATGCGCAAATTGACAATTCAATATTGGGTAAAAGTGTAACTTACATGGATAAACCGAAGGAATTGAACATCGGTGATTTCTCTTCACATTTATGAGCCTGCAGCGAGTTGTAGTTTTCCTTACTGTATTACTTATTTCTGGTGTTTTTTCACCTGCGGATGCTCTTTGCCAGATCGAAGGAATCGACTCGAATATTGATATGACGAAGGCAGGTAGAAATGCCTTATCAGACCAGTTGTTTTTTGACGCTATGAAGGCAAAGATGCACGATGACGACAAAAAAGCTACCGAAATACTGGAAAAATACGCAGCTGCCCGACCAGACGTACCTGCCGTATGGTATGAGCTGTCGAAACTCAGTTACGGAAACAGGAAAATAGAAAAAGCGGAGGAATACGTTAAGAAAGCAATTGCGCTTAACCCTTCCAATAAGTGGTACAAAGAACAATATGCCTCATTGCTCGCCGATCGGGGCGCGTATAAGGAAGCGGGAGACGTTGTAGTTGAGCTCTCAGTTTCCAACCCCGATGATTTGAGTTATCCACTCATTGCCGCAGACTATTTCAGTAAAGCCAAAAAGTTTGATGAGGCATTGAAATACCTCGATAAGGCATTGGTCAGTCATGGAAACGATGAGGAAATCCTGATGAGAAAAATGCAGGTTTACCTGAGCATGAACGACCTGGATAAGGCTGCACAGATTGTTAAAGACCTGATTGCTAAAGACCCCAAAAACGGCAAATTTTACAGAATGCTGGGTGATCTATATGAAAGCAACAAACAAGCGAAAAAAGCACAAGAGGTGTATGAAATGGGGCGAAAAATAATACCAGACGACATTTTCATTCAGGTTGGCACTGCTGATCACTACCTAAAGGCAGGCGACACGGCATCTTACATAAACTGTATTGGCAAAATATTTGAGAACAAAACTGTTGAAGCTGAAACAAAGCTGGAGTTGTTTAATGAATATATTCAAACGTTACCCAATGACTCAGTAATGGGTGTTAAGGGGCTTCCATTAATGTGGAAAATAGTGAACCAACATGAAGACAATGCCCAGGTACAATTCGTCTACTCTTCTTTTTTGTATGTCAATAATAAACCTGACAGCGCAGCTGCTGCACTAAAAAGGTCTATACAGATTAAGCCCAACAATTTCAATTCCTGGGAAAGATTAATGGGAGGCTATTCCGATAAAAAGGATGCAGATTCCCTGATCAAATACAGCGAAAAAGCCATGCGCCTTTTCCCCAACATAGCAAAAGTTCATTACTACAACAGCATTGGGTACATGAACAAAAAGGACTATGCCCGGGCTATCATAGCCGGAAAAAGAGCAATAGACATGCAGCCGGAAAACGACAAAGCTGTTTTAGGTGCTATGTACTCACTGCTAGCCGACGAATACAATTTGAATAAACAATATGACCTCTCTGACAAGACTTTTGATAAAGCGCTTTCGATTGACCCAGGCAACGCGTCTGTTTTAAATAATTACAGTTATTACCTTTCGGTAAGAGGAGTGAGGCTGGATGAAGCGGAAAAAATGTCGAAAAAATCACTGGAGCTCCGACCTGATGAAGCAACGTTTCTGGACACTTACGGTTGGATACTATACAAGCAAGGAAATTACCTGAAAGCAAAAGATATGGTGGAGCGCGCAGTGAGGCTGATGGGTGATAGAGCTGACGCCACATTATTCGACCATTTGGGCAATATTTGCTACCAGTTGAATGAAAAAGAAAAAGCGATTGAATACTGGAAGAAAGCGAAAGCCATGGGGGGTGGCGAGGAACTGTTTCTGGATAAAAAAATAAGTGAAGGAAAACTGTATGAATAGAACCGCCCTGAGTGCCTTTATTTTATTGCTTTCGTGTTATCTGTATTCTTGCTCGTTCAAGAAACTGGTGGCTGGTAAGAAGCCTGAAGTGTATGTATGGCATGTGGTACATAACAATCCTGATTCAAACGGAGTTACTAAAGCCCGTCCGCTAGTGCTTCCACAGCCCGATTCAGCTATCAACAACAATGACAGCCTACAGCGTCTGGTAAAACTGATCGATCAATTCAGACCGGTGTGGCATAAAAGGCTGCAATTCAGCACCTTTACAGGCAGGGCAAAAATGAAGATGGAAGCCCCTGAAGACAAACAGGACTTTACAGCTCACTTCAGGATCAGGAAGGACAGTGTTATATGGATCAATGTAACAGCATTGGGTGGAATATCTTTCGCCAAAATACTTATTACACGGGATAGCTTCTTCATGGTAAATATGCTGCAGAAAACAGCCACATGTGTACCACTTGCAAGTGCTGCAAAAATACTGCCTTCAAAAGTTGATTTCAGTTCGTTGCAAAACCTGATCATTGGCGAACCGCTTAGGGCCGGCGAAATAACTGAAGTTACCGAACTGAACGGCAAATGGTCGGCAAGGGTTGAAGACTCGAGTTATATTCAGGATCTGCTGTACAATAAAGCTGACAGTTCTTTGGTCTATGCGCAATTGCGCACCCATAACGTTTCCGGACCTACAGCGACCACTCACTACAACAGTTATGAAACAAATGATTCCAGAAAAATGTCAACCGGACGTGAACTTAAAATTCAGAACGGAAACGATATTTATTCGCTGGACATGAACTTCGTGAAATTCAGTTTCGACGACGTGCTTGAATATCCTTTCTCAATACCTAAGAGTTATACCATTAAAGATCAATAGTATCAGCGGTGACAGATGTCAAGTTCCACAAAAAAGCTGTTGGTCAGCTTTTCATAAAACGTCTGTTTCGGTAAATTAATGGTTAATGCATTCACCGGTATTACATAGGTTGGAATGGCAGTGAACAGCCATTTGCCAATGCGGTAAGTCGCTTTCACACTCAATTCATAATCCAGCACCTTGAATTTACCTGCCTCAGCCAACACATCTTTTTTGAAAGTCTTGTCTTTTTTAGTGACACGGTTTACAAAATACTCGTTGTAAAAATTCTGGGTACCTGAATTCATTACTGCCTGCGGGACGATGTGCAATGTGTTATCCAGCATTGTAAAATTATGGTCTAGCATCAAACCAATAGAATAGTCGGTTTTCTTGTAAAAATCTAAATTCGCATTGATCTGCGGTTCAACCCAGTTGTTTGCATATTGAACAAAAAGTCCGGCACTACCCTTCGCATTCCCTCTAATGCTCGTGGAATTCTTGTTGTAAAAATATTTCTCTGCGCTTAGTCCGGTGTTTAAATGTTCACCAAAAGAATGTTCGTAACCTGCTTCCAAAGTAAACAGATCGACCCGACTTTTGGTAGGTGCATCTGATGCACTCAACTTTGCATAAAGTCCTGATTTGTGATGATAGCCAATATAGGGTGTTAGGTATGGCACCGCAACTGTATCCTTTCTTCCCATCGATACATTATCACTCAAAAAGTTGAGACCAAACATAAAGTAGGATTTGGTATCATATGGATCGTCTTCTCCATCCTCTTCAAAATTACCCGAGGACCTCTGCGCAACTGCAGCATGCGGCAAAAAAAACACCGCAGAAATAAACGATAAGAGGGCAAACAGTTTCCGCATCAGTGGGGTTAGATAATATCTTTATCAAAGATAATAATACAAACTATAACCCGGTTTTCTGAACAGAAGTTTGCAGGGAAAAGTATACCCCGGCAACTAAAGCCAAACTGAGCAAAGTCAGGAAAATTAACGATTGCGCAATTGTTATAATTAATAGCTTTGTAAAAAGATCAAAAATGGAAACACAATCTCTTTCTTCTGCAATTGTTGGTGGTGGTTTTTTAATTCAGGCATCCAGTCCTGAAAACACTTTTACTCCCGAAGACCTCAATGAAGAGCAACGCATGATCATTGACATGTGCAATGAATTTCTGGAGAAAGAAGTATTACCTAACCTTGTAGCCATTGACGATAAAAAAGAAGGACTGATGCAATCTCTGCTGGAGAAGGCAGGAGGGCTCGGTCTGCTGGGTGCTGCTTTCCCAGAGGCATATGGCGGCCTGGGAAAAGACTTTGTTACCGCTACTCTGATCAATGAGTGTCTTGGCGGCGGACATTCTTTCGCAGTAGCTATGGCCGCACATAATGGAATTGGCTCTCTGCCTATATTGTACTTCGGTACTGAAGAGCAAAAGCAAAAATACATACCTAAGCTGGCTACCGGAGAAATGAAGGGTGCATATGCTCTTACCGAACCCGGTTCGGGGTCTGACGCGTTGGCAGCTAAAACAACAGCTACTCTCAGCGAAGACGGAACAACCTATACCCTCAACGGACAGAAGATATGGATCACCAATTCAGGCTTTGCCGACGTGTTTACTGTTTTTGCAAAGATCGGCGGAACAGAATTCAGTGCGTTTATCGTTGAGCGCAATACACCCGGGCTTTCATTTGGCGAAGAAGAGCATAAGATGGGGATCAAGGGTTCCAGCACACGCCAGTTGTTCTTTGAAAATTGTGTTATACCTGCAGGTAACCTGCTTGGAGAAAAAGGCAAGGGGCATATCATCGCCTTCAACATCCTCAACATTGGCCGGCTGAAACTATGTGCGGCAGCAACCGGTGGTGCAAAACTTGCGCTGAAAACCACTATCAATTACGCCACCACCCGCGAGCAGTTTCATGTGCCTATATCCAGCTTTGGTGCTATACAACATAAACTGGCAGAAAGCGCTATTAGAATATTTGCCACCGAAAGTGCATTGTACCGCACAGCTCAATGGATTGAAAACAAAGAACAGGAATTAATAAATGCAGGCAGAAAAGCCGATGCTTTGCTTGGTGCTGCCGAGGAATATGCGATAGAATGTGCTATGCTCAAAGTGCTAGGCTCAGAATGCCTGAACTATGTGGTTGATGAAGGCGTGCAGATACATGGTGGAAACGGGTATTCTGATGAATACAATATTTCAAGGGCTTACAGGGATAGCCGCATCAACAGAATATTTGAAGGCACCAATGAGATAAACAGATTACTGGTGCTGGATATGTACCTCAAAAGGGCTATGAAAGGCAGGATCAATATTATGGGACCAGCTATGGCTATACAAAAAGAGCTGGTAAGCATCCCGGATCTGAGCACGAGTGAGGTACCTTTTGCATCAGAGCAAAGAATAGTTGAGAATTTCAAGAAAGCGATATTGATGTGTGCCGGGGCAGCAGCTCAGAAATTAATGATGCAGCTGGAAACTGAGCAGGAAATACTGATGAACCTGTCTGATATGCTCATAGATACCTTCCAGGCAGAGAGTACCCTGATCCGGGCGATGAAGATGCAAAAAAGCGGCCACGCAGATGCCGGCATTGCTGCTGATATCACACGTACCTTTATATACGACGCTGCCGATAGGATACTCCATGCCGGAAAAACTGCTGTCAATTCATTTGCCGACGGCGATGAGCAGCGTATGATGCTGATGGGTGTGAAACGGTTTACTCGCACCGAACCATACAACGCAAAAGACGCAAGGAGGAGGATAGCGGCTAAGTTGCTGGAAAAAGGACATTTTTTCTTTTAAGGCTATCTCCCGCTTACATGGCTAATTTGCAGATAACAGGGCAGGAAAAATTATCATTTCATGGTTGCCCGCAAAGAATTACTTTTGCAAAAAATCTCTAAAAATCACTGATGCGTAACTGGTGGTGGAAAATAGGTTGTCTTTTGCTGGTGGGCTATACTGTGGTAGGCGGTTTTCTGATGCCTGTGCCCCGGCTGGATATTCTCAATGAAACCATCCGCAACCTGTACTTTCATGTACCCATGTGGTTTACCATGATCGTTTTGTTTGGTTGTGCATTCTGGTATTCAATTAAGTATTTACGTACCGGCAATTTGCAGGATGATATATATGCTGTACAGTACACCAACACAGGCATCTTTTTCAGCATCTTGGGCATGTGCACAGGCATGGAATGGGCTCAGTTTACCTGGGGAGCAGCGTGGAGCAACGACCCTAAGGAACTGGGAACAGCCATGTGTATGCTCATTTATTTTGCTTACACCATATTGCGTGGCGGATTGAAGGACGAGGAGAAGAAAGCCAAAATCAGCGCGGTTTATAATGTCTTCGCTTTTGCCATGATGATACCACTCATATTCATTTTGCCGAGAATGGTGGATTCCCTGCATCCCGGCAATGGCGGCAACCCAGCCTTCAAACAATACGACCTTGATAAATATATGCGCATGGTTTTCTACGCAGCAGTACCCGGATGGATACTGCTGGGGCTTTGGATATCGTCATTGAACATCAGAATCGGGTTAATTAAGTACAAACGTGAAAATGATATGTAACTGATTTGGTTGGCATACAACCTCAAATCACTTCGTTTTAAACTTTAGAGATATGCTCAAACAACTAGCAGCAACAATATATATTTTATTAATAACTACTGTCGCAGCAAATGCACAAACTGAGATGGCAGATACCCTTCGCTCGAATGGTAAAATTTACGTTGTGGTTACCGTATTAGCTACTATCTTTGCGGGAATTTTTGCGTTTCTGGTATACATAGACCGGAAGATCAGCAAACTGGAAAAAGAAAAATAAATTTAATTTAATCACTTAAATAAAAAAAGAGAAGGTGGAAAAAGTAACTGCTCAGCAAGCCCAGGAAGCTCATTATAGCTTTTTTCAGGGTGTGGAACGCAACTTTGATAAAGCTGCTAAATTTACACGTTTCGAATCAGGTATCCTTGAACAGATAAAAGCCTGTAATTCGGTATACAGTATGAAATTCCCGGTGCGTATCGGTGATAAGATCGAGGTAATCGAAGCTTACCGCGTGCAGCACTCACACCACAAACTTCCTTGTAAAGGTGGTATCCGTTACAGTATGGATGTCAACCAGGATGAAGTTATGGCTCTTGCGTCTTTGATGACTTACAAATGCGCTATCGTTAATGTTCCATTTGGTGGTGCAAAAGGCGGTATCAAGATCAACCCTAAGAATTACTCATTATTCGAACTGGAGAAAATAACTCGCCGTTATGCGAGTGAACTGGTGAAAAAGAACTTCATTGGCCCTGGCATCGACGTTCCTGCTCCTGATTATGGCACAGGCGGTCGTGAAATGAGCTGGATCGTGGATACTTACGCTTCTTTGAAACCAGGCGAAGTAGATGCACTGGCATGCGTAACTGGTAAACCAGTAACACAGGGCGGTGTTCGCGGACGTACTGAAGCAACCGGACTCGGTGTATTCTACGGTATTCGTGAGTTGTGCAACATTGCCGACGATATGAAGAAAATAGGTATGACCACCGGACTGGAAGGCAAAAAAGTGATCGTACAGGGACTTGGAAACGTGGGCTACCATGCTGCTAAATTCTTCTTTGATGCAGGTGCTACTATCGTTGGTCTTGCAGAACACGAAGGTGGTATTTATGACGAAAAAGGACTTGACGTTTATAAAGTAGTAGAGCACCGTAAAACAACCGGTCATCTACACGGCTATCCTGGTGCGAAGAACATTGCGAGCAGTGCCGCTACACTGGAACTGCCTTGCGATATCCTGATCCCTGCAGCACTTGAAAACGTGATCAACGGCAGCAATGCAGCACGTATACAGGCTAAGATCATTGGCGAAGCAGCTAACGGACCTCTTACTCCTGAAGCAGACGATATCCTGAACAAAAAAGGTGTAATTGTAGTACCAGATATGTACCTGAATGCAGGTGGCGTTACAGTATCTTACTTCGAATGGTTGAAGAATCTGAGTCACGTACGTTTTGGCCGTATGGACAAGCGTTTCAGCGAAAACCAGAACGATACAATATTGAAATCAGTAGAAAGCCTTACCGGCAAAAGAGTTACAGATATCGAAAGGAAGCAGATTCTCCATGGTCCTGATGAAGTGGATTTGGTGTACTCTGGCCTTGAAGATACCATGATCGATTCATACCACGAGATCCGTGAAGCATGGCTGAGCCTTGATGGTTTGGCTGATATGCGTACTGCGGCATTTACCGTGGCTATCAATAAAGTGGGTATCTCTTACGAGGAGTTAGGTATTTTCCCATAATCGGTATTTCTGTTGGAAATTGAAAAAGGTTGCCTTCGGGCAACCTTTTTTTACGAATAAACATTAAATATTAATGCCGTTCGATATTTTTAATGCTCGAAGACTTAGTTTAATTGTTTCTTTTGCAGCTATTTGGTAATTTTGCACCTCAATTAAAAAACTAATATCTACCGCAATGGCATTTGATATCGATCTCATCCAGAAAATTTATAACGAATTACCCGGAAAAGTAGACGCAGCGCGCAAATTATTGGGCCGTCCGCTTACATTGGCAGAGAAAATTCTCTACTCACATAGTTATGATACCCCAACTGCGCCGTATACGCGTGGTAAGGATTATGTCAACTTTTCACCTGACCGTGTAGCCATGCAGGATGCTACCGCACAGATGGCTCTTTTACAATTCAGCACATGCGGAAGAGTAAAAGTTGCAGTGCCCAGCACAGTGCATTGTGATCACCTGATACAGGCTAAAACAGGCGCAACAGCAGATCTTGCTACTGCCCTTGATACAAATAAAGAAGTGTATGATTTCCTTGCTTCCATCTCCAACAAATACGGTATTGGATTTTGGAGGGCAGGGGCTGGTATCATCCATCAGGTGGTACTTGAAAACTACGCCTTCCCAGGAGGTATGATGATCGGTACTGATAGCCATACGCCAAACGCCGGAGGCCTTGGTATGGTGGCAATTGGTGTTGGTGGTGCAGACGCTGTTGACGTTATGGCCGGTCTGCCATGGGAGCTGAAAATGCCTAAACTGATCGGTGTAAAGCTTACTGGCAAACTGAATGGCTGGGCTTCAGCAAAAGATATCATTTTAAAAGTAGCAGGTATCCTTACTGTAAAAGGCGGTACCGGCGCTATCGTTGAATATTTTGGTGATGGTGCGGACAATCTGAGCTGCACAGGTAAAGGAACCATTTGTAACATGGGTGCAGAAATTGGCGCTACCTGTTCGGTATTTGGATACGACAGCAAAATGGCTGACTATCTGAAAGGTACCAACCGCGCTGATGTTGCAGCTCTGGCAGATGCTGTAATGGATCATTTGCGCCCGGATGCTGAAGTATACGCAAACCCTGCGGCATATTACGATCAGGTGATCGAGATCAACCTGAGCGAACTCGAGCCTTATGTAAACGGACCATTCACTCCGGATTTGGCTACACCTATCAGCGAAATGGCTGCAGCTATCAAAGCAAACGGCTGGCCTGAAGATGTAGAAGTGGCATTGATCGGATCATGCACCAACTCATCTTACGAAGATATTTCACGCTCAGCATTTATAGCCAACAATGCTATGAGCAAGGGTTTGAAAGCAAAAAGCGAATTCACTATTACTCCAGGTTCTGAGATGGTACGCTATACCATTGAAAGAGACGGAATGTTGAGCACATTCGACCGTATGGGCGGTGTGGTACTAGCTAATGCCTGCGGACCATGTATAGGACAGTGGGCTCGCCACGTGAATGACCCTGCCAAGAAAAATACCATCGTTACATCTTTCAACAGAAACTTCGCTAAGCGTAACGACGGATTGTCTTCTACTCATGCCTTTGTTGCATCGCCTGAGATCGTTACTGCGTTTGCAATTTCTGGTAAGTTGTCATTCAATCCGCTTACAGATAAGCTGAAGAACGAAAATGGTGAAGAAGTGATGCTTGACGAACCAGTAGGTTTCGAAATGCCACCTCTTGGTTTTGATGTAAAAGATCCGGGCTTTGTGGCACCTGCTGCAGACGGCTCTAAAGTTCAGGTGCTGGTAAGCCCTACCAGCGACAGGCTGCAGCTGCTTGCACCATTCAGTATTTGGAACGGCAGTGATATGAAAGGATTGAAACTCCTGATCAAAGCATATGGCAAGTGTACTACCGACCATATCTCTATGGCAGGTCCGTGGTTGAAGTACAGAGGTCATCTGGATAACATTTCGAACAACATGCTGATCGGCGCAATCAACGCCTTCAACATGGAATCGAACAAAGTAAAGAACCAACTGGACGGCAGTTACGATGAAGTACCAAAGGTGCAGCGTGCGTACAAGGCGCAGGGCATTGGCAGCATAGTAGTAGGTGATGAGAACTATGGCGAAGGCAGCAGCCGCGAGCACGCAGCAATGGAGCCAAGGCACTTGGGTGTTCAGGTTATTCTGGTTAAGAGCTTTGCACGTATCCACGAAACAAACTTGAAAAAGCAAGGTATGCTGGCAATTACATTTGCCGACAAAGCTGATTACGATAAAATTCAGGAAGACGACAACATCGATGTAGTTGGTCTTACAACATTTACGCCGGGTGTGCAGCTTACACTTGTATTAAACCACAAGGATGGCAGCAAGGACGAAATAAAAGTAAACCATACATTCAACGAACAGCAGATTGAATGGTTTAAAGCTGGAGGTGCGTTGAATGTGATCCGCAGGGATTTTGAAGCAGCGAAAGCCTAAATTTCGTACAACTATTTAAAACAAAACAACCCATCGCAGCTGCGATGGGTTGTTCTGTTTTCAGCTGGTCTAGCAAAGCTCTTACTGCACCTAATTAACTTTTAAGTTTACTGGTACTGTATATACACCGGCTTGGGGTACAACTTCTTCAGCACATCTTCGGGAGTCATAATTGTCGTCCACGGCTTGGTTTTGATGTCGTTCTTATAGAACAATTTAAACCCGGTAAACTGCACAGGCTCATTCACAATTGCCAGCTTGTATGAGTTTACTTTTTTAGCAGGAAATCCCCAACCATCCATATCCATCACCACCTGTACCTCTGGTTGCAGTTTTATTTTCTTGTATTCGGTAACCATACCCTTTGTAAACCTATGTATTACCAACACCTTAGGAGGCAGATTGTTTTTCTTCACAATATCTGCCAGATAGCCCGATACAAAATTAATATCGGCAGCGCTAAACGTCCCAATTATCGACCCCGGTTTTCTACCTGTCTTCATGGAGAATTCAGGGTCGATTGCCAGATGCACATTGGGCATCTTCAGGTATTTTTCAAGCATCGGTATTTCGTTCTCTACTGTACTCCACCCCACCTGCACATCGAGGAATACAACTGCGTTTATTTTCTTAGCGATATTCAATGCTTTATCTATTTCTGTAAAGGGCATACGCAAAATGTATTTGCCGCCCTTGCCCGGTGCACCCTGTGCAGTTACAGCGATATAGTGGATGGCTGGAATAACGGGAGTAAGTGAATCTGCTTTCTGCCATTTTTTTATTTCGCCTTGCAGTTTTTTAAGCATCTCATCGGGCGGAAGTTCGCCAAGAATCCCCATGCGCGTGGAGTAGAAATTACCGTAGTAAGCAATGATGCGATTAAAAGGAAGCAATGCGCCCGGCAGCGGATAAGGCTCTTTTACCGGCCATCCGTACTTGGCAGTATCATTCAGCAAGCGCATGTTCGCTTTGTTGTATAGAACAGTATCCAGCACTGGTGGCGGTGGTGGAGGTGGCGAAACTGGCTTTGGCGCTGCTGTCGCTGTCAAAGTATCTTTTGTATCTGCCGCTTGTTTGCCCACCGCTTTCTTTTGCCCGTTCGAAGTATTACAGCCTAGCAGTAAAAACAATACAAAGCCAATGCTTAAAAATGGGATTTTCGATTTGCCCGAGTTTGTCCTTTCAACAAGTATATCTGACATCTTTTTTTTCTTCAAACTATTTTACTTAATTTACAATTAAATTATGATGAACAAACCTAATCAGAGTTAACTATTTGGCCCAGTTCATTAATTTTGTTGCACAAATATATGCGTAAACTATACCACATAAAGAATTTTATTGAGTGGCAGGCGTTCGGGGTTTGCTCGGCGGTTGGCGATAGAATAGGTGTCGCAACCTCGCGCATCCGTTTGTGGTTTATTTACATCTCGTTTCTCACACTTGGCTCACCGCTCATCGTATACATGATATTAGCCTTCTGGATGAATATCAAACGTTACATGCTCCTCAGAAGAAGAAACCCACTAAGGGGAATTTGATCTTTGTTTTGCTTTAGCAACTCCTTCAGTTCTGATAA
>CAIKOJ010000194.1 GCA_903829015.1 uncultured Bacteroidota bacterium
AAGGGAGCCGAAGCTCCCTTAACCAAAAACAAAAAAAACTTACTTGCCTGAGTATCTGTCGCTGGTAATATGCCAGCGATAATTACCCGCTATCCACCCTTCGATTCCAATTAGGAACTTACGAAGTTCCGGAGTAGCATATACCATCAGCTTAGCAGTTTCATCTTCAAAAATTCTAAACAACTCATTATGCAACCTGATGCCCAACTTATGAGCATCTTCAAAAGTGCATCCAAATTCATTCTGGATAGCCTCGCGAATACCGAATTGGTTTACACCCGCTTCTTCTTCTTTCTTAGATGAAACCAGGTCATTAACCAAAACGGTTATCAGTCCTGCAATTTTCACTACCTGGCGCACTTTAGGCAAAGAATAAGTATTATGATTCAACTCGTAACCCTCCACAATATCAATCATTGCGATACAAGTGGTCAAGCCATTCATCTGCCTTCCTCCAAGGTACTCCCAAACCGAGGCTATCATTTTGTTCATTCGCCAACTGGACTCGTGGCACATGCCTACAAAAAGGCACATATCTTCATGCCTGAGCCTTGCCACCTGCTGAGGTGTTCCTAATCTTTCAGCGTTTGCAATATATTCACGAAGCCCATGGTGTATTGGATGACTGAGACCTTTTCTCGTAGCATCATTGTATTGGGGAGTTAGATAAGGTTCATCGATGGCTGACATACAAAGCGACAGGTTTCTGCCCACCATATCGTGAGTGACACCAACTCGTTCGTCATCAACGAAATAATCGTCGACTCCAAATAGTGCAACATTCGCCTGACCGGCAAAAAACAACCGCTCACGATCATCTGCAAACGGAAATGTAAGCATAACACATCGGCCAAAATTGCATTTCTTCAAATAGTCAAGATGCCCTTCGTACATCCCAAGTCTTTCCGCCCACTCTAGTAATCTATTGTTAAGTTCCTCACCAAGTGCCACATCATCGCGATATGGCTCACGATGACGTAACTCAGTGTCAGATTCCTCATCTGGTCTGTTGATGATCGCTGCAATATTGTTTGCTTTCGTACCTAAACCTCTGGGACCTGCAGACAATATACTCTTGACTAAGTCGAGCGTACCTCCATTGTTATACATATTTCAGCTCTATTAGTCGTAAATGCCTACCTCAACGTTTTCAAGAACACCAACTGCGTCAGGAACCAGTATAGCAACGGAGAAGTAATTTGTTATCAAATACGACATGATAGCCTGGTCGTTAATTCCCATAAACCTTACCGACATACTTGACTCAATTTCGTCAGGCAGCCCCATTTGATAAAGCCCCACAACACCCTGATCTTCCTCGCCTGTTCTCATGGCTATAATAGAAGTAACTCCATCGACTGTCGGGATTTTATTACAAGTGAAGATTGGAATTCCTCTCCAGGAAAGAACCTGACGGCCATTAACCTCAATAGTCGGAGGGTAAATTCCCCTTTTTGTACATTCCCTGTTAAAAGCGGCAATTGCTTTTGAGGGTGCAAATATGAATTGTGTTTTTCTACGCATAGACACCAATTCATCCATATCTTCAGGTGTAGGTGCGCCATTGCGTGTTTGGATACGCTGACGATAGTCGATATTGTGCAGTAAGCCGAAATCAGGATTATTGATCATTTCATACTCCTGCGCCTCTCTCAACTCTTCTACAGTAAGCCTTACCTGCTCCTCGGTCTGATTGTATGGATAATTGTATAAATCAGCTACCTTGGTATGTATTTTTAAAATCGTTTGACCACTAGACAATTCATATTCGCGGGGCGCTTCGTCATATGCCACAAAAGTGTTAGGAATTGATGGTTCCTTATCGTGAAAACCCGTGAACAACTGTACAATAGTTTCTCCTTTCCGATTGACGTGTTTGTTCATTTCTTCGATTGCCTGCCGTGTAAGTAGATATTTATCAAAGTTGTTTTTAGTGATTTTATAGGCTGTACTAAGAATTTTCTTTACATCATCATAGCTAATTGTAAACACCTCAACCTTAGTCATCGCTTTTGCATTATACTGCCATTTTAGCGGCTTTTCCGGCGCGGGTTTAGCAGGCTTCCCGTCATCGCCAGTATCTTTTAGCGGCGCAGGCGAAGAATCATAATGTAACCCAAAGCCACCGAAATATTGCGATGGCCCCATAGCGCCTACTTCATTATTTTCATCAAACTTACCGGGCTTGTAGAAGCCAACCTTCCCACTATAAATAATGTATAAGTTTGTCGGTTTTGAATCGTATTTTACTACTAAATCACCTTTCTTTATCTCCACCTTTTTAGCTGCTGCTGCTATCAGATTGAGTACGTCTTCGTCTTGGATTTTACTTAAACTAGGCATCTGCGACAAAGAAGATCCTAAAATAATAGGAATATTCGTAGGTTTACCTTTGTCTGTTTTGGTTGTAAAGGTGACCAAGCCTGGTCTGATTTCTAATACTTTCCTTCTATTAACACGGTAGTGACCACCGGTAACGTTTACCCAGGGTAAGTTCTTTATTAGGTTTCTGGAAGAAATGGACTCCATTTGAGGCCTGGTCTTCGAAATCTCAGTTAATTTTATTGCCTGCTGTTTGGGCAAACTGGAGAGCATATAGTTAATATTTTCATTCATAATTTATCAGTATTAATTTTGATCAATAAAGCACAAGATAGAAAGATTTTAATTACTACGTATCTATTTGATTGTTAACATTAAGTTATCCAATTATTAGAAACAAAAATTTAATATTTTGAATTAAATAATATACAAAAGTAGAGCTTTATTGTCATAAAACTTCAACAGGTATTAGTATATTTGTTTCAAAGTAAACTCAAAATAACTAAAATTAAATAATCAAATGTTCAAATATGCCAGATTTTATGCGCAGCGAGATGATGACACTCCAGACCTGGCGTTCCAAAAGAGATTGTTGGTAATTATATCTTCGTTTTTGTTTGTTTGTGGTACAATATGGACATTGATGTATTACACTATGTTTGGTTGGACTATACCTGCGATTGCCGCATTATTCTATGCTATAAATGCAATCGTCTCCATTTTCGTATCTCACCGGCTTAAAAACCACCATATTCTCGTTTACTCAATTTTCTTTGCCACAACTGCAGCTCCGGTGCTTGCACAGTGGTCACTTGGAAGTTTTCAGAATAGTGGCATGACTATTATTTGGGGATTCCTTACTCCACTGGGCGTCCTGATATTTGAGTCTATTCGTCCGGCAATATTTTTCATGGGTTTGTTTGTTGCCTGCATCCTGATTACAGCGATAGCGCAACCGGTATTTCCAGGTTGCAACATGGTTGCATCTGACGGGATGATAATAATGCTATATTCCATGAACATTTGCATATCGTTTACGGTATTATTCGCAACCTGTGCCTGGTTTGTACACACCATTAAGGCTGAGAAAAAAATCTCTGAAGCATTGCTGCTAAACATTCTGCCTAATGACGTTGCAATAGAGTTGAAAAAGAATGGCAAGGTAGAACCAGTTAGTCACGACCATGCGACTGTACTTTTTACTGACTTTAAAGGATTTACCGAGATATCAGAAACAATAACGGCGAAAGAACTGGTAGAAGAAATCAATCACTGTTTTGGTGCTTTTGATGAAATCACTACAAAGTATCTTATTGAGAAGATAAAAACAATTGGAGATTCCTATATGGCCGTTGGCGGCAAATTCAGTGGTAGAGATTGTACAGCGTGGCATGTTGTTTCAGCAGGTCTGGAAATGCAGGATTACATTCAGAAAAGGAAAGCAGAACGCGAAAAGGAAGGGAAATTCAGCTTTGAGATGCGCGTTGGTGTTCATTGCGGGCCGGTAGTTTCGGGAGTAGTAGGCGTTAAGAAATTTCAATTTGATATCTGGGGTGATACTGTGAACATCGCGTCGAGAATGCAATCAAATGGCGAAGTTGGGGAAGTAAATATTTCCGGATTAACACAGAATCTAATAAAGAATGATTTTGATTTTGAATTCCGCGGGTCATTGCCTGTAAAAGGCAAGGGCGAAATGCCGATGTACTTTGTGAGGCCAAAGAAAACGCACAAATAATCTGTTGTGACAACCCTTTTAAGTGAGTTTGTATCTGCTGTAAGAAAGAAAAAATGGATCAGGTAATATTGGTTGACGAACAAGACCGGGAGGTAGGTGTGATGGAAAAAATGCAGGCACACGTTGAGGGCAGATTGCACCGTGCCATTTCAGTGTTTGTTTTTAATTCAAAAAACGAATTACTCATTCATCAGCGTGCTCTAAATAAGTATCATTCGTCAGGTTTGTGGTCGAATACATGTTGCAGCCATCCTATGCCAGGTGAGACCTCTGAGGCTGCCGCTGCGCGCAGACTGCAGGAAGAAATGGGAATGAGTTGCGAGCTGCACGAGTCCTTTTCTTTTATTTACAAAGCACATCTGGACCATGAACTAACAGAGTTTGAATTTGACCACGTGTTTACCGGGCATACTGATGATGAACCGGTGTTAAATCCAGATGAAGTAGCAGCATGGAAGTACATAAGCATTAAAGACTTACAAGCAGACATCCTGATGCATCCTGAGAACTACACGGAATGGTTTAAGATCTGTCTGAAAGATCACACCGAAGCCTTGTTCAGGTAAAACCAAGCTATTTATCTCTACCCAACAAGTAATTTGCCAGAGCTATCAATGGTTCTTTTCGTTTTGATGGGATTGCCAATTCTTCGACATTTCCAAAGGCTAATCTGGAATACGAAGCTACTGCATCTCTACAAGCAACGTCGGCTCCTGTTTGATTATACAAACCCAACATAGCCTTCACTTTTTCGTCTCCGTTTTCGGGAAGTAACGCTTCTATTTCCCTGCGCTGCTGGCTATTGGCTAGCTCCAGCGCCTTTAAGTACAAATATGTTTTCTTGTTCCCTCTGATATCGCCTCCATTTTGCTTACCTAATTTTTGCGTGTCGCCGAATGCATCGAGATAATCATCCTGCAGCTGAAACGCAATGCCCATGTTCTTACCGAATTCGTAGAGCTTGTTGGCGGTATCTCCAAGGCCACCACTTACCAGTGCCCCCATTTTAAGACTACACGCTAGCAATACAGATGTTTTAAGAGTTACCATGTGCAGGTATTCATCAATAGTTACATCGTTTCTGGTTTCAAAATCCATATCCAATTGCTGGCCTTCACTAACGCCAATGGCTGTATTATTGAAAAGAGTAAATACCTGAGGAAGACCCGTTTTGATCTTTGCAATCTGATCGTAAGCATAAGCGCACATCACATCGCCGGTAAGGATACCCGATGCCAGACCAAACCGAGCGTGAATAGTAGGTTGCCCTCTTCTTATGGGTGCATTATCCATGATATCATCATGAATAAGTGTAAAATTGTGAAACAACTCTATGCCATAAGCACCATTCCAGGCATCTTCGCTGATCTCGCCAAACAATTCACTTGCCATAAGGCATAAAACTGGTCGAATCCGCTTGCCGCCATTTTGCAAAATATACTTGCAAGGGTCGTATAAAGTAGTTGGTGAAACTGCAAATGGTAGTGTTGCAATAAAACGTTCTTCAAAAAGTACTGCAAGGTCTTGAAACGAATACATTAGTCTATCTCTTTTTAAATTTTTGATTTTTTTTCTTATCTCCTTTATAGCCTTTTGCTGGGCGCGAAGCCCTGCCCGCAGGCAAGCTTTCAAGAGAAAACGCTTTTCGATTACCGGTAAGCGCAGGTACCTCTGTGAGCATAAAATCGGTCTGTCGTTTAATCAGATTGGCTGACACTACCTTTACTTTTACTCTATCGCCCATTGCAAATTTGAGCCCCGTACCCCGGCCAATCAGTGCGTACTCGCCTTCGTTGAAAACAAAATTATCAAGGTCGTTCAAATCGGTCATGGACACCATTCCTTCACATTTGTGCTCTACAGTTTCGGCCCAGAAACCAAAAGTGGCTACACCGGAAATTACTGCATCAAACTCCTCACCTACATGATCCTGCATAAACTCGACCTGCTTGTATTTATTGGCAGCACGCTCTGTTTCCATAGCCCTCCGCTCCTGATCTGAGCAATGACGGCACTGTGCTTCCAGATGTTTTATGGGATGAATCTGCTCATCGAGGCACTGCTGCAAGATACGATGTACAAGTACATCGGGATAACGCCGAATGGGCGATGTGAAATGGCAATAGTGTTCAAAGCCCAACCCATAATGACCAATATTATCCGTTGTGTAAATTGCTTTAGACATGGTGCGTATACCTAATTGCTCGAGCACATGCTGTTCGGGATTACCTCTTACCGTTTCCAACATTTCATTAAATGACTTTGAAATGCCCGATGGGGTTGTCAGGTCGAACTTAACTCCGAACCGCCCTGCAAACAATGTGAACACACGTAGCTTATCTTCATCAGGCACATCGTGTACACGGTATGGAAAAGGAACCGGTTCACCTTTATGTTTAAGGCCGCCAACGTATTCTGCAACAGTACGGTTGGCGAGCAACATAAACTCTTCAATAAGCTGATGGGCTTCTTTACTTTCTTTGATCACGATTCCAATAGGCTTCCCATGTTCATCAAGTTTAAAGCGAACTTCCTGCGATGAGAAATTGATTGCGCCTTTCTTAAACCTTTGTTGGCGGAGGTTTTTGGCTATACTATTTAACACATGGATCTCATCCATATGGTCGCCGGATTTCCCCTCGATAATCTCCTGCACCTCCTCGTATGCATACCGTCTGTCGGAATGAATAACCGTTCTGCCGATCCAATGATCTTTTACATGCCCCTCCTTATTGATCTTGAAGACAGCTGAAAATGTGTACTTATCTTCTTTTGGACGGAGCGAACACAATTCATTCGACAGCCGCTCGGGTAGCATAGGCGAAACCCGATCAGGAAGATAAACGCTTGTTGCCCTCCTATAGGCTTCTTTATCGAGAGCAGAGTCTGGCTCTATGTAATAACTAACATCGGCAATATGCACGCCCACTTCGTACCAGCCCTCCTTTAGCACACGAAAAGACAAAGCATCATCAAAGTCTTTAGCATCTACAGGGTCAATGGTCATAGTGAGCACATCCCTAAAATCTTTGCGTTTCTTTATTTCTTTTTTATCAACCCCTTCAGGGTAACGTACGGCATCTTCCAGCACATCATCGGGGAATGAAAGTGGAAAACCGTTCTCAATAAGCAGCCCCTGCATGGCAATTTCGTTCACTGATTCGTTAGTCAGCACACTTACAATTTCGCCAACCGGATTTTTTGTTTTCCCTGTCCATTCTACCACCTTAGCCATTGCGTGATCACCGTCCTTAGCACCATTAAGGAGATGTAATGGTATGTAAATATCTACAGGCATTTTATCGCTTTCCGGTATCAGGAAAGCAAAATGAGGATGCACCTCTACCTTTCCGCTAAATTCAGATTGTTTTCTGCGGACTACTTGTGTGATCTTGCCCTTTAAACGTCTGTTGTTATCTGAGTACCCTTTGACTTCAACTTTTACTTCATCACCACTAAGGGCCGTATCCAGGTTTTCACGCTCTACCATTATGTCTTTGTCCAGCCCGGGAACCACTACGAACCCTACACCACTCCTTGTTATCTCCAGTTTGCCGGTATATAATTTCCTGCCGGCATCCTGATTTTTGTTTTTTTTCTTAATATTTCTTGGCATTTATTTTTATTAATTCTATAAAGGTAGTCGCAAACGCTGAAATCTAAATCATAAGATTGGCTTAAAGGCGTGAAAAAGTACAATTGACGGTATGTTCATGTGATAAAGAAGAATATTCCAAATTAGGTTAATGAATTTTGTTTGCTAAGGCAATAACCCGTACATTTGCATCCACATCGCGAGGTAGAGCAGCGGTAGCTCGTCGGGCTCA
>CAIKOJ010000195.1 GCA_903829015.1 uncultured Bacteroidota bacterium
AAAAAAATAAAAAAATGCCGCTTTATTGGATAATTGACTATGTATTTATATTTTGTACGAAAATTTAAATAAATTAAGGGAATCTCATAGGCATAGTAGATTTCGATTTAGTCAAACAAAAAAATCCGGAAATGAAAAAGGTATTTTTATTTTTTGTATTTCAATTGTTGGTGTGTGAATTTTCAATTGCACAAAATCATACGCTGCCAATCCCTGCACTGAATAAAGGCGATTATGACCCTATCAATAACGTGTGGAAGTTTGGGTTGGTTATGCACGAAGGGTTGACCCAGTTCATGCCGGGGCAACAGACCATAACCGCAGGGTTTAATCAGTACAATTTTCTGGGGCCTACACTTGAATTCAGGAAAGGGACGAACGTACAATTAAACGTGCTTAATTTAATGAATGAAGTTACTACTGTACACTGGCATGGTATCCATTTGCCTGCAGTAATGGACGGTGGCCCTTTCCAGATGATTTCGCCGGGCGCTACGTGGGAACCTTATTGGAAAGTGAAAGACCATGCAGCGACTTTTTGGTACCACCCACATCCTGATTTGATGACTGATGCGGAAGTAACCAAAGGATTGGCAGGACTGATAATTGTTAGAGACTCTAATGAAGATCATCTGGTTTTGCCAAGACACTATGGTGCAGACGATATTCCGCTTGTGATTTTAGACAGGTATTTTGATTCCAGCAATCAGATGCAAAAAGGAGAGTGGGGCAACACCATTATTACAAATGGTGTTACCAATGCAGAGTTGAAAGCGCCAAAACAAATGGTAAGGTTCAGGATACTCGATGCATCAACATTCAGGTCGCTGAATCTTGCTTTTAGCGATAATTCGTTTTTTTCAGTGATAGCCACAGACGGTGGTTTGCTTGCAAACCCTGTACCAGTGCAACACTATTTGTTATCACCGGGAGAACGAATTGAGATAGTTGCAGATTTTAGCAACAAGCTCGTGGGCGACTCAGTGAATCTGGTTGCGAAAAATGATCAGATAAATTCCGGAAGAATCGCAGGCGCGTGGGATTGGACTATACCCGCACCTAATGACTCACTCGAGATGAAAGAGTTTCAGTGCCTGCACATCGTTATTGATACTTATACCAGTGTTAAGGCATACGCTAATTACGATACGTTTGCTGCCATACACAGTTTGCCAACTGCGCCACTAGTAGCTAATACATTCTGGGACACAAGCCGTGCCAATATTCAGCGTGATCTGCGTTTTAATTTTGCAGTACTACCCGGATTTTTAGCGGGAATAGGCAATACAGTTTTTAATCCGCCTTTTGCGCCAATGATCAATGACAGCGCGTTTAGTATGAGCCGCGAATTTTTGAATAGCAGTTACCAGATACCTGTGAATAATACAGAGATATGGAACATCAGCAATAACTCTTCGCTGGCGCATGTATTTCATATTCATGATGTGCAGTTTTACATTTTTGATATGATCGACTCAAATAATCTTAGAGTACCCGTGCCTCCTGAAATGAAAGGCTGGAAAGATGTAGTGCTGGTGGACTCGGGTATGACGATCAGGTTTATTACAAAGTTCGAGGATTATGCCGACAGCATTTATCCTTTCATGTATCACTGCCACATGCTAGGGCATGAAGACGGAGGTATGATGGGCGAATTCAGGGTAGTGAATCCGAATACTACTGCGATAAGAAAAGTAAATATGCTGCCGGAAAGTGCGGTGCAAATATTTCCTAACCCTGCATCCGACAAAATATTCATAGAGCTGGAGGATAAGAATTCAACCGTATATTATTTGACCATCCTGGATAATGTGGGCAGAACCAAATTTATGTTGCCCAATCCGCAACTGAAAGATGGTTTAGATGTGAGTGAGTTTAAGCCAGGTGTATATTTTATGAACATAATAGATTCACACAGAAACCTTATCTCAAAGAAATTTATTAAGGAATAGTAAGCTGTTGCCTGCAAGCATTTGCAGGACTACTTCAGTGAAATTTACATTTTCGTCAGCCATGAGCCATGTAGCCTCGATAGAAAATTCATTTGTCAGATACTCTGACGATAGCGGGAAAGAAATTTTACTAATGAATCTTTTTTCAGTAGGTAAAGTGTCACTTCCCGTTGCGTTCGAACAATATCAGGATACGTTGCTTGAGTATAAAAGATGGATCATGGATTTTTTGTGCCGACCGAATTCATTGTTGGGCAGAAAAGGAGATGTTTGTCCTTTTACGATGCAGGCATTTTCAAAGGGATTATTTTGGTTGAACGTGCAGCCGGTGCATGGCGAAACCATAGAAGAGATGGCGGCGATTGTAAATGGTTTCCTTAATACTTTCCTGGAACTTGAGCCAACCTCGGGTGGAAACGTACAGTACAAGACCATCAATATTTTGTTTCCTTTCATGAAGTCAGACCGCTGGATCGAATTGATAGATGGGTGTCAGTTGCTACTCAAAAAGCAATTTGTTCAGAAAGGGCTTATGATAGGTCAGTTTCATCCGTATTGCGAGCAGGGTGGGTTGCATAACGATGATTTTAAACCACTGCAGGCGCCGTTTCCGCTGCTGGCTATTAGAAATATGGTACCTACAGACTATCCATTTCTTAACGATGGTGGCGAGCTGGAGGCCGCGTACAATAAATTGTACGGGAAATACAATGAAGCTAAAATGCAGCGAAAATCGCTTGCCGGTTAATCAATCTGTTTTTACGTGCACGAAAAAGTCAGGAGTATTTTAGAAAAGTCTGAGGTTAGTTTTATTGTTCACCATCACAGTGCTTTGCCGGTTCCTATTCATTCTCCAATGGACTTTGCAGCGGCTATTGGGTACGATCTGGGGCGCATTACCAAAACTGTTTTCCTAAAAGCCAAAGACGGCAGTAAGTATGCAATGGTTTGCGGCGCTATTAATGAAAGATTTGATTTGCAGCACATCGCCGCGTTGATCAACGTGAAGAAGATTGAACAGGCTTCTGTAGATGATCTGCTACGGATAACCGGATATCCTCCCAATGGTGTTTCTCCTATTGGATTACCTGCAGAAATTACTTTGATAGTGGATGAAGGTCTGCTGAGTCTGCCAACTGTTTTAGTAGGTGGTGGCAATACTGGCGTGGAAGTGGAAATAGCTCCTGCTGACCTGATTGGCATTACCGGTGCCCTTGTTGCCGGAGTTACCAGGCAACAATCCTGATTTTTGTTTTTGGTCATTCATCGCCTGATCGCCGTTTCTGGCAATAAACCCATGAAGTGCGATAACTTCAATTTATAATATTTTAGAATGGTTTTGGTGTGCTTTTGCAACAAAAAAAGTGTGGTAAAAGCAGGGAAACTATTTTAGTCCTATTTTTACTGCTCGATATAACTATCTCCCCTGATCAACTTAACTAAACTAACTCATGACTAAAATACTGATTACAGGCGGAGCCGGATTTGTAGGTAGCTCGCTGGCCGATAGCCTACTGCAGGACAAGGATAACTTTGTGGTGCTGGTGGATAATTTCCTGACAGGATTTGAAAGGAACATACCCAAAGCCGATAACTGTGTTTTCATTAAGTGCGATGTGAATAACTACCGCGATATCTCTTCTGTAATGGAGCGGTATGGTTTTGATTATGTGTTTCATTATGCAGCGGTTGTAGGTGTGCTGCGCACGATCAATAACCCTAAGATGGTGCTGGATGATGTGTGGGGCATGGAGAACATCTTTATGTTGAGTAAGAATACAGGTGTGAAGCGTATATTTTTCTCATCTTCTTCAGAAGTTTATGGGGAGCCGGTGCACCTGCCACAGCACGAGCATCAGACTCCGCTTAATTCCAAACTGCCATATGCTGTTATAAAAAACCTGGGTGAGTGTTTTTGCCGTACCTATAAGCAGGAATACGGACTGGACTATACCATTCTCCGTTTCTTCAATACTTACGGACCGAAGCAAAGTGCTGATTTTGTGATGTCGAAGTTTTTGAATTTTGCACTGAAGAATGAGCCAATACCTATTTACGGCGATGGCTCGCAAACCCGCACATTCTGCTACATACAGGATAATATAGACTTTACCATTGAACTGTTTAAGAACAACCATTTTCTGAACGACGTGGTGAATCTGGGCAACGACCAACTGACAACAGTAAAGGAACTGGCGGAGGTCATCATAGACATCACGAATTCAAAATCTGAGATCGCTTATTTGCCACCACTTAAAGAAGGTGATATGACGCGCAGGCAACCGGACATCTCTAAGATGCGCTCGGTGCTACAACGCGACCTTACAGACTTACGGGTAGGTATTGGCAATATATTGCAGGCTTGGGGAAAGTAGGTGGATTCCACTGTTATAGTTTCTATCCAAAAGTTCAAAAATCATGGCCCAAATCACAGGTTAGTGATTGTTGTTTTTGTATAATAAAAAGGTACATTTGGGCTAGATATGTCCAATCCTGTTAAAAGCAGACTTACTGAACTAGATGCATTACGCGGCATAGCTATTTTAATGGTTGTGGTCTTTCATTTTTCGATGCCGATGTTGACGGCTCGACCAACCTTACTGACCAGGTTTGGAATAATGGGCGTAGATCTCTTTTTTATGATAAGTGGGTTTGTGATCTTCATGAGCCTTAAACACGTAAAGAGTGGGAAAGAATTTCTGGTAAGCAGGGTTGCCCGCCTGTATCCAACTTACTGGTGGTGTGTTTCTATAACCGTCGTTCTTTTTTATTATAGATACTATTACTCCCAAAATTACCCAATGGATAATATGTTTTGGATAAGGTACCTGGGCAATATGACTATGTTTCAATTTTACCTGAATATAGAACTGCTTGATGGACCATATTGGTCACTGATCATCGAAGTGGTTTTTTACATAACAATGTTGGTGATTTATAAGTTGGGAAGAAAGGCGCAAACCGAATCTATTTTATTGTCGGTGGTAGTATTTTGGGGAGTTGTTGAGTTGCTTTCTGCTTATTTTCCAAACAGTCATCAGTTGAAATTTATCAGCGGACTGGATAAGTATTATCCACTATTTGACTTTCTGCCTCTGTTTCTAATTGGTGTGGTCTTTTACAATATCTGGAGCGATCGTTTGAGTTTTTATAGAGGTGCAATCATAGCTGTTTGTTTTTTTGCCCAAATATTAAGCTATCACAGGCAAGGGGCCTTAAGTATTTTTAATGTGACACGGTTTGATTTTGCGATGCTCATATTGGTGTTTATTGGGTTGTTTATAATGATCATTACCGGGTTGCTTAAAAAAATGAACCTGTCTCCGCTCTTGTTCTTTGGCAAAATATCCTATGCGCTTTATCTGATGCATCAGTTCTTTTGTCTTTACTTCCTGATGCCTTTGTTGGAAAATAAAGTACATATACCACATAGTATGAGTATTGTTTTGTCTTTTGGTATTGCGGTGTTGTTGGCATGGTTCAATACAAAATTTATCGACGAGCCATCGCGCAAGGCTATTAAAAAGATGTTCTATCCAAAAACAAACTGAACCTATAATCTATGCCATCTTTGCATCGTAAATAAAGCTCCTAAATCAAAATGCCCAATGAATCTCCATGTAGTAGCATACCCCGAACTTGCACCTGTTGACTATGAAAAAATACAGTTGGTGAGGCAGGCGCATAACAGCTTATTTGGTGTAATAGAACCACATTTTACCATCGTGTTTTCTGTGCCGGATATGGATGTCGGTGTTTTT
>CAIKOJ010000196.1 GCA_903829015.1 uncultured Bacteroidota bacterium
CCGATGGTACCGGCATTTACAGCAGTACACTTGTCACCGTTGCAAATCTAGGCAGTGGTAACGCACGGGTTACCAGCAGTGTTCCCGGTACAGGAACAATTACTTATACATTACCAACAGGCTGCACAACAAGTGCGCCGGTAACAGTGAATCCGTTGCCGGGTGCTATAACAGGGTCGTACAGTATTTGCGTGGGTGGTGCGGCGACACTCAGCAGTAGTCCGGGCGGTGGTAATTGGACCAGCGGAGCCACAACCATTGCCACTGTAGGGTCAATATCTGGCCTAACATCCGGCATAGCTGCAGGCACTGCACGTATTACTTATACATTACTCACCGGTTGTAAAACAGATACTACCGTTCGTGTAAACCCAATACCGGCGGGTATTACCGGCTGGGGTAGCGTTATTACAGTCGGTACTTCATCCACCTATGCCGATGCCACACCTGGCGGCATCTGGACCTGCAGCAACCCAGCCATCGCCACCATCGGCATGACCACGGGAACCGTCTATGGTGTATCTCCGGGTGTAGTTACCATCAGTTATACAGTAGGTACGAGCTGTGCCGCTACACGAGTACTTAGGGTGCAGGTGTTGCCGGGAACGGGAAAATGAGAGCGGGAGCGCTGAGCAAGAGCGGAATTGGGGAGGTGAGTCGTAAGGGTGCCTCCCAAGTTGTAGAAAAACGAAGAAGTCCCGGACCAGCCGGGACTTCAATCAAAAAGTTGAGTTATTTAATTATGCCATTGCATTGATCCTCTTTACAATACCAGACTTCAGGTTGCCGGCTTTATTCTTATGAATAACATTGCGCTTAGCTAATTTGTCGATCATTGAGATCACTTTGTTCAACTCAGTCTGAGCTGTTGCTTTTTCAGTTAACGCTAATAAATTACGCATTGCGTTACGGGTAGTTTTACCATAATAACGATTGCGCTCACGACGAACTTCACTTTGACGGATATCTTTTTTGGTTGCTTTATGATTTGCCATTAAACTTTGTTTTTAAAGGACTGCAAAGGTAAATAAAATATTGTATTTAACAAAAAACTTTTCAGACTACTTATTTGCTGAGAAATACATCTTGGATTTTTTGCCTAACTGGTCTTTTTTCTGAAGGAAAATATCAAGTTTTTCCTTGGGTATGCGCAGATTATAAAATGGAGTGGGGTAGGTGTGGTAAACAAACATTTCGTAATCTACATTCCAGCGGGCCAGTACTTTTTTGTCGGCCCCGATTTCCTGGGCAACCAAATCAAGCAATAATGGTTCTGTGATCCTTACAATTGCCATATTTTTCAACTCCTCGTCGGAATATGGTGCCTTTTTAACAGCAACAAAATTGCCGGGTTTAGCAGTAGAATTGGCAACCGCCGCCGGTACCACCGGAGCCGGTTCTTCTTCTTTACCGAATTTGAAATCAACAGGAATACTACCCAGACTGATGAACTTACTGAGGTTTTCGAAGATACTTGCCGTGGCTATGAAAGCCAACACATGGCCTTGTGTTTCGCGCGGAAGGAATTCCTTGATATCCCAGAAATTATGGCTTCCGGTGCGGTCAATAGCGCGCTGAACCGGTGTAGGTCCACTGTTGTAAGCCGCAATCACCAACAGCCAGTCGTTCAACTGACCGTAAAGTAGTTCCAAATATTTTGTTGCTGCCAGTGTAGATTTTACCAGATCACGACGTTCATCTACTTTTCTGCTCACAGAAAGACCCATCATACGTGCGGTAGTCTCCATCAACTGCCATGGACCCACTGCTCCGGCACGGGATACAGCGTTATGATTGAGTGCAGACTCTATAACTGCCAGGTACTTGAGTTCACGTGGCATGTTCTTCTTCTCCAGCTCATTATCTATGATGGAAAATGGTTCGAGGCTTTTGTTTTGCACGGTGCCGAGCGTGTTGTAATGCAGCTCCAGATACTTGCGCACAAAATCATTAACATATTCGTTCTTTTCGCCAAAATATGATTTTTCGCCGGCGAGTGGAACGTGATTATAATTGCCGTTTTTTCCAGGCAGATTATTAGCCAGTAGGGGCGTGCCCGTTGTTTTGCCGGCAATGTTATTGCTGGTAATCACCACAGTATCTTTCTTTTTCGACGGATTTTGTGCCAGCAGCGACGAAACTGATGCCAGACAAAACAGTGCAGTAAATAGATACCGAGAGCGGCTTATTTTAAAATAAGTACGAACCATTAAAATATTGGTTTGGAAATTAAGAAAAAGAAATGCAGCGAATCAGCAATTACGCGTTGCTGGAAGGTGTATTTCCGCTGGGAGATTGGATTTTATCTTTTTCTTTAACACCTGCTTCAATTTCGTTTTTAATACCGTCTTTAGCTTCATTGAATTCGCGAATTCCTTTACCCAGACCTTTAGCCAGTTCAGGTATCTTCTTACCACCAAATAACACAACAATGATCAATAACGTGATCACTAATTCGCCTGCATTCGGCATGCCGAACAACATTACTGGATTCAAATTCACTATAGCCATACGATGAAAGTTTTAAACAAAAATTAATAAATAATCTGATAGGAGGATAAGGCAAAGATAAAACATTATCTCCTAAAAGTCGCATTTTCAGACAACTTTAGGGATTTATATATGTAAAATATTCATAATAATTAGCGCTGCTGAGCGTTAAAAACGATCTATTTTCCGGCTTTGATACCCTGTGTATATGTACGCCATTTTTCAACAACTTCCGAGATATCTGATGGCAATTCAGAATCAAACTGAATCCAGTCGCCGGTTCCCGGATGCGTGAAGCCAAGTTCCTTGGCGTGCAATGCCTGGCGTGGCAGGATCGCAAAACAATTGTCGATGAATTGTTTGTACCGGTTAAACACTGTTCCTTTAACGATCCTGTCGCCTCCATAAGTAGCATCGTTGAACAAGGGGTGACCTATGTATTTCATGTGTACCCTTATCTGGTGGGTTCTGCCTGTTTCAAGTCGTAATTCTACCAATGTTACATAGTTAAAGCGCTCCAGAACTTTATAGTGGGTTACCGCTTCCTTGCCGTAGTCGCCATCGGGGAAAGAATCCATGATCTTGCGGAAACGCAGATTTCTGCCGATGTTTACCTCTATTGTTCCTTCATCTTCTGCCAGATCGCCCCACACCAGCGCAATATAGCGCCTATGCACAGTGTGTTTTTTAAATTGTGCTGCCAGCAATGTCATTGCCTTTTCATTCTTGCCAATGACTACCAGGCCGGTAGTGTCTTTGTCTATACGGTGTACCAGGCCTACCCGGTGCAGATTATCGATTTCTACTTTTTCCTGCTGTAAATGCCACGACAAGCCGTTGATCAGTGTGCCGCTGTAGTTGCCACAACCAGGGTGAACAACCATGCCCGAAGGTTTATTTACGATCAGAACATCGTCATCTTCATAGGGTATGTTCAGGGGAATGTTTTCAGCAATTACCTCCTGGCTTTCAGGTTTGCGGGTCTCAAATACAACTATAGTGTCGTTCGGTCTTACACGGTAATTAGATTTTACGATCTCGTCATTAACCAAAATAAACCCTTCTTCCAGTGCCTGCTGAATTTTATTTCGGGTAGCACCTTCCAGTTTATTCATCAGGAATTTGTCTATCCGCAATGGCTCCTGACGGGAAGTGGTTGTGATGCGCATCCTTTCGACTGGCTCATCGCCTGCCTCGGTATGGTCTTCATCCGGATTCTCATCATCCCACACGTCTTCTAGGTCTGTTGTTGCTGACATGGCGCAAATATACCGCCACAAGGAACGATAACGAAATAAATTGGCTTAAAACAAGTAGTTATGGTCTCAGAAGACCTTTGCAGATGTTGCTGGCAATAGCCGGGCCTTCATAAATAAAACCTGTGTACACCTGCACCAAAGAAGCCCCTGCATTTAATTTTTCCTGTGCATCCGTAGCCGTGAAAATGCCGCCTGATGCTATGATTGGTATTTTTCCTTCGCTTTTTGAATGTATATATCTGATCACTTCTGTTGCGCGGATTCTGAGCGGTTTACCACTAAGTCCGCCCGGCTCTAGTTTGCTTACATCTTCAGCAGGTGTTTTTAGTCCTTGCCTGCTAATGGTGGTGTTTGTTGCTACTATGCCGTGAATGCCGGTGGTTTTCACGATATCCACAATGTCATCTAGCTGCTCATTGGTAAGATCGGGTGCTATTTTTAGCAGTATTGGTTTTCCGGCGCGACTGTTCCGATTGAGGTTTTGCAGCCTTCTGAGCAGTTCTGTCAAAGGTTCTTTATCCTGCAGTGCCCTCAGACCTGGAGTGTTGGGGCTACTTACATTTACCACGAAATAGTCGACATACGGGTACAATTCAAGGAAAGACTTTTCGTAGTCGCTTGTAGCGTCTTCGTTTGGGGTGTCTTTGTTCTTACCAATGTTTCCGCCTATGATTATTGGTTGTTTCCGTTTTTTCAGATTGTTAGCGGCATTTTCGGCACCATGGTTATTAAATCCCATTCTGTTGATCAGCGCCTGATCGGCAGGCAGGCGAAACAAACGCGGCTTTGGGTTGCCGGGCTGCGCCCTTGGCGTAACAGTACCTATCTCTATGAACCCGAAACCCAGGCAGGCAAGCGAATCGGTGTACTTAGCATCTTTATCAAATCCGGCGGCAAGCCCAATTGGATTTGGGAAAGTGATTCCCCAGATCGTTTTTTCCAATGATGGATCTTTCACAACAAACAATGCCTTGAATAACTGCCTGAATAACCCTACTGAGCACAATAGTGTCAGGTTTTTCATAACCAGGTGGTGCACTTTTTCGGCATCTATCTTAAACAGGAGCTTCCTTATTATTGAGTACATGGCTGGCAAAGATACAGTTACATTTCTGTGAATGAAAACAGCTAAGCAGGGTAGGGTTTGAACGGGGTAAACAATAAATATTTAAGGTGCGTGCTACTAGGGGGGCAGGTTTTCGCAAATGCAGAGTACAGCCGGAACTTATTTTAACAAAATAACTGTGTTGTAAATTCAGTTAACTTGTAATTTAGCACCTTGATGTACGCCAGGCTGTTTTTGATTTTTCTCGTTCTGCTTCAGAACCATACACTGGCCACAGCACAGGCAATACGTGGTGAAGTGCTCGATGTTGACACGCATCCGGTAAAAGATGTGCATATTGAAAATATTTATACATCGCTCGATGTATTGTCTGGTGAGCAGGGGGCTTTTCTGATTGCTGCTGCCGGCGGGCAGTTACTTGAATTCAGGAAGACGGGGTATAAAACTACCCGTGTCAGAATCCCGCAGGGTTATTTGCCACCTTTTTTCAGGATCATTATTTCAAAAGGTATAACCGACATCAAGGATCAATACATTGCTGAGAATAGGTACAATTATAAAAAAGACAGTCTTCGGTTCTATGAATTGTACAAACACGAACTGGAGTTTCCAAAGCTTTCAGGGGTTGATGGGATCTCGCACCCATTTTCTGCGTTGAGCCGTAAAAACAGAGAAATCTGGCAATTTCAGGATACGTACGAGGAATTTGAAAAACAGAAATATGTGGATATGACCTTTAATGCCGCATTGATCACCAAAATGACGGGATTGAAAGGAGATAGTGCACAGTCATATATTAGGAGATATAAACCGTCGTACGAAGTACTGCGAAATATGAACGATTATGCGTTCTATAACTACATCAAGAACACGGTGCATAATTACCGCAGCTATAACACGCCAAGGGGGGCACAATAATTGCTTGCTGCGATAGTTTAGGCAGATTGTTTCATTTTGCTATCTGTAAACATCTTGTATTGCAGCCACATGGTTTCAAAAAAGTCTTCTGCAGTTAAGCAATTGGGTCGTGCGTTGGATATCCCGTAAATGTTCCCGTCTATATTGAAATAGCCAATTGCCTTTTTGGGATCGTTCAATAAATGTTCTTCTCCACTTAATTTGAAACCATCAACATATATTTTGATTGCATCCAGATCAAATCTATACCCCCCATCGTCTAGCTGCACAATTTTGAATTCTTTCATTTTTCCGATTTTGCCTATTGCCATAAAAATCGGGCTAGTAGCCATTTGTTCGGTTTTTTAAACTGAATTTCCTCTATTTCTCTGGATTTGAAAGATTCCAGTAGGTTGCAACTAATTGAAAAACAAATATTTATGCTGTTTGTGTGTCCTTGCCTTGTGATTGCTATCTTTGTTGCTTGCGAAAGAATAATTAAGTAAGGTACGGTTTCATGTAAAAATATGTGGAAATAATTGCACGTTTGGCAATTTCATTCACAAACTTTATAGTATGTCAACAAATAGTAGTTGAATATATTCTTTGGTTTAATTTAAATGGGGTTGTTTGATATTATATTCGGGGCTATGTATGAAATTGAGGTTATTTTTTGCCAAACTATTATTTTTTCAATTGAATTTTTTAAATAAAAACTTTTCACTACCTTTGCAGTCCTTTAAAAAATATGGCTAAACAACCACTAATTAAACAAGACGGAACAATAGTTGAAGCACTGTCTAATGCTATGTTTCAGGTACGTTTAGAAAATGGTCATGAAATACTTGCTACCATTTCCGGAAAAATGAGAATGCACTACATTCGAATATTGCCTGGAGACAAAGTTGGTGTGGAAATGAGTCCATATGATCTGACGAGAGGAAGAATAATTTACAGGTATAAATAATCAAAAATAAAAGTAAAAAAGCAGTCATGAAAGTAAGAGCATCAATAAAAAAACGTAGTGTCGATTGCAAGATCGTTCGCCGTAAAGGTAGATTGTACATCATTAACAAAAAGAATCCTCGTTTTAAACAGAGGCAGGGATAATTGTAATTTTCTAATTTTTAATTTTAATTTTTTCAATGGCTCGTATAGCTGGTATTGACCTTCCGAAGAACAAGCGCGGTGAGATAGCTCTCACCTACATTTATGGTATTGGCAATAGTACCGCCCGTTACATTTTAGATAAGGCAGGTGTAAATTATGATAAGAAAGCAGTTGACTGGAACGACGAAGAGCAAACACTCATTCGTAACGTCATCAATGCTGAATTTAAAGTTGAGGGTCAGTTGCGCTCAGAAGTGCAAATGAACATCAAGCGTCTTATGGATATCGCATGTTACCGTGGTGTTCGTCATCGTAAGGGATTACCTCTTCGTGGCCAGCGCACACGTACCAACAGCCGTACTCGTAAAGGTAAGCGTAAGACAGTAGCAGGTAAGAAAAAAGCACCTAAGAAATAAAAACTAGTACCACTGCCTGATCCGAATGGGTGCATGGGGAGGAGTGGTATTCAGCCGGTATCCGGCTTATTGTTAATTGATTACCTTATTCAAAAAGTAAAATGGCAAAAGCACAGCAGGCATCTGCAAAAACAGTCGCTAAAAAGCGCATCGTAAAAATTGACACGCACGGAGATGTGCATATCAATGCAACGTTCAACAACATCATTGTAAGTATCACCAACAAAGCCGGTCAGGTTATCTCCTGGTCTTCAGCAGGTAAAATGGGATTCCGTGGTTCTAAAAAGAACACACCATATGCTGCTCAGATGGCTGCTCAGGATTGCGCTAAGGTTGCAACCGATGCAGGCATGAAGCGTGCAGACGTGTTTGTAAAAGGACCAGGTTCAGGCCGTGAAGGTGCTATCCGTTCTTTAGCTAATTCAGGTATTGAAGTTACTTCCATTAAGGACGTTACTCCTTTGCCACACAATGGCTGCCGCCCTCCAAAGAAACGTAGAGTATAATTAGTCAATCCGGTAATTCGACAATTAGCCAATTTGGTTGTTTGTCGAATTCCTGGTTCATTCAAAATAAATTATCAATTCTTCAATTATTAAATTGCCGAATTGCCAAATTGTCAAATTTCATTTTTTTATTAACAAGCTGTTTCGGATCGGATTTTACGATTTTTATGAGACGAGGCAGCTAAAACAAAAATCGTAATGGCACGTTACACAGGACCCAAAAACAGGATATGCCGTATATTCGGAGAACCTATCCTCGGTTCAGGCAAGAGCCTGGCTAAAAACAGCAACCCTCCGGGGCAACACGGACCTACCCGCAAGCGCAAAGCAGCAAGCGAGTATGCAGTTCAGCTGAAAGAAAAGCAGAAAGCCAAATACACTTATGGCTTGCTTGAAAAACAATTCGCTAACACTTACGTAGAAGCTGCAAGGCTGAAAGGAGCAACAGGTGAAAACCTTATCAAGCTGCTTGAAGCACGCTTAGACAATACGGTTTACCGTTTGGGCATTGCGCCAACACGCCCTGCTGCTCGCCAGCTGGTATCGCACAAGCACCTTATGGTGAATGGTGAGGTGGTGAATATCCCTTCATTCAGCCTGAAACCAGGTGATGTTATCGAACTGAAACCAAAGAGCAAAGCTAATGTTACTGTTACCGGTATGATCCGTGGCAAAAACATTAAGATCAACTGGGTTGAATGGAATGAAAAGGATATGAAAGGTACTTACCTGGCACATCCTGAGCGTGAAGCAGTTCCTGAAAATATCAAGGAGCAGCTCATTGTGGAATTGTACTCTAAGTAAAATGATCGTGTATTAATTGGATTGATTTTAGCGGTTAATAACCAAAGCTTTCAATTTTATACACTTTACTTAGGACTAAACATTTTAAATCACTAAAAAAATAAAATATCAATATGGCCATATTGAATTTCCAAAAACCGGATAAGATAGCACTTCAGAAAACTACAGAATTCGAAGCGCAGTTTGAATTCCGTCCGCTGGAGCCGGGTTATGGTGTTACCATTGGTAACGCTTTACGCCGTGTATTGCTTTCTTCTCTTGAAGGATATGCGATCACTGCTATCCGGATTCCCGGTGCAGACCACGAGTTTGCAACACTGAAAGGTGTGCTGGAAGACGTAACAGAAATTATCCTCAACCTGAAGCAGGTTCGCCTGAAAGCGGTTGGTGACATCAGTGATTTTGCAGGTGAGAAAGTTGACCTGCATGTGAAGGGAACAGAAATATTCACAGCAGCTATGATTGGCGAACATTTACCTAGTTTTCAGGTAATGAATCCAAATCTGGTTATCTGTAATTTACATCCCGGAGCTAGTTTCCAGATGGAAATGCACATTGGTAAAGGTCGCGGATATGTTCCTGCAGAGGAAAATCATCCTGAAGATGCACCATTGGGAATGATTGCAATTGACTCTATTTACACTCCGATCAAGAATGTAAAATATACTATCGAAAATACCCGCGTTGAACAGCGTACGGATTTCGAAAAACTGATCATGGAAGTTGTAACAGATGGTACCATTCATCCTGAAGAAGCAGTTAAGGAAGCATCTCGCATTCTTATTCAGCATCTGATGATCATCACTGATGAGAATATTTCTCTGGACAGCAAGCGTGAAGAAAAAGAAACGATCGTTGATGAGGAAACACTGCTTGTACGTAAAGTATTGAATACTCCGCTCGAAGATCTGGAACTTTCTGTACGTGCATTTAACTGCCTGAAAGCTGCTAAGATCAATTCACTGAGCGAACTGGTACAGTATACTCAGGAAGAGCTGATGAAGTTCCGTAATTTCGGACAAAAATCACTTTCTGAAATTGAGCAGGTGCTCCATGAGCGTGGCTTACATTTCGGAATGGATATCAACAAATTCCGCAGAGGAGAAGATTAATTTATTGAAAAGTGATCATTTAAGACTTATAATGTTTTAGTTGATCACTTTTATTTTTTTATTTAACCATTTATCCCACAATTCCTGACACGGTGTGGGAGAATTAAAAATCAAATGTCATGCGTCACGGAGACAAAATCAAAAATTTAGGTCGCACTTACGAACACCGCGCAGCGCTTATGTCAAACCTGGCTTGCCAGATCATTGAGCACAAGCGTATTGTTACTACTTTGGCTAAAGCTAAAGCATTGCGTGTATATGTGGAGCCAATGATCACCCGCAGCAAGAACGATACAATGCACAACCGTCGTACCGTATTCAGCAGCCTGCAGGATAAAGAAGCTATCAAAGAATTGTTTGGTGTAATAGGCGATAAAGTTGCCAACCGCCCGGGTGGTTATACTCGTATCATTAAGCTGAATCGCCGTATGGGTGATGCTTCTGATATGGCTATGATTGAGCTGGTTGATTTCAACGAGATCTATGGTAAGGACACTGAAGCAGCAGCAGCTAAGAAAACTCGTCGTAGCCGCAAGGGTAGTACTGCTAAGAAAGAAACAGCAGCACCAGCACCAGAAGCAACTACAGAAGCTACTGACGCAGCGCCAGAAGCAACTACAGAAGTTTAATCATTATTGTTACTTATTTTATAGAGAAGCCACCCATAAGGTGGCTTCTTTGTTATTGAGCAGAAAAATGTTTTGGTTAGAATTGAAACTATACGCCTTTTAAAAGCATCAGCGTTGCATTGCCCGAAATAGTAACATTGCAGAAAAGGAGATTCTGGATTTTTTGTGCTGCACCTCTTTTATAGACTACTTCAGTTGGGGTAGTCTGTTTGACAAAAAGATAATTTGCGAGCCACAGACCAAAACCCGAAGCAGTATCATACTCGCCACTCAGGTGCTTGAAAACAGCCACTGTTGTGTTGGGTGATAGAGATGCAACAACAGGATCTGTAAGGAAGCTGGTGCGACTGTCGCCGTTCATTCCACATACTAATACGTCTATGTCGCCGGTGGTCAGATCGTTTTTCAGCAGCATCTGGTTTATGGCCTCTTGCAACGATTTGGCAGTAGGCTTATGCAACATATCCAGACCATGAATAGCGCACAAGGCGTTTCCTTTCTGGTTGCTTACAGTAAAGAAGTGAGCGCCTTCACCACCAACAGAACCGGTTGTATCACTATGCGCCAGCAACTGAAGACTGTCGGGCAGGTCCTTTTTGTAGTAGTCTATTTTATTCCGGATATAAAAGTACTCCGGTGTTAACTCATCAAAAGCTCCGGTGAGGTAGTGTTTTGTTTCAGTTGTTTCGGCCAGGGCGAGCATAGCATCAAACAGGCAAAGCTCAAGCGTAAAGCCACGGTGAACAAATGTCTGATTGTATGAAGGACATTTGGAGAGCATTGCCAGCCAGCCGTTAACAGAATTGTACGTAGACTGAATGAATCCGGATGGGTTGAGCGCATTTTCTTCCAGTTCTATGAGCTCGTGGAGGAATATCTCCATATCGGTAACACTGCCTCTGGAAGTACCTACAATAATGGCATCAGGGGTTTTAATACCTGCATCATCGAGGCAGCGCATACCAGCCGAGATACCACGTTTCAGCATACGGCTCATGCGTCTGATGGCAACAGGATTAATGTACTTTTTATAATCGGGATCTATTGCGTACAACTGCCCATTTCCGGAGTTAATAACCGGATTCAGAAAGGCTTCTGCGTCGTAGGTGTGCTGAGCAGAAATGCTGCAGGCCGATATGATATACAATGGTTGCATTATGCCTTGCTGAATATTAATGATACATTACTACCGCCGAACCCGAATGAATTGCTTAACACATGCCGGAGGTCTACGTTTTCTGCATATTCCTTTAGTGGCGCAATTTCTAACTCCTCCATTTTTGTTTCGAAATTAAGGTTAGGTATCAAAATCCGCTCGTTGATTGCCAGCAAACTGAAAATAGCTTCGATTACGCCCGCCGCAGCCAATGTATGACCGGTAAATGGTTTGGTAGAACTGAACGGGGGAGGGGTGGTGCCAAATACATTTTGAATCGCCAGCCCTTCTGCTGCATCATTGTTCTGGGTAGCAGTGCCATGTGCGTTGATGTAACTGATTTCATCAGGGCGCAATCCGGCCATACCAAGTGCTTCTTTCATGGTACGTATTGCACCTTCACCGGTAGGCGAGGGAGCTGTAGGATGGTAGGCATCGTTGGTATTAGAATAACCGCTCAGGATACCATATATTTTGGCACCACGCGCTATGGCCGATGACTCTGACTCCAATAAACAATATCCGGCTGCTTCGCCCAGATTCAGACCGCCACGGTTTTGATCGAATGGTTTGCAATGCTGCTTGTCTACATTTTTGAGGCTGTAAAAACCATTCAAGGTAAACCGGCTCAGGGCATCACCGCCGCCGCATATGGCACGTGTTACAAGACCTTGTCTGATCATTCTTGCACCCATAATAAATGAGTTGGATGAAGAAGAGCAGGCAGTACTGATTGTAGCCATGAACGGCTTGATTCCATAAAATTCAACAACACGTTCTGTACTTTCTGCACAGTCGAGTGTGTCTATGTACTTGATGTTATGCTGTTGAGTGTCGGGTTTCAACACATCGGCATAGATGTCTTCCATCTTGCTCATGCCACCAACTGTATTAGCATTGATGAAAGCTAAAGACTCAGACCGCAGTAACTCAATGTCGGTTTCGCCCAGCAGATCTTTCATCGCCGCGAGTGATAGCAGGGCAGTACGTGTATAACCATTATCGCCGGTGGGCAGTCCAATATAAGCAGACAGCTCGTCATTACTCATTTTGATCTCGCCCAGCACAAACTCATTGGAATGAATGGTACGGAGCAGAGAAATAGGATGTACTCCGGTTCTCTGCTTCCGTAATGCGGTTACATGGTCATTTATACCTGTGCCTAACGCAGATATAATGCCGATGCCCGTAACAACTACTCTTTCCGCCATATGGTGGCGTTAGATTTTTCTGTTTTGCTGAATGTATTCTGCCATTGTCTGTACAGACGACAGTATTTTGCGGCCTTCGCGCGCGTCCTCTATTTTAATGCCGTATTTCCGCTCCAACAGTACCATCAGCTCTAATGAATCAATACTGTCCAATCCAAGGCCATCGCCAAAAAGAGGAGCATTATCATCGATATCAGCCGGAGTCATTCCCTGTAAATTCAGAGATTCAATTATCTGTTGTTTCAGCGTTATTTTCAGATCTTCCATGAACCTTTATATAAATATTTAATTATACGTCTACGACATATTGGGTGTAAAGATACCAAAATACAAATTCCAAATTCTGAATAATACAAAATCCTGAAAACAATATTCTGAACTATGCAAACGCTTCATTTACGATCGCAAGTTGTTCTATTGCGTGTTTTTTAGCAAAACCAGTAGCGGTCGATGCGCTGGCCGGTCTGCTGATGTAACGCATCGGGAAGTTTTCCAGATTCATTTTCAGGAAAGAAAGCGCGCCCATATTGCGTGGCTCTTCCTGCACCCATATCCATTCTGCCTTCTTGTATTTTGCTTTTAGATCCTGCAATTGCTGATGCGGTATTGGGTATATCTGTTCCAGCCTTACGATGGCAATATCCTGAATGTTTTCAGTAATCTGTTTTTCGCTCAGATCGAAATATATTTTGCCGCTGCAGAGCAATACTCTTTTTACTTTCGATGCCGTTTTTACAAAAGTATCGTCTATCAATTCCTTGAAGCCACCGGTAGTAAAATCGGCCATTGGCGAATAAGAGCGTACATGGCGGAGGTTGGCTTTGGGTGAGAAATTGATGAGTGGTTTGCGGAACTGCCACGACAACTGCCTGCGCAAAGCATGGAAGAAGTTGGCCGCTGTAGTAATGTTGGTTACAACAATATTGTTCTCTGCACTCATCTGTAAAAAACGTTCCATTCTTGCACTGGAATGCTCAGGTCCACCACCCTCATAACCATGTGGCAGCAACAGCACCAACCCATTCATGTTGGTCCATTTTTGTTCTGCACCAACTATGTACTGATCTATGATAGTTTGAGCACCGTTGGCAAAGTCGCCGTACTGCGCTTCCCAGATAACCAGGTTGTTGGGGTTGGCCATAGCATAGCCAAACTCAAAGCCCAATACAGCAAACTCACTAAGAAGCGAATTATAAATGTATGATTTGCCCTGGTGCTCCCGAATCCTGCTCAGGCGGTTGTAAGGCTCATTGGTATGCTGATCGTAAATAACAGCATGCCTGTGAGAGAAAGTGCCACGCTTCACATCTTCGCCGCTCAAACGCACTTCGTAAGCCGACGACAATAAGCTGGCGTATGCCAGCAGTTCGCCTGTTGCCCAGTCGGCTTTGCCTTCTGTTTCAAATAACCTGATCTTATCCTGAATCAGTTTCTCCACCTTGCGCAGCGGACTGAAACCTTCGGGCCACTGCATGAGTGCTGTGAAAAGATGTTTAAACTCTTCTTCAGTAACAGAGGTATTTGGTGATGCTGCGAAATCCTCATCTTTTGCTTTACGCAGTTCCTGCCACCACAGTTCGGGTTTCTGGTAGGCATAGGGCAACGGTTTCTGTTTTACTTCATCCAGCCGCTGCTGCAGTTCAGCCCAGAACATTACTTCCATTTCCTTTGCCAGTTCCTTGGCATCTGTTTCGCCGTTTTGGAGCAGGTATTGTGTATATACTTCCCGTGGGTTAGGGTGCTTATCTATTAATGCATACAGCTGGGGTTGAGTAAACTTTGGCTCATCGCCTTCGTTATGCCCATGCTTGCGGTAGCATACCATATCAATGAATATATCTTCATTGAACTGCTGGCGGTAGGCAATAGCAAGAGATGCACACTTTACAACTGCCTCTGCATCGTCACCATTTACATGCAGCACCGGTGCGTGCAGCATAGAAGCCAGACTGGTGCAATAATCAGCCGAGCGGGCATCATCAAAGTCGGTAGTAAAACCTATCTGGTTATTGATTACATAATGGATGGTGCCACCGGTACTGTAGCCTTCTAGACGGGACATTTGCAGCAACTCATATCCAACACCCTGACCCGCAATTGCCGCATCTCCGTGAATCAGTATAGGTAGTACCTTATCGTATTCGTTGTTGTACAGTGTATCTGCCTTCGCTCTTGCGAAGCCGGTCACGATTGGGTTAACAGCTTCGAGATGTGAAGGGTTAGGCGTTAGCTGCACGTTGATCTCCTTACCGCCCGGTGTAACAATATTGCTCTGAAAACCAAGATGATATTTGACGTCGCCGCTGCCCATGGTCATATCTTCCGGCATATTCCCTTCAAACTCAGAGAAAATCTGTTCGTATGTTTTACCTAGTATATTAGCCAGAATATTCAACCTGCCGCGATGAGCCATACCTATCACCACTTCCTCAACACCGGCATCAGCGGCCCCATTGATTATTGTATCCAGCGCTGGTATGGTGGTTTCACCACCTTCCAGACCGAAACGTTTCTGCCCGATGAATTTTGTATTCAAGAATTTTTCAAAGATCACTCCCTCATTCAGTTTCTCCATTATTCTCTTCCGCTCATCGATAGAGAGTGTTTTCTTCATGGCCTCCTCAAAATGCTTCTGTACCCAATGCACTTTCACCGCATCTACAATGTACGTGTATTCAATGCCCACATTGCTGGTGTACAGCATCTTTAGTTTGGCAACAATATCCCTCAGTGGTGCATCTTTTGCTCCAACAAAACGACCGGCAAAAAACGCCGTATCCAGATCTGCAGCAGTGAGGTTAAAACGTTCCAGTTCCAGCTGGGGGTGACGGTCTTTGCGTGTACGGATAGGGTTGGTGGTAGAAGCAAGATGGCCGCGTTTGCGGTAAGCCCTGATCAGTTCGAACACGCCTATCTCCTTGGTAAGCCTGTCGCCGGCAATTGGTTCTTCTTTACCAGAAAAACTAATGCCGGTTGGACGGGGATTCGCATTATTATAATTAACTGCGAAATCAAAACCCTCAAAAAACTTTTTCCATTCAGGATCAACAGCCGAAGGTTCGTTGACAAAATCGTTATACAACGATTCGATATAGACCGGATCGGGCCCGGTAACGTAAGAGAAATCTTTCATTGAATATGTAGGTGTAGTACCATTAAAACCATGTAATTCATGGTCTTTTTTTGGGACTGCAAAGGTAGGGGTTTCATGTAAAAATTGCCGCAAGAAAAGAGCTGGGTTGCTGTATTTTAACGCTTCTTATCGATTATGTTTATTGGCTTATTTGTTGTTGCGGTTTTTATTGCGACTTTTAGTAAAAGGTAAGTGGCAGAAAATAAGTATCTAATGAATGAGTTTCCATTAAAATCTCTGAAACAAATAAAACAAATTAGAAAAATTCAAAAATTTATTTGTAGATTTGATTATTATTCAAATTTCAAATAAAATAAAATGCAAGAAGGTACAGTTAAGTTTTTCAATTCTACAAAAGGATTTGGTTTTATTACACCTACAAGTGGTGGTAAAGACCTTTTTGTACACGTATCAGGCCTGAAGGATGAAATCCGCGATGGCGACAAGGTTCAGTTCGATGTTGAGAACAGCCCAAAAGGTTTGAACGCAGTTAACGTTAAAAGAGTATAATAGCACTTCACTTACGTTATTCCTAATATAATGCCGCCCATTGGGCGGCATTATATTTATACATTTTTTATTTTTCCCCCAGACTTTAATCCCTGTTGGCGCGCCTTGTAGAAATCGCAAAAATTATTCAACCAACAGCTTGCCGGTTGTAACTCCTTTGCGATGAATGAACATGAGCGTGTACATTCCTTTTACAGTTCCTTTTAAATCAAGCTGGTAAGTGCTGTTGCCCAAAGTGCATTCAGGTTTCTTCTGCATAACAATTCTACCCAGGTTATCAATAAGTTGTATAGTCACCTCAGTGCCATCAGCATCGTAATTTACGTACGCCTGATTAGTAGCTGGGTTAGGATAAATAACCAATTTTGTTTCAACAGATGCATTGATACTGCTTGCCCCCACTGTATTGCAAGTTGTAAAGCTATAAGTCGTTGAGTGTATCCCATTTGCTACTGCTTCTACATCATAATTACCGTCCGGTAATCCTTCGGGTAAGGTAAAGTAAACTGTATCTTTTAAGTTGCCTCTCATCACGCCGGTGCTGTTCCAGTTATAGGTGCGTGCATAGTGGACGTGGTTGCCATAGAGGTTATCACGCAGCACTAATCTTATCAGCGGGTAATTTGTAGACATTTGCCAATCGTCGCCATAGCCGGCTCCTTCTGATATACCATTGAATCCACGTCCGGTAGCCATATAACGCTTACAATCCAGTTTCACGATGTTGTCTATACGTGGCTTTCCGGATGCGACCGGTGCGCCATCAGGCTGGTAGATATAATACTGATTAGATGCCAGTGACGTGAAAAGAATATTGCCGTCAGGCAATGCCAACATCATTGTATTATAACACGCATAATTCTGCTTTTCTGCACCATCAGGCGCAGAGATTCGTGTAAAACGGATGGTCAAATAGTCAAATTCATAAAACCACGTTGGCGATCTGAATACATCGTTAAATCTGGGTAGAGGAGAGAAAGCGCACAGTATTTTTCCGTTGGTCATCATGGCTGCCGCTGCATCTGGTGCACTCAGGCTATCAGGTATCATCGGGCCAGCGCTCCATACTCCGGGGCTATCGGTACCCGATGGCTGGTAATAGGCGGTATATCCCCGGCCACCAATAAAAAAGGCTCTGCCATCTGGCAACAAAAATGCAGCACCGGTTTCTTTACCAAAGGTGTCGTACAAAGAAACCGGCACATCAGCGTCTCTAACCCAGGTATTCTGAGATGGTATGAACCGTTCTGATTTTCTAGAGTCAATATCTACAAACAGAATACTATTATCCGGTAGTTTTAGCCACGCAGCCTCGTTGTGGCTGCCAATAGCAGTTGGACCTAATGAATACCCATTAGTTGCCGGATCATATATAACTGTGTTCTTACTAGGAATTACTATTCCTTGTAATACCCGGCCATCGGGCAGCAAAGCAGAGTTGCCATCGAAAATATGGAATCCTGCAGGCATCGGTCCGGCCGTCGTCCAGCGTTGTGCCAAAGGGTCGAAAACCTCACCGTTGTTGTCTCCGTTGCCATATTCACCGCCGGCTACGTAAACATTTCCATTGCGCAGCATCTGCGATGAGCAATACAGCCGTTTGAATTTCATTGATTCCCCGCGGCTCCACACACCATTTACATAACTGCCATTGTCGTCCGGTCTTAATACATCCCACAGGATACCGGTTGTGTCAATTCCTCCATTGCAAGCCTTAGCCATTACAGTTCCATCTGTAAGCAGCAGCATTGTGCCATTATTATAGTCCGGCGCCGGATGCGCGACTTTAATCCAAGTACCCTGGGCCTGTGCTTTAATTATAAGTGATGTAAATGCACAAACCAGCAATAAGCAATTTTTAAAAGGTTTCGTCATTTCTTTTTTGATTGGTATACTAATGTCAAATGTAAATGAATTATGACCTTCCAAAGCAAATTTGTTGGTGCAGATAGCCATGTCAAGCGTATGGAATTGCTTAATTTTATCGTCGTGAAGAAAAAGATCGTGTTATTCATTCTGTTGCTGGCTGCCTCGTTGCTGGTGTATCTGTTGCTGCCCTTAAACGGATGGATCATACCGTACTACGACCGATCTGTATTTTATCCTTTCCAGGCTATAAGGGGCGATTTGTTTGCTTTGGTACCCTTTAGTATCGGCGACATATTGTATGTAATTGCTGGTGCGAGCGTACTAGCTGGTTTCATTCGATTCGTAGTTCGTTTATTCCGGTTTTCTGAAAACAAGAAACGTGTTGGCGAGTATGTACTCGGCTCTTTCAATGCAGTGCTGTTTGTTTATTTGTTTTTTATGGTGGGGTGGGGTGGCAATTACTTCAAAGTCTCGCTCTCTAAATACTGGAGATTAAACGGAGACAACATCCATTTTCGTTTGCCATCATCGGCAGACAGCTCGGCTAGTGATTCGTTAAAGAAAGGAAGGGCAGCAGAAGCCATTGCGAAAGTGAAAGCGGATCTGTATTCATTCGATTCGTTTTTGGTTGTCAATTTAAATCAGTGCGCCCCCATTTACATGTCACTAACATTTAAAGATATAAACCAACGGGCAATTAAGTATTATCGGCAGTATACCGATACAAAGCTGCAGAAAAGTGGTCTTGGCCTGAAGCCAACGTTCTTCGGCTATTTCCTGGAGCGCCTTGGGGTAGAAGGTTATTACAATCCGTTTACCGGCGAAGGACAGGTGAACGATAAACTGCCGTGTTTTGCGCTTCCGTTTTTGGTGGCACATGAGATATCGCACCAGGCGGGTATAGCTGCAGAGGGCGACGCCAATCTTATGGCTTATGCACTTTGTACCGCAACCGACGACATCTCGTTTAAGTACTCTGCCTACCTGGAGATTTGGCTGTATACCAACCGCCGACTTTACTATCGCGATTCCGCGCTTGCACTGCAACTGGAGCATGGTCTGAACAAACTAACACAACTGCATCTGGATACGCTGGAGCAATTGAGCAAAAAGTACGACAATGAATATGCGCGATACAGTACCAAGGTATTTGACTCCTATCTGAAAATGCAGGATCAAAAACAAGGGGTGAGAAGCTACAGCAATGTTGCAACCACAGCCTGGAAACTAGAGCAGGAAAGGTGGAATGGTTTTCTACCGAAATTGATCAGGATACCTTGATTTTAAGGAGTTTTTTTCGGCAGAGTGTCTTTTGCTGCCTCATTGATTTTACGTAGCTGTTCAGCTTTCTCTTTCAGCAGGTATTTCTGGCCATGGAAAAAATCGCCGAGGTTGTCGAATGACTTTCTCCAGTTTAAGCCCACACCGCTTCTTACAATGTCCCGGTCGAGCGTTACATCGTAGTCGCTGGTGCGGAAGGCATTGACACGAAGTGCTCCCGTCTTATTTAGTTTGTACTGTATCCTAAAGTCACCGGTCAGGTTAAACCCTGAAGACGAACTGGTACTTGTTGGCCGACCCCAGTCTGACGTGCTACCTACTTCTACGATCAGTTTTTCGTTGAACAGGCTTTTATTCACACCTACTTTAATTTCGTTTCTGTTGCTGCCGCCCAGTGACTGGTCGGTATAGTTGTAGTTAGTATATTTTACGGCAATGTTCAGATCTTTATCGCCGGTTAGTTTGTTGATGATTGCAGTAAGGCCGGAGGATGCCGTGTTAGACAGAATCTGACTAACGTTGTTTACAGCGCCCGAGATAGCAACGCCCGAACCCAGTCCATCCGGCGGCACAAACTGCCCTACCAGCAGCAACGATCCCACCTGTGTGAACTGCTGCCTTGGGTCGCTGTTCAACTGCCTGAGCTTTGAGTAGCCTACAGTATTCTGAGAGTGTTTATCTTCCAGATCCAGATCGAACGTAAGGGTCGGCTTATTGAGCAGCCCAAACATATGCAGCGATACATCTACCCATTGTGGTGTTTGGGCATCAGTAAGATCTGACGAATTGTATGTTTTGTCCGCTTCTGCCAGCAGGTCCGATAGCTTGGCTTTTGCCCGGTACGTTGCGTCTACGTTCATACTGGTTTGGGAGAACGGTCCGTTAAAACTAATAGTACTGCCCGGATCAAGTGAGAACGAGCGCCTGATGAACAGCTGGTTGAAAGTGAAAGTATAGGTTCCGTTGTCGATGGTGTACACACCATTGATGCTGAGATCATTATTTGGTGGTATCTCCATTTGGATCCTTCCTTCTCCTTTAGCTCTTATTTCATCGCCATTAGATTGATCCAGTACAATTACCATTTCGGCCAGAGTATTCAGGTTGGCATCTATGCTGATGCTGAACTTGTCTTTGTGTTTTTTTACAAGTTTGTCTTGCGTTTTACCGTAATTCTTAAAAGTAACGTAGCTGTATGTGCCTGTTCCCGAACTGGTGCTTACTGGGATAAAAATCCTTGACTTTGCAGCAGGAGCAATGTTGTAGACGTTCAACTTTAGGTTATTGAATGGGCCCCTCAAAGTCAGTGAATCCATAGATGCGATAACGTTTCCATAGAAAATGTTATTCTCATAGCTGGAAAGGTTCATTACTTCAAACTGATCAGATGTGACCGTTAAATGAGCCTCAATGTCCTTAAACAGGTTGTGCGAAAAATACCCCGTAAGAAAAGCCATTTTGGTGTGGCTGTCCTGAATAAGCACTTTGCCCAGATCAATTCGCTTGTTATTCACGTGCACATTGGCATAGGGGATGGTGTAGTTTGTGCCCATATAATCTAGATGCAGTGCGCCATTGAATAGGTTCAGCGTACCATTAATGTCCGGTGCAGTGGAGCTGCCCTTAATATCTATTGTTCCGTCAACGTTTCCGCCCAAACGGCTCAATACACCCGTAAGAAATGGTGTTGCCCAGGAAACAGGTGTATTCCTGAATTCAATGCTTCCATCAATTTTCTGGTTTGTGGTGCTGTCGAAAGAAATAACACCAGATGCTATTACAGAGTTTTTATCGTTGAATATGCCGGTTTGTGGATCCAGGCTCAAAAGCTGCTCCTTGTTGTCGTAGTTGCCAACCACATTTATGGTGCCCATTTTTATGCCACTGAATTTAACACTGGTCGCCTTTATGTTTGCTTCAATTAAAGCATTGGTAAATAGCCTTCTTACTTTTACTGTGCCATTGATTCGTCCATCCGGCTGATATGCGGATAATCCGGCCCATGTACCGAACTGGCCGAGGTCTAGATTTTCTGTAACAAGTGCGATAACCCTGTCGTTATCGATAAAATCAGTTTTTACCGTAATTTTCTGCAAACCTGTGCATATGTTCAGGCCCTGCACAACCAGATATTTGTCGCTGTAAACTATTTTACTTCCCCCTGCTATATCCCATTTTGCCTGGTTTAGATAGAACTGTGATGGTAATATGGATAGTGTCAAAGTATCAGACCTTGCTATGATCTGGCCGTTTAGTGTAAGTGAACTGTTAGTATCTGGCGAATTTGATTTGATTGTGAATGCAATGGAGTCATTTGCTACGGTTGTTTTTAGTGTCATTGTTCCGTGCAGCAGGCTGTCGCCAATCACTACGTTGCCAAAGGTTGAATTGATGCCTAAAATGTTGTAATCGCCATTGCCATCCAGCACTACATTATGCATCCCGAATTTGCCAATATTGCCGTGTGGCACTGTGGCATGAAGTGTTAGTTTCTTCTCGCTGGATTTAAATGATCCACTGAATGAGGAAGAATCAAAACCTCTGACAAGAGGCACCGTCAGTGCAAGGATACTGTCTATATTACGGGTAGTGAGTTTGAACTCAAAATTTTGATCTGGTATATAATTGGCAGGAGCTTTTATGTAATTCGGTATGTATCGGGAAAGGTAATATTGAATGGACGACGGGAGTTTTGTTAATTGGTAGGTTCCTTTTATCGACGCTGTCACATCATTGCTCTTAACGGAAATAGAACGAGAAAGGCTGTCGCCATTCGCATTGATCAATACCGAATCAATGGCGAGTTTATGCGTGTTTCTTTTTAGGTCAATATTATTGAGCAGCGCATAGCCGGTGAAATTGTCGATATTGCTGCCTTTGCAATCCAGGTCAAAGTCAGCGCTCAAAGTGAGCAACTCAGTTGTGAGATTAAGTGATTTGAAATTTGAACCAAGCAGGTGGGCTTTGGCATTAATTTCCGGTATCTTACCCGAATAGTTAATTCCCCCGTCAAATTCAAGCGCCAGGTTGGGGTCATCTACAAGTAAGTTGCCTTTAAACTGTTTTTTTGCAAGAGTTCCGTGGGTCGTGATATTGTGGTAATTGTACCCTTTGAAACCCAGTTCACCTACCGTTCCATCTATTTTTAACTGTAGTTCATCAGGGTCAAATGACTTGCCAGAGAATTCTTCATTTAGACTAATATTCCCAAGAATCGGCTGCCTCAGAAAATCGCCGATCATCACATTGCCTGCACTCACTGTTCCGCTGTATGCAGCAGTTTTGCTGGCAAAATCTGGCATGTCCATGTTGAAATGAGTGGTTATGGTGCCCAGGTTGGTCTTGATCGTTCCGTTTACTGAGAATTTCTCAATGTAACCTTTGTAATCTCCGCTAAAATATGCCAGCGAAATATGTTCGAGCGCTATGTCTGGGCTGTTTCTAAGTGCAGGTGCATAATGCAAAATTCCCGCCCCCGACGTGATTATTTCAGTTTCAGTGCATGTGATCAATGTCTGGTAAATGTCAGGCAGCCCTGTCATAGTCACATTGGTTTTGATCGTTGTCAGGCCATCTGATACAACCAGATGTTTTGCGCCAAGGTCGGCAACCGTGCCTTTGCCGTCTCCGCTCACTGTTAAAATAACTTGTGGGAAGCTTTTAAGTCGTGGTGCAAAAAAAGCGATGTCCCGTTCATCGACAGTAGCGCCTTTTAGGTGAGCCTCCATGGTTACGCTGTCTATGTAGTAATTGAACGCCGGGAAATGTTTGTAGTGCATTGCATAGTAATCTTGTAGTTTACTATGGTTCGTTTCCAGGTAAAGCTCTTTGCAGATGACCGCATTGGGTGACACACTCACTTTAGCGCGCAGTGTTTTTATTGCTATACCACTTCGCTCTTCGGCATGTAGTTTTACAATATTTCCATTAACGGTATCACCTTTAATTGCGATGTCGCCTGCAAACAAATTAATGTTGCTTACCGCAATATGCGACGGGTCGAATACTCCGGAATCAGATACCCCGTCACTGTTTGAGAATTGAAACTTACTGTCTTTTAAAGAAATTTCTTTCACCTTAACCACCCAATTGCCAGGATTGAAAGGTGTTTTGTAAGGCAGTTCCTGCCAGGGGTGCGTCTTCTTTATTTTAGGTGGTCTGCCACCGGTATATTCTTTGATGCTGATGTTAGTATTGCCGATTTCAATATTAGATACATCGAGCAGCTCTTTTGTAAAGTCAAGTGCATTGGTATTAATGGCCAGATTACCAATATCAAAGTCCATATTTTCACCTACCCATTGGTCGTCCATATGAAAACGGACGTTTTCAAGCAGCACTTTTTTAAGGTCGAGTTCTATGGGCGTCTGCTTTTTGGGAGAGGTGCTTTTTGCACCGCCGCCCAGCGCATCTGCTATAAACTGATAGTTCCATTCTTTTGAGACCGGTGTTCTGTACAGGTGGGCATATGTATTCTGGAGTCCAACGTAGTGTATGGTAGGTACATCTTTTGAAAAAATAATATCGGAAAGCCGCACTTGTAGTTCGCCTGCATACAGCAAGGTGTCTTTCGCCTGATCTTCTACCAAAACACCTTGTATCAGTAAATGATTAAGAAAGTCTATTCTAATGTGTGCAATTTCTACTTTGGTCTTTATTTTATCAGATAGGATTTTGGCGGCTTTTTGCGCCAGGTAGTTTTGAAACGGCGTGTAGTTGACTAATATCACTACCGTCAACAGCAATAGCAGCAGAGACGCTACCGTATAACGTATTATTTTTAAAACTTTTTTCAGACAAACTTTATTACATCAACTTCTTACAAATATATATTCATTGCAACTCTTAGCCATAAATAAACTGTTAACGTTTTCAGTAAGACCCCGGATTTTAACAGCGCAAGTCAGACCAATAGGGATAATGCCAAAAATACATTTATTTTGAGGGCTATTCTAATTCAGAATTTCATAAAACGATGATAATGAAAGGACTTTCATTTTGCACAGCAATATTACTGATGAGTATGACCACAAATGGGCAGCAAAAATCTGCATTTAACGGAAAATATCCGGAGACTAAAAAGACCGACCAGGTAGACGATTATTTTGGCACAAAGGTTACCGATCCTTACCGCTGGCTCGAGAACGACATGAGTGAGGAAACAAAAGGCTGGGTAAAAGACCAAAACATTGTAACTAACAACTATATTTCAAAAATACCATTCAGGAACGCAATTGCAGCTGATCTGAAAGAGTTGTGGAACTACGAAAAATACTCAGCTCCTTTCAAAGAGGGCGAATACACCTATTATTATAAAAATGATGGTCTTCAGAACCAAAGTGTGCTATACAGGCAGAAGGGGAGTGGCCAACCTGAGGTTTTCTTAGATCCTAACAAGTTTTCTGCCGATGGTACCACTTCGTTGCAAGGTATAGAATTTACAAAAGACGGATCATTGGCTGCCTACCAGATCAGTGAGGGTGGCAGCGACTGGCGTAAGGTTATAGTAATAGATACTAAAACCGGTAAGATGAAGGACGATACCCTGCGCGATGTAAAGTTCAGTGGTCTCTCATGGCTGCACAACGAGGGTTTTTACTACAGCAGCTATGATAAACCTAAAGGCAGCCAGCTCTCTGAGAAAACACAGATCCACAAGTTGTTTTATCACAAACTGGGCACACCGCAAAGTGAAGATAAACTCATTTTTGGCGGAGAAACAACACCACGCCGTTATATTGGCGGTGGTGTAACCGAAGATGGACAATTTCTGGTGATCAGTGCAGCAAATGCTACCTACGGCAATGAACTGTACATACAGGACCTGACAAAAAAGGGAGCAGCTATAGTGCCAATAGTAACAGGTTTTGACAACGAGCAGGATATTGTTTTTTCGGACAACGGTAAACTATACATCACCACAAACCAGGATGCACCTAACCGCAAGCTGGTAACAGTTGATGCAGCAACACCAACTAAAGAACACTGGAAAACATTGATACCTGAGTCGAAATTCCCTCTTTCGATCTCAACATGCGGCAAGAAATTGTTTGCCCATTACATTGAAGATGCGGTTTCTAAAGTTTATCAGTACGGACTGGATGGCAAAATGGAAAAAGCAATTTCGCTGCCGGGTCTTGGTACTGCCGGTGGTTTCGGTGGCAAGATGGAAGAGGCAGAAGTGTATTATACTTACACATCCTATGTTTTTCCACCTACCATTTTTAAGTTCGATATCAAAACGGGTAAGTCTGACTTATATAAAACATCTGGTGTAAAGTTCGACCCGAATGAATTTGAGAGCAAGCAATTGTTCTATACTTCTGAAGATGGAACGAAAATTCCTATGATCATCACTTACAAAAAAGGAATGACGCTCAATAGCAAGAATCCTGTTTTGCTGTATGGTTATGGTGGCTTCAATATCAGCCTTACACCTTCGTTTAGCGTTAGCAATCTGGTGTTTATGAAGCATGGCGGTATCTATGCAGTAGCGAACCTGCGTGGGGGAGGTGAGTATGGCGATACATGGCACAATGCCGGTACCAAGATGCAGAAGCAGAATGTGTTCAACGATTTTATAGGAGCAGGCGAATACCTGATCAAACATAAATACACATCAACCGATTACCTGGCTATATCCGGTGGTTCTAATGGTGGTTTGCTTGTGGGTGCATGCCTTACACAACGGCCCGATCTGTTTAAAGTTTGTTTTCCGGCAGTGGGCGTGTTGGATATGCTTCGTTACAATAAGTTTACAGCAGGTGCCGGTTGGGCTTATGACTACGGTACTGCGGAGGATAGTAAGGAAATGTTCAGTTACCTCCGCAAATATTCTCCTGTACATAATGTTGGTAAGAAATGCTATCCTGCCACGCTTGTCACCACCGGAGACCATGATGACAGGGTAGTACCAGCGCATTCATTTAAGTTTGCCGCTGCTCTGCAGGCTGATCAAAACTGTGCCAACCCAATGTTGATAAGAATAGAAACAAAGGCAGGACATGGCGCCGGTAAACCTACCGATATGATCATTGCTGAGCAGGCCGACAAATGGGCATTCCTATTTTGGAATATGGGATTGGAGTATGGTAAGTAATAAAGTTTGCTAACATATTTTGCAAAAAACAAAGAGGTGGGAAATTTTCCCACCTCTTGTTATAAACGGTACTTTTATTAGTGTTTTGCTGGTGAATTGTCCTCTTGGTCTTTAGGGGTTGTTATTGCATCAAAGCTCTTTTCGTGAGGCTGGCCCCACTCAGCCGCATGCAGGTAATGACCTTTGAACTGTGCTTCTTTTTCTACTTCAGGAACTACGCGGTGTTCGTTGGCAAATTTATCCTGGCGAACGCCTGTTACCTGCCAGCTTACTTTCACGTTTGGCTTATCTGATTTTACTTCAAACTTGTTGCCGCTGATCTCTTTCGAAACCCATACCTGTGCTGGCTGTCCGATGGTTGTGAGCTGATAACGGAAGTCTTTGTTCAGAGCTTCGAAATAATCGGGTAGGGTAATTACCGCTGCGCCGGTTGCGTCTGTCACTGTATTGCCATTGTATACATTCATCATATCAGGGCTTTCCACAAAAGAATGGTAGAGGTATTTATTCTCGGGGTCCAGCGGATGATCAATTAAGAAGGTACCGCTGCCCTTACTAATAGAACCAGTAATGCGTACACTTCCAGCGAAATAGCCAGCGTAACCTGCGCCGGCACCCGTGCCGTATACACCATAGTTATTCCCGGTTGCATTAGCAGCATTGCCATATACACCATAGTTTGTTGGACCTGAACCAGTTGCCTCACCTTTCACACCAAGGCCTGCAGACGTATATGCACTTCCTTCGCACAATCCATATACACCTATTGCCTGCACACCACTAGCAATACCAGGATTGCGACCAAAAATCCCTCTCCAGCCACCTTCGCTATAAACACCACATGAGTTAACTGAAGAACTGTTGCTGTCAACTATCACACCCGCTGAGTAAATAGGTGACGAGCCTACAACACCAATACCTTTTATATGCAGCTTAGCCATTGTTGAAGGTGCAGTAGTATTTATCCCAACCGTAGAGCCATTGTTATACACAGATGAGTTACCAAGTGAAGTAGCTCCCGTGAATTTTGGAATATAATTCGCCGTACCTGAAACAGATGGGCTATTTGCTGCATACAGTGCATATGGTACGCTGAGCAATTGGGCTGTACCCGCACTGGTATAGGATGAGCCACCAGCCGCGTCAATTCCTACTTCAAGGTACTTGCTTGCGCCGCCCCAATTGATTGTGTTGAATGTACCCGACACAACAGTACCGCCTCCTACAGCCACGTTGTAAAGGCCATATGCGTTGGTTGTTACGGAGTGTGTTTCCTGGTATACTCCTGCACCTCCCGGTGCACCGTCGTGAACAGTTAACTGCAGCCCTATTGCTGTTGACGCAAGAGGTGCACCGGTTGAGCTCCTGGCTATACCCTGGTAATTGAATTTTTGTGGTGCCTGTGCCATTATTGTAAGCGAGGCAAATACAAAGAATGCGATCTGTAAAAGTGTTTTTTTCATTTTAGTTGAGTTTATCTATTTTATAAGATGATTTAGATGTTCCTTTTTCTGTTTCGATACTCACTTCCAGCACATAAACCGCAGCGGCTAGACCCGATATGTCCACCTGCGTGGTTAATTGTTGTCCGTTCATTTTTAATGTGTTAATGGAAATTATTTTGCCAGTCACATCCAACAGGCGGTAACTGAGCGTTCCACTAGTTGCTGCTGTATAGCTAATATTCACAACCGTTATTGCCGGATTCGGGAATACCTGCAATTGATGCCGTAGATCGGCGTTGTCTATACCTTCCCTGCTGCCTTCAAAAGGTTGCAGCACACCTTGCGTTAGCGTGGTACTGCCGACGGTGAATGTGCTCACCAGCGCCATCTCACCTACAGACCACTCAAATTCATTTGCGCCAATCGTTGTTGATCCGCCCGTCGCATTCAGCGTAGCCGGACCTACGCTCTGGGCCTTTGCTCCGGATAGAGCAATTAACGCGAGCGGTAATGATAGAATTAGTCTTTTCATACGTTTTGATTTTATTGTACTGCAAATTTCGGGTACGCGAAGGGTTTAAAAAATCACATCATTTGGGGTTTGCAGGTTTACCATGTATAGGCATAAGCACCGTTGAGTCATTTACCTCAGGCGGATACCACCATAAATGAAGCGGGCTGCCCCAAGGAAGACAGCCCGCTTTTAGTATTTGAATTGTTTTTACGGCTGAGTGTTCTCACTATGAGACATGATAGCCGGGTCGTTCTTTTTCCTTTCGAATTTAGGAACGCCAATCTGCGACTCCCTTGTTTGCCCAAACAGTTCAGGATGAAGGTATTTGCCTTTTTCGCTTTCTGATTTGTCCACTTCAGGAACTACTCTGTGTGCATTAGCCCATGCGTCTTGCCTTACACCGGTTACCATCCAGCTCACTTTTACATTTGGCTGGTTTGATTTGATCTCAAATGTGTTGCCGCTGATCTCTTTAGAAACCATCACCTGGCCAAATGAGCCTATCGTTGTGAGCTGATAACGGAAATCTTTGTTGAGTGCATCAAAATAATCAGGAAGTGTAACTGTTGCGTTACCTGAAGCATCGGTTGTAACATTGCCGTTGTAGATATTCATCATGTCAGGGCTTTCCACAAAGCTGTGGTACAGGAATTTGTTAGCCGGATCCTTTGGATGGTCTATTTCAAATGTACCGCTTGCTTTACTCATTGAACCAATTACACGTGCATTTCCATCTGCATACATAGCGTAGTTGGTAGTTCCTCCAACTGCGTATCCGTAAATACCGTACGCATATTGTGGTGCAGCAATGTAGTTGGCTGCCTGTCCCGCTACGCCTACTGAGTACGTGCCTGTTCCAGATCCTTCGGCGTAGGCATCTACCCCGGAGATTGTATAGCCTGCTGTAGAAGACTCTGCGAACGCCCTTACACCAATACTGTTGCCCGCCCCATAAATGCCAGTACCCTTAACATCTGCAACTGATCTGATTGTGGTCGACAATAAACCTACCCTTTCGTTGTCGTTAGGGCCGGAATATTCTATTCTGTGAAAACCGTATCCTCCATTACCAGGACTAGCGTTCATGTTTTCATACAGCGCAATTGTATCAGCCGTTGCCCTTATGGCCACCATACCATGGTTGGTCGTTCCATAGTTAATGCCGATTCTGTTGCCTGATGCCGGATTTTGGTATATAACAGAGTTTCCAATAGTTGTTGCACCAGTAAACACTGGCAAGTAATTGGCAGTACCTGCTACACCCGTACTGATTGCCAGGTTGGATGCACTGGTTATCCGGCCAAAGGCATCAGTAGCTATTACCGGCACCTGAGTGGCAGAACCATATGTACCAGCAGCTACGCCAGAATTTGCGAGACCTATTGTACCCGATGTTGTAATAGGGCCGCCAGTAAGCGGAGCTGTAGTATTAATTGTAGTAACTGTACCTCCTGATGGTGTGGTTGGCGTCCAGGTGCTGGTGCCTGCATTCCAAACCAGCGTCTGACCTGCCGTTGGTGCTGTTGTGCTAATATTCTTGCCCTGTAATTTTGTCACCGTTGTGGCACCTGTTGTCCCGGTTACATCACCAGATACCGGAACATTGATTGTAGTGTTCGTTACACCGGTTACTCTACCAAAAGCATCGGTAGTTATAACTGGTACCTGGGTAGCTGAACCGTATGTGCCGGGTGTACCTGCATTTGCAAGGCCAATAGTGCCGGAGGTAGTAATAGGTCCACCTGTCAACTGTCCGGCAGTGGTGCCAACTGATGTAACAGATCCACTACCCGCAGGGCCTGTTGGTCCAACAGGTCCGGTTGCACCCATAGGTCCTACCGGGCCAGTAGCACCAGTTGCTCCGGCTGGGCCGGTAGGTCCTGTCAATCCAATAGGACCGGTTGGTCCAGTTGCTCCAATTGGGCCTGTTGGTCCGGCGGGGCCTGTAGGGCCCGCCGGGCCAGTTAAGCCTATTGGGCCTATTGCACCCGTCGCGCCGGTTGCCCCTGTAGCACCTGTTGGTCCCGCAGGGCCTGTGGGTCCCGCTGGGCCTACTGGTCCGGTTGGTCCAGCAGGGCCAACCGGACCGGGATTACCTGATGCTGCATAAAGTGCATAAGGCACACTAAGCAACTGGCTGTTGCCAATACTGGTATAAGATGTGCCGCCAGTTGGGTCTATTTCCACTTCCATGTACTTACTTCCACTGCCCCAGTTGATGGTGCTGAATGTACCCGATACAGCAGTTCCGCCACCAACAGCTACATTGTACAGGCCAAAGGCATTAGTTGTTGCGGTATGGGTTTCTTTATAAACTACAGTACCTGCCGATGAACCATCGTGGATAGTTAACTGCAGGCCGATTGGTGTAGATGCGATCGGCGCTCCCGTTGTACTCCTGGCAACACCCTGATAGTTGAACTTTTGCGGTGATTGCGCCATTACTGAGAATGAGGCAAGCAAACAGAATGCGAATTGTAATAGTTTTTTTTTCATATTAGTTGAGTTTTTCAATTTTATAAGATGATTTGGTTGTTCCTTTTTCTGAC
>CAIKOJ010000197.1 GCA_903829015.1 uncultured Bacteroidota bacterium
CTGATTTAAGAGCTATTAATGATTAGCAGCCCTTGTGAAAGATATGGTCACAAAAAAGCGACCAAGTAAAATTCATCGTTTTACTTGGTCGCCTTAAAAATTCACCCGTGAAAAGAAGTTACTTTTTCAGTGCCCTCGTTTAATGACGGGGGATTTTTTTTGTAGGAATAGCTACAACAATTTTATACAGTTGGTCATATATTTCTTATAAAAACCAGCGCCCTACCGTATTCCACGGTGGGGCGCTACTCTATAATTTAGTTTTACAAATCCCACTACATCTTCACAAACTTCAAAGTTCTCGCACTCTTCCCAGAAGTTGAGGAAGATGAATCGTTTAACAAAACTCTCCTGGTATCTCGATGCAATAATATCACCGCACCACAGTATAGTCCAGTGCAGTTACGCCATTGGTAAATAGGTGAGCAGAAAGAAGTTTGAGGTTTACTTTGTCTTTGATGTCTGCAAAAAATGGTATGCCGTGGCCGAGTATAATTGGATTAACAAACAGCCAGTAGCCGTCTATAAGATTCAGGTGCATGAGCGAGTGGGTTGCTGTGGGGCTGCCAAATAGCAGTATGTCGCCACCAGCCTGTTGCTTTATTGCATTAATGCTGTCGGTAAGGTTGTCGCTGATAATTGAGGTGTTGGGCTTTACAACATCTTTCATGGTTTTTGAGAGCACCAATTTGTGCACATTGCTGTACCACTTTGAGTGTTCAATATCGTGCTTGCTTGCGTTGGGTTGGTCGGCTGCAGCGGGCCAGTAACCTTCCATCATCTCATAGGTTACACGCCCGTACATAGCGGTATCGCCTTCGCTGATTCGCTTACCTACATGGTCAAATATCTCGTCGTCAACTTTTATCCAATTCATTTCTCCATTCGGTCCGGCTACAAAGCTGTCGAGCGACATATGCATAAAGGCAATAATCTTCCTCATTTTGTTGTGCTTTTTTATTGTTTACCTGTTGTGACATTCTGCGCCGTAAAGCCGTACTGTATTACTTCTTCAAGCACATCAAGGTTTATATCTCTCAGTGTTTTAAACTTAATGCAGTATCCTGTAACGCTGGCCTTGCCGAGTGTTTTGCTAAAGGTTTGAGCGAGGTACGCCTTGTCTGTGATTCCGATAATGTATATAGAGATGCCGGTTGTATTGGCACTGATACCTATCTGAAAAAAATCTCTGGTAGTTCCGTTGGCATACTTTATAGTGTGCGATCCGTATCCTATGTTTGGGTTGCTTACAATTTTTCCTTCGCCGTTCTTACCATCTTCGTACCATAGCTTGCAGGCCGGGCTTTCACCTAGTATCAACAGGTGTAGCTCCTGCATTTCGGCGGCCTTTGCTACTGGCAGGCTGGCTATATATTCTTTAATCTGCTTTTTTACATCCATATACTGTAAGGATCGCTAAGCAAACTTGAATACCCAAAGATTTGCTACCCAAATATAACACACGGATATTAAACCGATAGTGGCTGATTGCGACAAATAATGGGGCATATTGCTACTGTTCTTAAGTAAACCGGCGGGCTCTGCATAAAAAGCAGGGCCCGCCGGTAGTAAATTTCAACGAAAGATTATTTCAATTTCTGGATCTTATACGATACTGTTTCCGGGGCTGCATTGTCATGAAGAATGCTCACCTCCAGCATATAAGTACCCGCAGCCAGAGACCTCACATCTACCTGACCAATTGCCTGACCGTTGGCGGAAACAATATTCTTGCTGCTGATCTCTTTGCCCGTCATATCAAACAACCGGCATGATAGTGCGCGGCTGTTGGCAGAAGTATACTGTACGTTCACGACATCGGTAGCCGGGTTCGGAAACACCTGCAGATCCTTAGGTGCCACTCTTGTTTCGGCCACGCCCTCGGTTGATAGAATAGGCTGCAATATACCCTGCGTAACCACTATACCTGTGCCTGTAAATGTGTTCACCAGAGTCATCTCGCCTACGGACCATTCAAATTCCGAAGTGCCAATTACCGCGGTCCCTCCGGTTGCATTCAGGGTAGTAGGTCCTACGCTCTGCGCCTTAAGGTTGGCACCTGCCAATAACAAAAGGGCCGTTATATAAATTGCTGTTTTCATAAAATAATTATTTATCGGTAAAAGATAATATTTCTACTAACTATTAGCATTAGCGTTTTATTTGGTCGTATTATCTCCCGATGGAGTTGCTGGCACATCAGCAGGGAATTGCTTTACGCCTGCAGGGTTATTCCTGGTGTCTGATGGGCTGTTCTTGTAGCCTGTTTCCATCTCACGACCTTTGCCATATACTTCGGGCATAAGGTATGTGCCTTTTTCTGATGCTGGTTTATCCACTTCAGCCTGTATACGATAAGCATTGGCTGCAGGATCCTGCCTAACACCGGCTACCAGCCAGCTCACCTCTACGTTTGGCTTGTCGGTCTTAATTTTGAATTGGTTGCCTGTAACCTTTTCAGCAATTATTGCCTGCGCAAACTGACCGATGACTGTGAGCTGATATTTATAGTCTTTGTTGAGCGTTGTAAAGTATGATGGGAGAGCGATAGTTGCATCACCGTTGGCATCAGTTACCACGTTGCCGTTATACAGGTTCATCATGTCATTTGATTCTACTGAAGAATGGTACAGGTATTTATTTGCAGGATCGGAAGGGTGATCTATTTTAAATGACTTGATAGAAGAACTGGCCGAAACAGCATAGAGGTTGCCAGAGAAATAACCAGCATAGTTTGTAACACCGCTGCCGTCAGTTGTACCATAAACACCATAATTGGTAGCTGTGCCCAAACCATGGGTTGCTTTTGCATATAGTCCGTAGTTGATACTGGCGTTCGAATCACCGATGCCTATGATACCTGCCTGACCGAAAGAAGTGTTGTTTTGAGACATACCGTAAATACCTGTTGGAAAACCTGATGTTACTGTTCTCACCTGCCCTACTACACCTGGTGTAAGTGCTACCAGACTGAGCGTGTAGATAAGCCCTGCACCATTTGCGCGACCATAAGTACCCATGTTGCCACCCAAGCCATATACACCTACATTGATATTGGTTCCGCCTGTGGCACCACCGTACACACCATAGTTGGCAGTACCGCCTGTACCAGCGTTCTCACCTTTCACACCATAACCAGTGCCGGTATAAGCACTACCTTCTACCCTACCCAATACGCCCATTGCTTCAGTTCCAGAAGCCGTGCCGGGGTTGCGGCCATAAACACCGCGCCAGCCACCCTCGCCGTAAACGCCGCTTGCGTTCGCGCTAGCGCCACCACCGTCGGCCACAAGGCCTGCCTGATAATAAGGCAGTGAACCATAACTACCTACGCCCGACACATGGACTTTTGCCATTGTGGTAGGCGTTGCGGTAAACAAACCAAGCGCAGTACCATTGTCAAATATCTGAGAATTACCCAACGCCGTTGCGCTTGTAAATTTGGATACATAATTAGTTGTGCCCGAACCAGTAACACCAGCTGGTATGGTAACATTCGACGCAGAAGTAACCCTTCCATAAGCATCTACAGCGATCTGGGCTACCTGAGTTGATGAACCATACGAGCCTGCTGTAACACCTGAGGTAGATAACCCAATAGTGCCGGAACTAGTGATCGGCCCCCCGGTTAACGGCGCAGAGGTATTAATGCTCGTCACAGTACCACCGGTACTGTTAGCAGCATACATGGCGTAAGGAACGCTCAACAATTGGCTGCTGCCAACGCTTGTATAGCTGGAGCCACCTGCAGGATCGATTTCTACTTCCATGTATTTGTTGCCACTGCCCCAGTTGATCGTACTAAAAGTTCCGACGATCGCAGTACCATTACCAACTGCCACATTGTACAAACCAAACGAATTGGTTGTCGGTGTTTGTGTTTCCCGGTAAACTACCGTACCGCCTGCACTGCCATCGTGTATTGTTAAACGAAGGCCAATAGCGGTACTCGCCAATGGAGACCCTGCTACGCTTCTTGCAACGCCCTGGTAATTGAATGCCTGCGGCGCTTGTGCGAATACTGCTGCTCCCGTAACGAGGAACAAACCAAAACTTAATAACAACTTTTTCATAAATGGGGTGTTTTTTGTTAAAAAATAAAGAACCTTTTCAAACCATGAATTGATATTAGATACCTGCAATAATTTGGCAAAGATATTACTAAATCGCAGAAGAAATAGAAATATCTAACCTACTGAATTTAAAATAATTGCAAGGTTAAATTATTGCAATACCGCGAATGGGTGTACACTTTTCGTGGCACGATATTTAAACAATTTGGCAATCTCATAAAAGTAAACCCAGATGATAAGGAATCAAATGATATTGGTCAGTCGGGAGTATGCAAACTTTCGCGCCGTTGATAGTTGCACCCCAATAGGGTGCGTGTTTTAATCAGCAATAAAATCTACAAAGCTTTGACTCCTAATGGAGTCGTACGATTAATCGATCCTTGATGCCACCGGGTGGCAGCTTAACACATAGCTACGCAATGGGAGATTCGGCTGGAACGAGAACTACTCATTCTGATTGCTCCTTTGCGAAATCGGTGCAGATACACTGCTTTTATTCGACGATACCCACTGATCCTATAATATTGATGACGTCATCTTTAAAACGTTCGGGCGCAAGGTCATAAGCACGTTGGCGGGAACATCTGAAACTCTTCGCTGTTTGGTGGGGTGGCTGAATGGAGAAATTGACTAGAGAGTCTGTATCGGTTCCGACAAAGGATATGCCGAACGTTTCGTAAGTAACCAGTTTGTAGTTCTTAAAAATAAAGTCGGCGAACTGGAACCCGTAATTGTTCATGTTATTAGTGGTCACATGGTGTGTGATGGTATCAAGCCGCGGGAAGCGCAGGTCTTCAAACGCTTTGACCGGATGTATGGATCGTCCGTTTTTGTCGGTAAGCCAAAGATAGATATCCATGCCTGGGTCTGTTACTCCGCCGTTATCAAAGTATATATCCTTCACACCATCATTGTTCCAGTCCTGCAGCTCAGGTCCGGAGAGCAGCGCTTCATCTTCAAAAATTTCGACCATCTTACCATTCTTCTTCAAATAAACGCTCAACCGGCAACCAGAATCATCAGCGTAGAATACCAACGCATGTATCTGTCCGCGTTGGAATAATTGACCGATATTAATGAAGTACGGGCAATAGGTGTACCCCCACCAATACCGGTAGCGGTCGTCGTCGTAATAAAAAGTATCGTCTGTAAGGTGTGCCTGGAATGTTGAAGCAAGCTTTGCCCGCATGTCGGCAATTACGGGTTCTTTGTGAGAGGAATCGATATTGGTTTCGGGCGTAGCCTTCCGCATTGTTTCGTTGGCGGTGTTACCGGGATTTACGTGTTCGGAATTCGTGCTATTAATGCATGCACATAGGGTAAAGCAAGCGATAGTCAATAGAAGTCTTATCACCCGCGTTGTGTGCATATAAGTGTAAAATTATTGAAAAGGAGTGATTAGGGTTTGAAATTTAGATATCCGTTGCACAAGATTGTTCCGGCCGATGACACTTTGAAGCGTAGGCGAAGTGTGGTGACGGAGGAGTTGGCGGAATTAAAAGTGATGTGGATGATGAATATGCCCCTTGCGTTTGCCACATGAAATATACGAATAATCTATTTTTATAACAAAATCTGAAATTCTGCCGTAGTCGCTTATTTTTGCGCCCAATCAAGCCACATAATATGAAAAACACTCCTTTTACAGCAAACCATATCGCGCTGGGCGCAAAAATGGCCGAATTTGCAGGCTATAATATGCCTATATCTTATACCGGTATCAACGAAGAGCACCATTGCGTGCGTACTAATGCCGGTGTATTTGATGTGAGCCATATGGGTGAGTTTATTCTGAAGGGTGAAAATGCGCTTGAACTGATTCAAAGAGTTACGAGCAACGATGCCAGCAAACTTACAGACGGCAAGGCTCAGTACTCTTGCCTGCCTAACAATGAGGGCGGTATTGTAGACGATCTGCTGGTATACTGCGTGGAGCAGAACAAGACGTATATGCTGGTGGTTAACGCATCGAACATAGAAAAAGACTGGAACTGGATCAGCTCACACAATACCAATGGTGTGGAGATGCACAATATATCTTACAAGACGGCATTGCTGGCTGTACAGGGCCCGAAAGCTACTGAATACATGCAGCAGCTTACTGATATGGATATCACCAATCTTGCGTACTATACTTTTACAAAAGGTAAATTTGCGGGTGTGGAAAATGTGCTGGTAAGTGCCACAGGGTACACTGGTGCCGGTGGTGTGGAGATCTATTTTGAAGATAAAGACGGCGAAGCACAGAAAATATGGGACGAAGTGTTTCGTGTGGGAGCACCACATGGCATGAAACCAATAGGTCTGGCCGCACGCGATACACTGCGTCTGGAAAAAGCTTTCTGCCTGTATGGCAATGATATTGATGATACCACCAGCCCTATGGAAGCGGGCCTTGGCTGGATCACTAAATTCACTAAGGAGTTTACCTCAAGTGCTTTGTTTGCTAAACAAAAAGCCGAAGGAGTAACCAAGAAGATGGTAGGTATTGAAATGGTTGACCGTGGTATTCCACGCCATGGCCATGTGATACAAAATGCCGAAGGACAGGAAATTGGTGTTATCACTTCGGGTACTCAGTCGCCAAGTCTGAACAAGGCTATAGGCATGGGCTACGTAGCAGCCGCACACAGCGCACCGGGCAGCGAAATATTCATCATGATCCGTGATAAGGCAATTAAGGCACAAGTGGTGAAGGTACCGTTCCTGTAATCTGGTACCGTTACTTATGTCATTGCTATTATTGAATTTCGGTAATAAACAATTTTCCTACAGATAAGCGTTTTCATGGCCGGTAAAAAAAGCTCCGTACTCAGAAGAATACTGCGTTTCACACTGCGCCTTATACTTGTTCTGTTTCTGTCGTCATCTTTATACCTGGTAGTATGTAAGTGGCTCAACCCGCCTATTACTATGACTCAGTTGGGCGGAGTGTTTGAGGGGTATGGATTGCACAGGGATTACGTAAGCTGGAATGAGATTTCGAGGAATGTAAAACTGGCTGCCATAGCCAGTGAAGACCAGTTGTTTCCGGAGCATGGCGGGTTTGACTGGAAAGCGATAGACAAAAGCCTGAATGCCAAACCATCGAGAAAGAAAAAGTTGCGCATAGCTGGTGGTGGAGCCAGCACCATTAGTCAGCAAACCGCCAAGAATGTTTTTCTGTGGCAGGGCAGCGGCTGGAGCAGGTACGCTCGTAAGGCACCTGAATTCTATTTTACCCAGCTGATAGAATGGACCTGGGGCAAACGGAGGATACTTGAGGTGTACCTGAATGTAATTGAAATGGGTCCGGGCGTGTTTGGTATAGAGGCTGCGTCCCAAAAATACTTCCATAAGCACGCCAAAGACTTATCGAGGGCAGAAGCAGCGATGATCATTGCCTGCCTGCCCAATCCTAAAAGATTCTCAGTGGTGCCTACCAGCAGGTGGGTAAGCAATCGCTATCCACACATTATGGAGCAAATGAGCAATCTGGAAGGCGATGAGGACGTAGAAGACGTAATAAAAACTCCCTGAGTTAATAGTACCTCATTCGCCTACTCCTGTTCCAGGCATCGTAGGATCTGTGCATTTTCCCAACACCAGATGAATGTTTCTTGTAATAAGACTTGGCTACCCATCCCGAGTAGCGTAGCACCAACATCAACACAAGCACTGTTGCCATGATATTAAATTTTAAGAGTTATAAAAACATCATTCACGGTGGCACTATTTTGTTATTCAATTGTTAACTAAGCGATTTTTAAACCTAATTTTAACTACTATTGACAATCTATCCGTTTATTTTGTTAACAATCGCTTAACTATTTACTAAATTATACATAATTCCCGAATTGCCAAATTTTTTTTAGCCAATAGTTAATTATTTTCTCACCAGCGGTCTGGTTTGTGGCGATTTTCTTCTGTAAAAAGTGTGTATCGCCAAATAATCCAATGGTGGTGAGATACCTGCTGGGAAGGGAGCGAATGATGCGCTGGTAGTATTCAGCTGTTTCTCAATAAATCGGGGTAATTTTATTGCCTTGATGATACAGAAAATCAGGGTTGAAGAATTTGTTTCGATGGCAGCACAGTTCCCTGTGCTGGATGTACGCAGTCCGGGTGAATACGGTCATGCTCATATACCCGGTGCATTCAGTGTGCCGCTGTTCACAGACGAAGAAAGGAAGGTAGTTGGCACAGCCTATAAACAACAAAGCAGGGAGGTCGCTATCAAAATAGGGCTGGACTACTTTGGAGGCAAAATGAGGCGAATCGTAGAGGAAGCAGAGGCCATTCTGGAACAAGCAAATAAACAATCAAAAGGGAAGGATGCAGGAAGTTCAAAAACAATACTTGTACATTGCTGGCGTGGAGGCATGAGGAGTGCAGGTATTGCCTGGCTGCTTGATCTGTATGGGTTTAAGGTATATACCCTTACCGGTGGCTATAAGACATTCAGAACACATGTGCTGGATCTGTTCGACAAAGAATACCGGATCAACATAATAGGCGGCTATACAGGCTCAGGAAAAACAAAGGTGCTCAAGGCATTGCAAAAGAAGGGGGAGGTAGTGATAGACTTGGAAGGTCTGGCAAATCATAAAGGCTCAGCATTTGGCGACCTTGGTGAAGAAAAGCAGCCCACTCAGGAAATGTTTGAAAATTTGCTGGCGCTGGAACTAAGTAAAACAGCCAAGAGTGCCACAATATGGATGGAAGATGAAAGTATGCGTATAGGCACAACTATGCTGCCAAAAGCACTGTGGGGCACAATGAGAACTTCGCCGGTCTTCTTTCTGGAAATACCGTTTGAGACCCGGCTGCAGTACATTACCGAAGAATATGGGAAGTTTAGAAAAGAAGACCTTATCAATGCCTCAATCAGGATCCAAAAAAGGCTGGGTAGTTTGAACACCAAAAATGCAGTCAATAATTTCATTGAAAATAACCTTTCAGAGGCATTTAGAATATTACTCACCTACTACGATAAATACTATGAGCGGGGCCTGCATGAACGTGAAAATTTGAATGAGCTGCTGCGAGTGATACCGTGCGAAACGGCCGATGGAAAAACAAACGCTGCTCAAATTTTGACAGCGATGAGCGATACAGGTAAAACAGTGCAATAGTCGATAATCAGAAAAGAACTTAATGGAAACAAAAGAACAAAAAATAAAGCTGACACAATACGCCCATGGGGGTGGCTGCGGATGTAAAATAGCGCCTGCTGTATTACAGGAAATTCTGAAAACGAATACGACTCCGCTATTTAGCGATCAGCTACTGGTAGGCAACAGCACGAACGATGATGCGGCAGCCTTCGACCTGGTAAACGGCACTGTACTTATTTCCACCACAGACTTCTTCCTGCCCATTGTTGATGATCCTTTTGATTTCGGCAGAATAGCTGCAGCAAATTCGATCAGTGATGTTTATGCTATGGGCGCTAAGCCACTGATGGCTATTGCAATACTGGGATGGCCTGTGGAGAAACTACCGATCGCTGCTGCACAGCAGGTGTTGGAAGGAGCCAGAGCGATTTGTGCCGAAGCGGGAATTCCGCTGGCAGGCGGCCATAGTATAGATACTACTGAGCCTGTATTTGGTTTGGCAGTTACCGGATTGTGCGAGATAGGGCACCTCAAAAAAAACAACAACGCTAAAGAGGGAGATGTACTTTTCTTAACCAAACCCATTGGTGTTGGAATACTGGCTACCGCACAGAAAAGAGGCGTGCTTTCTGCTGAGCATCTGGATATTCTTACGCGGCAAATGACGCAGATCAACAGGATCGGTGAACAACTGGGGAAAATAGAAGGAGTACATGCGCTTACAGATGTAACCGGTTTCGGGCTGGCGGGACACCTAATTGAAATGGCAGAAGGAAGCGGAGTTACCGCCGAATTGTCTTATTCACAGATCCATGTCACGGAAGGCGTAAGGGAATACATTGCTCAAAAGATTGTACCAGATGCTACCTACAGAAACTGGAATGCCTATGGCAGTAAAATATCGTTTGAGCCGGGAGTAGACGTAATGGAGGCATTCACGCTCTTGCCTGATCCGCAGACAAACGGCGGACTGCTTATCTCAGTAAGCGAGGCTGCAGCAGAAGAGGTTATCGCTTTACTGGATGAAAATGGATTGAGTTCATTCATTCAACCAGTGGGTAGGATGATCGCCAAGCAGGAAAAGGTAATTGTGGTGAAACCGTAGCGATCTGCCTTTTATTCTACGCAGTATTTGATACTCGTTAGATAACAGGATTGAAACTAATGCTGGGAATTCGTTTTGATCTGTTCGTACAAAGCCTTGGCATCACCGTAGCCGGGCGCAATTGCGAGTAACTTTGACAATGCATCCATGGCATTGTTGTAATCGCCTTTCGAATAGTATGCTTTGCCTAGTTCGTAATAGGCCTCAGGCGCATTTGGCACTGCTTCAATACTTTTTTGAAAGCTGTAGATAGTTGAATCGACCAATGTAGTTGCCTTGTACTTCATGCCCTGCGTAAGAAAGTACTTACCGGCAATGCTCAGGTACTTTTGAATATTCTCCTGTCCGGGAGCATATTTTCTCACGGTATCCCAGTCCGGCAAAGCTTTATCTGGCATACCCATATTGTAGTAGCACAGGCCTCGGTTCACTCTGCACAGATAGTAGTCAGGGTACAGACTTAATGCTTTGTCGAAATATTGAATCGCCTTGGTTAACCATTCATTTCTTGCGACGATGTCCTGCTTCTCTTTTTTAGCAAAACTCATACAGGCTGCGGCAGCATTGTTATTCACCAGCACACTGTTTGGCGACTTTTTAACGTCAGTCAGGAAAAGTGTGACGTCGTTCTTCCAGTCTTTGTTGCGCTCAATAGTTTTGAAGCCGGAGACCAACACTAAAACAACTGCAAAACCTGCCAGACCACTTTTTGAAATAGTGGCAATATTGAGCATTCCGAAACCTTTGTAGAGCAAGTAGGCTACTGCAATTGCAAACCCTACTGATGAATGGTAAATAAGTCGCTCCCCCATTGGTGCGCCGATGTTCACAAACAGGTTTGATACGAGGAGCAAATTGGCCAAGTAAAATAATATCGCAAAACCGATAACATGCCGCTTACGCAGCAGCATGACCATTACACCCACCAGGAGAATATGTACTGCCAGCGACACCCAGACCAGCAGATTTGAAAACGAGACGTAAGGCAGCTGATTGTACCCATAATCAGCTACCAGCACATCAGGGAACAACAACAGTTTTAAGTAATTAAGCAACACAAATATCTCCGAGGCTATCTTCTGTGCTCCGGTGGCATAGAGGTATGGGTTATTCATCACATTGTTTTCGGCGCCCTCGCCTGCAGCGGTAACTGCATTAAAACGTAACAAAACGTATATACCGAACGGAATAAGGTAAGGCAGAAACGTTTTGAAACCATACTGCAAAGGTTCGCTCTTGAATATATAAAAAGCAACAGGCAATATAACGATGAGTGTTACTGCATATTCTTTGGACAGCAGAGCGCAAAAGAAAAACAAACACCCGATGAACAGGTCCTTCATTTTGCCACTCTCCTTAAATGCAAAAGCCCTTAGGATGGTGAGCGAAATAAATAAGACTGAGAGTATCTCATCCCTGCTTTTAACGTTAGCAACAACCTCAGAGTGCAACGGATGTATGACAAAAACAATCGCCGCCAGAAAAGCTATAATAGGTTCGCCAGGGAAAATGACCCTATGAAATAAAGTAAGCAATACAATCAGCGAAAAAATATACAGCAGCACATTAACAACATGGCGCATATGCATTTCATCAGCCACCCGCAGTTCCTTTTCATTTGCATTCTCGCTGCCATGATCAGTACCCATTAGTTGCTGCTCTACGGCGAATGAGATGAGGGACAAGGGTCTGTAGCGACCACCAGCGAGTTGGTTGCTGCCATTCTTGTGCTCTAGATAACTTTGGAAGGCGTCGGTTGTCAAAATACCGCCTATGCCAGCAACGCCCTGCTGTACATATTCATTATCGGTAATCGCCATGCGGTCGTCGAAAGCGGCTTCATGCGAAAATGTGTTTGCGTAAAACAGAAAACCAATCAGTGCTAAAAAAATAGCCTGCAGCCGGAAGTCGGTCAGCGAAAATTTGAAGGCTGATAAGGCTGTCTTATTATCATCATTTTGCTGATGAGCGTGTATTGGTGCTTTTTGTTTTGTTTTCCCCGACATGTGATTTCGAAATGGAAGTCCTAAAATAGATAAAAAGACACAGCAAACAGATTCTCTGCCTTTGGGTAGTGTACTAAAATACCGCAGACACCGTAATCTCTGGTCAAAAACACACGGAATTCCGGTTGGTTTTACAAAAAAGGATTCCTCGTTTTGAGCTGAAATAATATTATTATTAACAGTTGCATTTCAAACAATAATTACTAATCTTTACAAAATATGAATAATTGTAACACCTTTATTGCACACCTTAATTCAGTTTTATGTTAGACAATACAGTATTGAATGTCGTGATCGGGCTGGTTTTTATATTTCTTTTATATAGCCTGCTTGCTACCGCTATGCAGGAAGCAATAGCAAATATGCTACAGCGAAGAGCTAATATGCTCCAGTACGGCATTAAATGTATGCTTACCCGAACTATAAATAACAACAACCTGAGTAAGATAGGATTGATCTTTTATCACTTAAGAAAATCGAGCGCAGGCACCTTTAATAGCATCAAGTCTTTTTTTATAAAGAAGAATGTAAAAACTATTCACGACCGTTTTTACAATCACCCAATCATCAAGAACTACGGGCAGAATTCTGTATTCAATAAGCCTTCCTATCTTGGCAACAAGAACTTTTCTACGATACTTATTGAAACGCTGAAAAGCATAGACCCTTATGCAAAGAACCTACCGGCAGATTTTGCTACCATCAAAAAGGTACTCGAAGATTTTAATACTATAGATCCTTATGACAAACATTCACTGGTTTATACACCAGCTATAGACGAAACCACTAATGGCATTCCGGAAACAGCACCGGTAACACCTGAATCGCCACGAATGGACAAAGAGACCCACAACATTCTGATGTTGCATTTGATGGAAGCAGGAGGAGATCTGGACGTATTCAGAAGCAGGCTGGAACAATGGTTTAGCGACACTATGGACAGGGTTACAGGCTGGTACAAGAAAAACACGCATTACTGGCTTTTTGGTATAGGTTTATTCCTGGCGTTTACACTCAATATAGATACCATTGAAATAAGCAACTACCTTTCAAAAAACAAGGCTGCGTCAGAACAGCTGGCGAAGATGGGTGAAGCGGCTCTAGCTTCAAAAGATTCGGTATATAATAGTCAGAAATCGGAGATCGCAAAAGCTGCACTAGATACTATTAAGGGCAATCTGCAGCAGGTAAATACACTTGTAGGGCTGGGCTGGGGCGACTATGGCAGAAAAGACACAGCCTTTATAAAATCTATTGTGAATGGTAAATGGTATACCCCTGAGTGTGGCGAGTGGTACACACTTTTTGTCAGCATCAAACAGGTTTCACTCATCGATACTTTTAATATGCTTGCAAAAAAATACCAGGACAGTGTACAACAGTTGGTGATTGATTCAATAAAAACGGATAGCGCTAATATTGCCCAAGACCTGGCCGAAATAAAAAGCAGCAAGGGAAAGAATGGTATGGCTAGCCTAACTAGTGATTCAAGCAGCTATAAACAACATACCGAAAAACTAAGCTCCGTTATTGCTGGTATGAAAAAAACAAAGGACTCAGTAATTTATGTTGCGTTTTACGATAAAATTTCGGCTGAGTGCGGATGGCATGTGAAAGCGGCATACATCAGATCGCGTACTAAACCACAGAAATTCTTTGGGTTCTTTATTACCGCATTAGCAATTGGGCTGGGCGCTCCGTTCTGGTACGATCTGTTGAGCAAAGTTGTGAGCATTAAAGCAGCAGGAAAGTCTGGTGGCACGAATGCAAGCGCGGCAACATCTGGTTCTAACAATGATAAGATAGACGGCTAATGATACCAGTAAAAATTATTAAACGGATATTTATCAGGAAAGGGCCTGGCAAGAGTTTTGCCTCTATTGGCGACACCTCGCCAAGTGGTAAGGTGATCAACATGGAGGGTAAAGTACCTGGCGAAAGCATCAGTGGTGTTAGTGATTGGTACTTTCTCACCAATACCAATGGCGAGAAACAATACTACTGGGGAGGCGGTCTTTCAGAGATTGGATTCCTACCTGCAAATCTGCCGGCAAATTGCACAATAGGGGTTGATGTATCGCACCACAATGGCTCGCCCGACTGGAATTCGATAGTGGCAGCAGGGGCAACATTTGTGTACATAAAAACATCTGAAGGCGTAGGAACTCCGGACCACAAAGCGAATGAATTTGCACAAGCCGCCAAGCAAAAAGGATTGCAGGTAGGCTACTACCACTTTTGCCGGCCCGATACGAAAAACGGCGGAGCAGTTACAAGCGATGCAACAGCAGAAGCTAATGAAGTACTCCGAATAATGGCTGGCCTTCCTACAGCTGATCTGCCTTTGGTTCTGGACCTCGAAGACCAGCAGAACTGGGATACCCCACTTGGCAAGCTCGACTACCTCACGTGGGTAGTCACTTTCATCAACCAGATCATCAACAGTGGCAAGCCCACTCCTATTATATACAGCCGCAAAGAATACCTTGACCGCAGGCTACCCCCAAATCACAATCTGGGCAGCGTACCGCTATGGATATCTTACTACGGTAAGCAGGACTGCAATGCGGTGGCTTGCCCAGTAGGGTGGACCAGCTGGCTTATGTGGCAGTTCACAGAAAATGGCCAACTGGGTGGCAATCTGAAAATTGATCTTAACATCAAAAAGTAGCAAGCACCGTGAAAAATACCCTTTTTATTGGGGTGAAAAAACGGTGGTTTTGTAAAAGGCAATTGTGGAGTTTTACGGAATAAACTGATGGGTTGAAGATGCACGAATACGCAATAACAATTCATTTAGGAAATACCGTTTTTTAACGGTAGAATATCAATAACGTTGGTTTTAAGTTTGTCTCAATAATGGTATTCTAAAAGGCTTGAACGAAGGTTTATTTAGAGTCGTTGCAGATTATACAAAAAGCATCCAGTTTGTTGAAATATTTTGAAATAGTTTTTTACGCCAAATAACGAATTACGATGACTACACAACAAAATGATACAAAAAATGAATCTAAGGATAGATTAAGGCTGCTCTTTCTATTTTTAGGCTCTTTGCCTTTCTTGGGCGTGCTAATGTTATTTGTCGTTTCATTGCATTTTGTGGAAGCTTCGAAATGTCTTTCTACTATCTATTTTGAATCAATCGGCTATGGTCTGTTAATAGGTGGGGCTGCCTACATAGCAGGAGGCTTTGTTGGTTTTCTGTTTGGTCTGCCTCGCTATTTAAGCAATCCCGATGCGCCAAAGCACAGTTACTCCAGGAATGATAATCTGATGCAGATCAGTGACTGGCTGACAAAGATAATAGTAGGTTTAGGGCTTACTAACCTTTACTATATCCCAAAGCAAATGGATCAGTTTGGCGTTTATGCAAGCGTCTTTTTTGGTGGCAAATCACTTGGTGCAGCGACGGCTGAAAGTATTTTAGTCTATTTTTTGGTGAGCGGTTTTTTGTTAGGTTATCTGTGGACGAACTTGTACTATATCCCGATACTCGCATACATGGATGAGGTAACCAACAATATACCCAAAGAAATGCAGGCAAGGGAATCAGCAGCTAACGCTGTACTTGATGAACTTACTGAGAGCATCAATTCGAGTGATCCAAATCTATTAACCAAGATACAGAATGCTGAAACGAACAATGGTTCTAGAAATAAAATCCTTTCGTTCAGTGATTTTACGTCGAGGCTGGAAAAGGCGAAACAAAAAATGGAAAGTGGATTGCTTGCACAGAAGACTTTACCTGAAAATCAGAAAGACCCTAATAAGAATCAATGGGGTGGAAAATCTGAGAATAACAACCGAAAAATAACTGCTTCAGTTTCAGCTTTAGATGACAGTGATTTGTTCAAAGTAGTTTTAACCGTTGTTTCTACAAGTCTCGATAATCTAATGAATGATGGTGATGTAGTATTATTCTCATTGCACAATACGTTCAATGACCCTTATAAAATTGTACTGGTGAAAAATGGCATTGCGAAACTTGAATTGATTTCTTATGGAGCCTTTACAGTAGGCGTAATATGTGAAGATGGCGTTACCGAATTAGAATACGACCTCTCCACTTTACAAAATGCACCTAAGAAATTTATTGAGAATTAACCACAGGTAAAACCTTAAAAGAAATAGTGCTTTCAAAAAATATTGCCTCAAAGGCAATTTCAATAATACAAAAAACCGGGTTAGCCGAAAACGGATTTAGAGTAGGCGATAAAAGAAATTTTATGGCAACAACATACGTTGACTTGGATGCAAATTATAAGTTACTCACTGAAGACCAAGCTGTTTCAGTTGAAGTAATAGTTGGTAACGGTCAAATAGGCTCGTACTCCATTTACTTAGGGAAAGCCCTTATCGAAGTTGATAAGACAGCAAATTTGGGAACTAAATCAGGTCTTAATGGAAAGAATGCATCCGTAATAGCAAGTATTAGGGACAGCCTTACAGAAACTAATTGGACAAGTATTATTGTGAACATAATTGAAGGGTC
>CAIKOJ010000198.1 GCA_903829015.1 uncultured Bacteroidota bacterium
ACTTGTTCGCTGCGTTCAAAGTCTTGCGGCTTTGCACCTTTGTAAATCACCTCACATTCATTTCCCTCTTTATCTGTCATTATAAATGAGAAGAAGTTGGGATCTTTCTGCTCAACAAATTGCTGCAACTGAATCAGTGAGCAAAAAGCAATTTGCCGCGTCGGTACATTAAAATTGCAATTTGTTTGCATTCTTTTAAAAAAATAGCGCCATAAAGTCTTCTTTATGGCGCTAATTATATCAGGTTGATAATCAACAATTACCCTTTCTCCGGCCGCATCTGTGGGAAAAACAGCACGTCCTGAATAGATACCTGTCCGGTTAGTAGCATGGCCAGCCTTTCTATACCAAAGCCGATTCCTGCGGTAGGGGGCATACCATACTCAAGAGCGCGCAGAAAATCGTAATCTATGTACATGGCCTCTTCATCGCCTCGCTCCATCAGTTTTACCTGATCTTCAAAACGCTCTCGCTGCTCAATGGGGTCATTCAACTCACTATAAGCGTTAGCTATTTCTTTACCGTTTACTATCAGCTCAAAGCGCTCTACAAGCCCATCCTTACTACGGTGTTTTTTAGTAAGCGGACTCATCTCTACCGGATAGTCAATGATAAAAGTTGGTTGTATATAGTGCTTCTCACATTTGCCGCCGAATATCTCATCCACCAGTTTGCCCTTGCCCATTGTAGGGTCCACATCTATGTGCAGCTTTTTACAAACGTCTCTTAAGCCGTTTTCATCCAAATCGCTGATGTCGAAACCTGTGTGTTCCTTAATTGCATCGTAAATGCTGATCCTTTTATAGGGAGCTTTAAAGTCTACTTCCACACCGGCTACTGTGGTCTTGGTAGTGCCGTTAGTGGCAATGGCTGTCTGCTCCAGCATTTGTTCTGTGGTTTCCATCATCCACAGGTAGTCTTTATATGCTACATAAAACTCAAGGATAGTAAATTCAGGATTATGGGTTCTATCCATACCTTCATTTCTGAAATCCCTGCTGAATTCATACACCCATTCAAACCCACCAACGATCAGTCTTTTCAGATATAACTCGTTTGCTACCCTCAGGTAAAGAGGTATGTCTAATGCATTGTGATGAGTGACAAATGGTTTTGCTGTAGCACCACCCGGAATGCTCTGCAGCACTGGAGTGTCAACTTCTAGTCCGCCTCTTTCGTTTAGGAAGTTACGGATAGCATTTTTCATTTTGGTGATCTTGATAAACGTATCACGTACACCCGGGTTCACGATCAGGTCGGCATAGCGTTGCCTGTATTTAAATTCAAGGTCAGTAACCTCGTCGAACACCTCGCCATCTTTTTCCTTGGTTACCGGCATAGGGTGCAGCGACTTGGTAAGCAAGGTAAACTCCTTAACATGTATAGAAGTTTCGCCGGTTTTAGTGATGAACACATAACCTTTTATGCCAATGATATCACCAATGTCCATCAGTTTTTTCCAAACGTTGTCGTACATGGTTTTGTCGTCGCCCGGGCAAATTTCATCGCGCTTAATGTAAGCCTGTATACGACCTGTAGCATCTTGCAGCACGGCAAAATTTGCTTTTCCCATATCGCGCACACTCATGATCCTGCCAGCCAGACAAACTGACTGAAACGATTCCTGATTGGCTTCGTTGAACGTATCTTTAATTGGCTTTGCGTAATGTGTAACGGGGTAAAGGGGTGCCGGGTATGGGTTAATACCTAATTCCAGTAATTCCTGGAGTTTCTCACGACGGACAATCTCCTGTTCATTAAGTGTTGCATGCATGGTGCAAATTTAATCGATTGCAAGTGTATTTTAGCATTTGTGTTAAGGTGATAATCTTAATTGGTTGTTAAGCAAAAAAAATAAATGCGTGCGTAGCGTTTCTTTTTAGATAAACAATATAATTTTATAGCAAACTATTTTATGCTGCACTTACTACTGTTTTCGTTGACAGGTTTTATTTCACAAAATTCCGACATTTTTGTTGCTATCCTAATAGGTCTTATCGGAGGTTACATTGCTGAATTTATAGTACCTGGCAGAGGCTATGGACTTATATTTACTGCTATAATCGGTATTATAGGAGGCTGGTTAGGTCAGATGTTTTTTGCTTTTATTTCGGTGCCAACCGACATTCCGCATTTCAATGCCGTCCTTCGAACAATACTGGGTTCCATTATAGTTGTTTGCGTTTTCAATATTATCACCGGGGGACGCAAAAAAGCAAACGGTAAGGAGAAAGAAAAGGATGTATATGATTGGGCCAATGAGTAAGACTTATACTTCCTGAAATTAATTCAGCTATTGCTTTATCCTGCAATTGGAATTCAATAGAAGGCTTTCCTACTATATCAACAGAAATTTTATGAGCAAGAATTTTGACCGGATGTTGGATCTGGTCTATACGTTTTTTGATACCCGAAACGATCCGGATCAGATAAGTGTTACTGAAGACCAGCGGGAAAAGCTGAATCAAATTCATAGTGCAACTCTTTCTGAACTTGCCAACGAAGACGGACCAATAGTTTGGATATTGCTGATACCAACAAACACAGATGTGATGCTGCGATTTCTGAGCGGTGCGATTTCAGAAAGGCAACTACTTGATCTTACCCAACCAAAGGATGAATACCAGTCAGTCTACCTTTGCTCAGCTTCTGTGTTGCCGGAATTCAGAAAACAGGGACTTGCCAAAAAGGTGACCATAGAAGCAATCAACAGTATCAGAGCGCAGCACACTATAACGACTTTATATTATTGGCCCTTCAGCGGGGAGGGTAGGGTGCTGGCAAATTCCATAGCCAATGAACTGGGACTGGAATTGCTGGAGCGCACGGATCAACCGAATTTGGCGTAACCCTAACACCCATAGTTCTACCTTTGTGCTTCAAAACGTAAATATGAAAAAAATCAGTTTCCTTTTATCAGTTGCAAGTGCAGCTCTTCTATTCAATGCATGCAGTAAGAGCAGCAGCAGCGCACCTGATCCGGTATACCCAAAAGGTATTCATGCTAAAATCAATGGAGTTACATGGACCGCACAGTATGCCAACAAGGTAACCTCTTCGGGCGGTGGAATGAATTCGTTCGAATTTGATGGTACCGACAGTGCTTCTCATGAAACTATATATTTGTTGGTAACTGCTTTCTCGGGAAGAGGTGCACACAACCTGACGTCTCTAAGTATTGATAAGGCATATTATACGACTGACACAACTGCTGCGGCACCGATATACGCAACATCTGGTTCTATCAACATAACAGCTATGAATGATACTGCATGGGGCGGAACTTTCAATTTTGTAGCCGGGGGTAAAACGATTACCGATGGTACTTTTAATGTGAACTTTTAGGAAAAGCTAAGTCTGGTAAATTATTAGGAGGCCGTTTCGTACATGAAACGGCCTTTTCTTTTTTGTATTGGTTAACAGGTGTTGATAGAACAATTGAGTTCGATTGACAAGCTTTTATTCACTTTTCAAGGTGGTTGTTGGTAAAGCGAACAAGCCAGAGAATGAGAGGTGTATTCTCTAAGATTAACTACTATCTTTAGCCGTCTAATTTGCTGAACATGAGAGTACTTAGTTTTATTACATTGGTGTTTGTGTCGGTGTTTGTTGGTGAGAAGGCCTGCGCACAGGAGTCGGCTGCACATATTTATTGATTCAATTTCGTCTTTG
>CAIKOJ010000199.1 GCA_903829015.1 uncultured Bacteroidota bacterium
AACCCATATTTTTTGACAAATCCTCAGTTTTTAACAAACAAATCATTGACAAAAGCTATAATTAACAGAAGTAGTAAAAATAAGATACCGGGTAATATACGTGAGCTCTATTTTTAGTAAGAACAAGTTTAACAGATACGAATACCTGCGAATACTAAGCAGAAAATAAAACCTGCTGAGTAAAAAGATCGAATTGAATAAGTGGTGCATTTGGCTGCCACCTACTTCCTCCGGCTGATGCGTCGCTCATCATCTATTTTGCTTTCGTTGTAAAACTGTTTCAATACCGGCCCGTCTTTTTCAAGATCGGTGAATACGGTTTCGCTTTTTGCATAGTGAAACGGGAACTTTTGCACCAGCCAGTCTGCCGCGTCATAGTCGCGTACCGCAGTAGCCATTTTGGTGTAGAATTTATCAAAATACTCGGCAGTGGTGTACCTCGAAACAGTATCTGAGTACCACTCAAAATGATCGGTGATCTCGTATTCACGGGTGCCAAACACAGGGATGTAAAACTCGTTGGTGTACTTACGGGCCATTCTTGACAAATACCACTTCCCGTTGCGTTGCTGGTATTCAGCTTCCAGATCGCCGCCCGTAAACTCAAAGAAAAAGTAATGGCCATCGTATCTTAGCCTGTTGTTCTGCGGTGGAAAAAACTTGTACTTATAGTCAAAATAGCGGTGAGACACACGGCTGAACTTCTTGATAGCATAGCTCTCCCGGTCTATGACCAACATTCCGCTATCCCAAGCTTCTCCGTTCAGGTCCATAAGAGCAAAATCGCCCTGTATGCCATGATGGTCGGTTGAATAACCCAGGCACACATAATTGATCACAAAATCCTTGGTCTTATTGTTGGTATCAAACCTAAACCGATAGTTATAAAACCTACCCGGATCCAGTGAGCTTTCGTGCAGATGATAGATCGGATTTTGCTCCAGCAGATCCACCGGATTGTCTTCTGCCTCATTCATAATGTTAGGGTGGTAGTTACTCCGCCTTACTTGGCTTACAGCAAAAGCCTCTTTACTATTCACACCATGCTTCCCACTATTCAACTTAAACATAACCACCGGACTGGCCTCCATCAGGTTGGTGTACCTGTTATTCACCCTCTGATACCGCCGGTAAAACGAATGGTCGAAATAAGAAGTGTCGGCGTAATTAGCCGGGATGGAAGCGATAGCTTTAATAACTACCTCCTCTGCACTCATACCGCGCAGGGCAAACTCACTCAATGCCTGCGCCCCTACATCCAGGTATATCTTCTTCAATTCATTGTTGGGGATGGTGTACACAATCGTCTTCTTGCAGCCAATAGCAAATACATTCAGCGAAAACTGGTTGGGACCCTTCGGTACCGCAAAAGAGAATTCGCCATGCTCACCTGTAAGCATAGACAATCCCAGTTCGGTTACTGACACCGCCGCATAAGGTATCACCGACGAGTCGGAAGCTTTGTACAGTATCCCCCTGAACTTTGTCTGTGCGAATGCAGGCATACAGGTACTCAAAAAAAAGAGCACAAATACTGTTAGCCGGATACCACGACCCTGACCCAATGTTGCCTGTACAGTTTTCAATAGAGTACTTTTTCTAAGCATTGATGATTATCAAATATACACCAATAATCATAAATGAGATACCCAGATGCCGCTTTGTCGTACCGATAGCTTTGAAATCAGCGATTCACTCATGCAAAAAAAAGCGACCGCCTTTTTGAAAAGCGGTCGCAGTTAATAACCAACAAATATTACTTAAAGAGGGCAACTTGTAGACCAATCCCAAGCGGTACCACCACCCAGACAGCCACTCACCACTACTGTAATATCATGAGAAAGATTTGCATCGTAAGGGAAAGTAAGCGTTCCGGTTGCACCGATAAAGCCTGGCAATGGAGTACTGCAATTGCATTGTGGAGGAATAGGAGAGCTAGGATTAGTACCTGTACCTGCCAACCATTTGCTGCCTTGGTAAACGTCTATCCTATCTGGTACAGAATATGTATCATAAGTTAGCGTCATTGACCCTGAAGACTTTCCTGTCATATCAATAGTAGTAAAGGTAAGACCTTCGCTGCCCGATACACTTGCATTGGCACATGTAACCGGTGCATTGATAACGATATCAGTGCTGATGCGGTTAGAAATATTGCCTGAATTATCGATAATGATGTAACGAAGCGTGAAAGAACCATATTTCACCCTGCCTGGTATTGAAATACTCAATACAATAGTTCCGGTACTGCTGGAAGAAGAGTACGAAGAAGTTTCGATGTAGCCATTGGTTGCGTTCTCTACCATTACCAATACCTTAGAAATACCGGCAGTTGAAGAATAATTAAAAGGCAACAACAAAGAATGCCCTGCACTCAAACCGGCAGAAGACTGGAAAGCAGACAGTGTTGGTGTACCTGTTGTACTGCTGGTTGGGAAAGTACCAGTTTTCAGAACACCACCTGTAACTGACAACGCAGCTTGCAGCAGATTTGCGTCTGAACAACTTATTGAATCTACAGTATTACTGGATGAACTCTTTTTACAGCCATACTGCGCTGTAAACATAAATGCGCCAAAGGCGAGTAACGACGTTGTGAGGATAAGCTTTTTCATTTTCACTGTTTTTTTTGATTAAATAATAATTTGTACAACAACACTTTTTTTTCAGCAATACATCAATTACTGTTTTGAAACTTGGCACCAAAATTCGCTAAACGATCAACAAGAAAATATGACTTGCATCAGTCAAAAATAGAATAATTATCATGAAGTTCGAAACTTAATTTCAACTAAACATATATTTATTTTGTATCAAATTAGTAAAATAGAAAAACGCCGCAATGATAACACTACGGCGTTTTCGGAAGAATTAAAATACAATTATCTTAAACCGAGCTCCTTCTTCTGTACCTCATCGATACCCGACGGCGCATCGAGCATCACATCCCTGCCCGCGTTATTTTTAGGGAAGGCGATAAAGTCGCGTATACTCTCCTGTCCGCCAAGCAGCGCACAGAGCCGGTCGAAACCCAGTGCAAGACCACCATGCGGTGGTGCACCGTATTCAAAAGCCCCCATCAGAAAACCGAATTTCTCCTGTGCTTCTTCCTTGCTCATGCCCAGTGCTGCAAACATTTTCTCCTGCAGGTCGCGCTGGTAAATACGAATAGAACCACCACCTATTTCGGTGCCGTTGAGTACCATATCGTAGGCATTGGCTTTGATCTCGGCATATCGGCTCAAATCGTCCATCAGCGATATTTGCTCCGGCTTAGGCGAGGTAAACGGATGGTGCCTAGCTACCCAGCGCTTGCCATCCTCGTCATACTCAAACAACGGAAAATCAATAACCCACAAAGGCTTGTAAATAGCAGGATCACGGAAACCAAGTCGGTTGCCCATTTCCAGGCGCAGTTCGCTCATAGCCTTGCGTGTGCGGGTCTCAGCTCCTGCCATTATCAGTATCAGGTCGCCCTTGCCGGCACCACAGAATCCGGCAATTTTGCCAAGTTGCTCTTCATTAAAAAACTTATCTACACTGCTCTTGAATGTACCATCACCATTGCATTTCACATACACTACCCCACTCATGCCAATCTGCGGGCGCTTTACCCATTCGGTCAGTTCATCCAGCTGCTTGCGGGTGTATTCAGCCGCGCCGGGAACAGCAATTGCCACAATGGTTTCGGCATCTTCAAACACCTTAAATCCGCTAGCATCTATAGGTGAGTTTTCCATGTACAGAAAATTCACCTTGAGGTTCTTCAACTTCATTTCGAACCTGACATCGGGTTTGTCGTTGCCGTAATGCCACATAGCATCGTCAAAGGTCATGCGGGGGAAGGCTTCGGTTATTTCAATACCCTTTACATCTTTAAACACATGCTTGAACAGCCCCTCAAAAGTATTGAGTATATCCTCCTGCTCTACAAAGCACATTTCACAATCTATCTGAGTAAACTCTGGTTGCCTGTCGGCCCTCAGGTCTTCATCTCTGAAGCATTTAACGATCTGGTAATAACGGTCGTAACCACTAACCATGAGCAGTTGCTTAAACGTTTGCGGACTCTGCGGCAGTGCATAAAACTGGCCCTCGTTCATGCGCGACGGCACTACAAAATCTCTGGCACCCTCGGGTGTGCTGCGAATAAGAAAAGGAGTTTCGATATCCCAAAAACCTGCAGTATCAAGATAGTTACGTACAGAGCGGTTTACCCGATAGCGAAGTTCCATATTGCGCTTCAGAGTAGGTCTGCGGAGATCGAGGTAGCGATACTTCATGCGCAGCTCGTCGCCGCCATCGGTTTCTTCTTCTATGGTAAACGGAGGTGTGTTGGCGCCGTTAAGTACAGTAAAATCGATCACACTGATTTCTACATCACCTGTAGGTATTTTGCCGTTTTTACTGGTACGCTCCAGCACCTTGCCCTTAACCTGCAGCACAAACTCCCTACCCAGCGGACTAGCTGAAAGCCTGTCGTTCAACTGTTCATCAAACAACAACTGAGTGATACCATAGCGGTCGCGCAGATCCACAAAAGTGATACTGCCAAACTTACGAATGGTCTGCACCCAGCCAGCCAGGGTTACTTCGTTACCTACATTACCTATTCTTAATTCACCACATGTGTGTGTTCTATACATAATAACTTATATCTTAAAAAGGAGTGCGAAGGTACGGAAAGTGGGAATAATGGATGTGGGATTTTCAGCTTAGCTTGGTTCCCAAAGTTCAATTTTATTACCATCCGCATCCATAATATGAATGAACTTCCCGAAGTCATATTTGACCAATTCGTCCACTATTGTCACTCCGTTTGCCCGTAATTTATCCACTATTGCTTCGATATGCTGCACCCTGTAATTGACCATGAATTCCTTTTTTGAAGGCTCCAGATAATCAGTTCCTTTTTTGAACAGGCTCCATTGAAGCGTATTGATCTGGTCGGGATTGTTGATGTCACGGGAATCGAAACTCACGGCGCCCCATTCATTCATTTCCAGTCCTAAATTGGCAGCGTACCATTCCTTGGTTTCTTTCGGATTGTCTGAGATAAAGAAAACCCCGCCAATTCCTGTGACCTTGGGGGTGTTGTTATCAGTTGCGCTTTTCGATTCTTCCACTTTGATTGTCTTTATTGTTTAATGATCTGATTTAAAACTCATTTTTAGCCGTTCTCATTTTCATAACTAATATTACCTGTAAGCTTTACTAACTACCCACCGGCAAACAAAACGATTAAAGTACAATAATAACGCATAATAGCTTTAATGTTTGTTATCTGATTGTAATAATTGCCTGAGCGAAAATGCTGGTTTTAGCCGAGGCCAGCTACTTTTTTGCCCAATGTTAAAATAGGTTAAAAAAGTATCTGTTTATTCCATAACGCATTACATTTGTTCAATACCGTTCAACCTTGGCAGAAAATAAGAAAATAAAACTACAGCGTATAAAGGGACTGATGCTCTTCTGCCAGGCTCTGTTGGTGATATTCACTGTGCAGTGGCTGATCAGTCAGTATAACGAAGAGCGGGCCCGCCTTAAAGACAACCTCACGGACCTTTTCACAGATGTGCAACAGCGGATTTCTGACTCGCTGTATATGACCAACGTTGTAGATACATCGGTACATGCGTCGATAATAGCTGAGGGTTTTAATAACAACAGACAAGAAGATACCAATAAAGAGATCAAGTTGTCTGATAAAGGAGTACATCATGTGCTGAGTGCAATTGGCACCTCTTATATATCCCCTACCCTGGAGAAACGCCTTTATGGAATAGACAGTATTGTTTTCAATAAGATGTTTACCAGCAGCATGCGGCACAATGGCTGGAATTTTAATGCCGAGTGGATCAACAATAGCGACAGTGACAAATTCTCGAAATCGAGCATTTTTATCAGGAGCAACTTTTTTACCGATGCACGGGGTGTTGTGGTAAAAAACTACCGGGGGTATCTGATGGGGCATATGCTGCCTCAATATTTGTTTGTGCTGATACTGCTATCGCTTACGGCGGCAGCGTTTTTGATAGCCTATAAAAGTCTGAAGGCACAGGTGAAGCTGGGTGAAATGAAGGATGATTTCATCAGCAATATGTCTCACGAACTGAAAACACCTATTGCTACTGTGAAGGTAGCACTTGAGGCACTTGGCAACTACAACATTATTGATGACCCAAAACTGAACCGGGAATACCTGGGCATGGCAGCATCTGAAATGGACAGGCTGGAACTGCTGGCCACGAGGGTGCTTAATACTTCACTGCTGGAATCTGGTAAGGTATACCTGCAGCAGGAAAGCTGCAGCATGGAGCAACTGGTAAAGGATGTGATCAGGGCTATGCAGTTGCGGTTTGCGAAAAACAACACTACCGTTACTTTCGAAACAACGGGTAATAACTTTGTGGTGCCAGTCGACAAGCTGCATGTGCAGGGTGTATTGGTGAACCTGCTGGACAACAGCATGAAATATGGACAGGGCAAGGTAAACATTCTGATTCGCCTGATTGAGGAAAACGGAAAGGTGCAGCTGAGCTTTACGGATAATGGTCCGGGTATACCTGAAGAATACCGCGAAAAAGTATTTGAGAAATTTTTCAGGGTACCAAACGCCAACAGACATGATACAAAAGGCCACGGGCTTGGGTTGAGCTATGCGGCACAGGTAATGCGCCAGCACAACGGCAGCATCAACGTAAGGAATATTGCGCAGGGAGGTTGTGTGTTTACATTAACGTTTTAGTTTCAACCGTAGCCCGTTGGAAATAGCGGGATTGCATAGGAATTCACAGCACACTTGCATTCAACATCAGCATGAAAAAGAAGATACTCTATATTGAAGACGAACCCTATCTGGCGCGCATTGTAAAAGATACACTGGAACTGCGCGGATTTGAAGTGCTACACAAATCTGATGGCAACAAGGTAATAGAGCATATCAATCATTTTGACCCCGATATATGCCTGCTGGATGTGATGCTGCCCAATATAGACGGCTATGCGTTGGCCAATCATATCCGCAATGTAAATCCGGGATTACCTATCATATTCCTAACCGCCAAAACACAACCCAACGACATTGTAAAAGGCTTTTCATCGGGCGGCACTGATTATCTTAAAAAGCCTTTCAGCATGGAAGAACTGGTGGTGCGTATAGAAAACCAGTTGAAGATAATGAAGCGAGAAACAACAGCCCAACAGTCGCTGCCTGATGAAGTAAAACTGAAGCAGTTTACCTTTTACCCAGGCAGGTTTGAATTGCATACGCCGACGGAAGTGCTCAAGCTCTCAAACCGCGAATCGCAGATACTAAGTATGCTGTGTGCCAACAAAAACAATGAAACTGACCGCCGTGCAATGCTACAAGCAGTGTGGGGCGATGACTCCTTCTTCAACTCACGTAATCTCGATGTATATATCCGTAAACTCAGAGGCTATTTTGCCGGTGCAGATGGCATAGAAATAGTGACACTGAAAGGAAAGGGATATCATTTTGTAGTGACGTAATCCTGAAATTTAGTAATTTCAGGTATGCCACTTACAATACAATATTGCTCAGACCTGCATCTGGAGTTTGATAGAAACAGGAAATGGATAGCCAAATATCCTCTTGAAGTAGTGGGAGATATTTTGCTGTTGGGGGGCGATATTATGGTATTTACTCAGATGGAACAACACAGCGACTTCCTGGACTTTGTATCTAACAATTATAAGGCCGCCTACTGGATACCAGGCAACCATGAATACTACCATAGCAACATTGCACAAAGGAGCGGCACATTGCATGAGGCAGTAAGGCACAATGTATTCTTAGTGAATAATACAACTGTATCAATTGGCAATACGGACCTGATCTGCAGCACACTGTGGAGCCATATAAACCCTGCGAATGAGTTGCACATAACCCCCGCCATGAGTGACTTTCATGTGATAGATAGTGAGAATGGCAAACTAACTGTTGACGAATATAACAGACTTCATGAGTTGGCCAAACAGTATGTGGAACAGGCAGTTGTAAGCAGCTCCGCCACCCACAAAATAGTGCTTACCCACCATGTACCTACGCTGATGAACTACCCTGAAAAATACAAGGGCGATGTACTGAACGAGGCTTTTGCCACAGAGATGCACGACTTTATAGAACGCTCAAGTATAGACTACTGGCTGTATGGACATACCCACTGCAACACACCGGATTTTAAGTTAGGTAACACGCATATGCTCACCAACCAGCTGGGTTATGTGCAGTATGGGGAGAATAAGCATTTTGGGAAGGAGAAGAGATTTGTGGTTAACTTAACGGGCTAAACAAAATAAGTCAAGCATTGTTATTATAGTTTTTCAAAAACTAATATTGGGGTCCGCCGTCTAACGTGTTAAGCCAATACGTGTAAACAAACTCATTCATAAACATCTTTCCGGTGACGTACCCTTCTAACATCTATTATTTCAACAGTATCTGCAATTAAATAAATAACTCTATAATCACCAATCCGTATTCTCCATAAATTCTCCCCGGTACCCTTCAACTTTAAGCAGCCTACAGGTCTTGGCTCAACAGAAAGCCGATCTATTGCACCTGCTACCTTTTTCATCGTGCCAGCCGGCAACTTCTCCAAATCCTTTTCGGCACTGTTGCTTACAATGATCTTGTACATTACAACTTACCTTTTTTCTTCAAAGATTTTTTCACATCTTCCCAACTTCTTTTTGGTTCATCTTTACGGGATTCTGCGATAATACCGTCAAGGAAATCTTCAACATCCTCCGGATGTTTTTCTATAGTTTTCAGGTCAATGATGACTGCCGTTCTACGGTTATTATTATCTGTAACAAAATTCACTCCTTTCATAAAACCTATTTTCACAAAAATACATTGTTACAACAAAAAAACGGGCATTTTAAAATAGAGCGGGTGTGAGAGCGGGTGCGAAAAACAGAGCGGGTGTGAGAGCGAGAGCGGAGCCGCCTAAAACAGAGCGGGTGTGAGAGCGGGAGCGGAGGTAAAAGAAAAAACCAAGGCGAAAAGCCTTGGTTTTTTCTTTTGTCGGGGAGACAGGATTCGAACCTGCGACCCCCTGGTCCCAAACCAGGTGCGCTACCGGCCTGCGCTACTCCCCGGTATACAGATTGCTATTGCTCACTGTATGTACTTTTTATTCCTTCAGCGGTGAGGGAGGGATTCGAACCCTCGATACGTATTAACTACGTATGCCAGTTTAGCAAACTAGTGGATTCGGCCTCTCTCCCACCTCACCATTCTGGCTGTGAGTAATCTCACACTTTTTCCTTTTAAAGGACTGCAAAGGTAATGATTTAGCTTTTAAAGAACAAATTGTTAACAGCTATTTTATACCCTTATTTCAAATTTATATTTAGATAATGTACTGCCAACAACTTTGGTGGCGCACTAAAAACTCTAAATACTTGCCAACTGTACTTTCTGCTGAATTTCCATCAGATTCTCTTTGTACTCAGAATCTGTTTCCATCAGGTTTTCCACTGTCTGGCAAGAGTGGATAACTGTGGTATGGTCGAAACCACCGAAGTGATCACCGATCGTTTTAAGAGATTGTTTGGTAAACTTCTTGGCAAAGTACATGGTTATCTGCCGGGCCAGTACTACCTCGCGCTTACGTGTTTTGGTAAGCAGGCGGTCGTAGGCTACATGGTAGTAATCGCAAACCAGTTTCTGAATATTATCTATGGTCATCTCTCTGGCAGCTGTCTTCACAAAGTTCTTCATCACACGCTTAGCCAGATCCATGTCTATCTCCTTCTTGTTCAAAGTAGCCTGAGCAAACAATGCTATCAGCGCACCTTCGAGCTCACGCACGTTGCTCTGTATATTGTAAGCAATGTATCTTACTACTTCTTCAGGTATTTCAAGCCCTTCCTGTTTCATTTTCACTTGCAGTATTGCCTGACGTGTTTCGAAATCAGGCGCCTGGATATCTGCATTGAGCCCCCAGCGGAACCTGCTGAGCAAACGCTCCTGCATACCTTCCATATCGCGAGGTGCTGTATCACTGGTTAGGATGATCTGCTTGCCGCTCTGATGTAAATGGTTGAAGATCGCAAAAAACACGTCCTGTGTTTTCAATGCAGATACGAACAGGTGTATATCATCCATTATCAGCACATCTATCAACTGATAGAAGTGAATGAAGTCATTTACTTCATTATTCTTAGAATGGTCGATAAACTGATTAATGAACTTCTCTGCACTTACATACAATACAGATTTATTTGGGTGCAGTCTTCTTACTTCGTTACCTATTGCTTGTACCAGATGTGTTTTACCCCATCCCACTCCACCGAAAATAACCAATGGATTAAAAGAGGTAGCACCGGGTTTCTGAGCAACATGAATACCTGCTGAACGAGCCACGCGGTTGCAGTCTCCTTCAACGAAATTATCAAATATATAATTCGAATTCAGTTGCGGATCTATCTGCATCCTTTTGAGACCAGGAATAGCATACGGTGTCTTGATATTATGCGGATCGTCCCATTTCAGCGGCATGTCTACATAGTTATTGTCCTTGGATGGTTTTGTATGCGTACTGCCCGGCATGTTGATAGATGCTGGATTGCGCTGTGAAGAATTGCTCTCCATCATGATACGATATTCAAGACGGCCAACTCTACCTAAAACGCGTTTTATTGTTTTTCCTAAAAGTTCTACATAGTGCTCTTCGAGCCACTCATAAAAAAACTGACTCGGCACCTGTAATGTAAGTACGTTGTCGGTAAGACCAACTGCTTTAACGGGTTCGAACCATGTCTGGTAAGACCTCCAGTTAACGTTATCTTTAATTATGCCCAAACACTTTTCCCATAGTTGTTCTGCTTCGGTTAAAACATTATTATTAGTATTGTAAAGATGCTTATCCATATTATGAAACAACGTTCACCAAGTT
>CAIKOJ010000200.1 GCA_903829015.1 uncultured Bacteroidota bacterium
CCACCGGCATGGATGCCGGTGGGAGGAATTTTATTGAAACAAGACTTATTTTACTTCGAGCATAAATACCTGCGCGTTCTGGTCGATGTTTACGAGCTGGTATTTGAGGTAGCTGAATGTCCACACTCTTTTTTCTATTGACCACTTGATGAGGATGGTACCTTTTACTGCGCCTTTGATGGATCCCTCGTCGTTATAAATCGGATCAACGGTGTATATGAGATTGAGGCAGTCGCGGCGGAGTGGAGTTGGCTTTGCGCGGGCCATTTCCATGGCTTCTTTCTTGGCTCTTGTAAGTGCTATTGGCTGCTCAGGAGCCAGATCGCCGGCTTTATAGAACTTAGGCACCAGTTCGAACTCGTTGCGCTCGGTTGGGTTTGTACCAGCTTCCATAAAGCTTTTATCAAAAACAACTGTGTCTTTAGGGGCCCTTCCCTGTCCGAATGCAGTAACTCCTCCCATGCATAAAAGCACAAACATGATCATTTTTTTCTTCATCGAAATGTGTATTTGATTATAAAAATTCATACTATTACTGTTTTAACCCTCAATAAAATCAGTTGCCGCTATTTATGCACCCCAAAGGGTAAAGCTAATGCCTAACAACTCTCGGATCAATTGCCGGTATTTCGTCAAAGATAGGCAATGGGCGTATTATTCTACAAATGCGCAACGTTATTTTCATCTGAATAATTACAAATACCATGCCAACAGAAGTTGGGGCAAACATAAAATTGGCTGGCATTAGGCCGTTTTGCAATTGGGGAATCTATTTAGTGCGTCTTTTTTTCTACTTTTACCATCTAAACATAAGTTACGGGAATTTAAAAAAAAGCATAAACGAACGCGGACTGATAATACCGGTACGTTTTTAATTTAAAAGATATGGCTAACCAATTGCTGAAAGGAAAGAAAGGTATCATATTCGGAGCACTGGATGAACGCTCAATTGCATGGAAAACAGCTCTTGCTGCTGTGGCGGAGGGAGCAGAGATAGTACTTACCAACGCTCCAATAGCATTGAGGATGGGCAAGATCAATGAACTGGCGAAATTGTGTAACTGCCAGGTAATAGCCGCCGATGCTACCTCTATGGCTGATATGGATGCCCTGATGCAGAAAAGCATGGAGATATTTGGCGGTAAGTTTGATTTTATACTGCACTCCATAGGTATGTCGCCAAATGTGCGTAAGGCCATACCTTATACAGATACCAATTATGAGAATTTCCTGAAAACGGTAGATATATCGGCGCTTTCGTTTCACAGAGTATTGCAGTCGGCAATGAAGAATGATGTGCTGAATGACTGGGGCTCAGTGCTGGGACTTAGCTATATAGCTGCACAGCGTACCTTCCCTAATTATAACGATATGGCTGATACCAAGGCGCTGCTGGAAAGCATAGCCAGGAGCTTTGGATACTACTATGGTGTTGCCAAGAAAGTGCGCGTGAATACGATATCTCAGTCGCCTACTGTAACTACTGCGGGTTCTGGCGTATCGGGTTTTGATGTGTTTCTGGATTATGCAGAGAAGATGTCGCCGTTAGGCAATGCATCGGCAGAGGACTGCGCTAATTACTGCGTGATGTTCTTCAGTGATTACACTCGTATGGTAACGATGCAGAACCTGTTTCATGACGGAGGGTTCTCGAATACAGGTGTGAGCACCAACCTTATAGAGGGTCTTTCGGAAAATGCGAAGAAATAAGGGGCGGTAACCGATTACAATATTATAACTGAGATTGCGTTATAATTACCAGTTCAATTAACTAGAAACCGCACATGCATTTAAACGGAAACACCGGAAGTACTGGAAAGGCAAGCAGATATGTTGCAGAACGAAGCTCAACTGGCTCCAATGCATGGAAAGGTGCAGTTGTATTGAGTACTTTCATGTTACTGCTGACCGGGTACAGCAGCCGCGCACAGGTTACGGGCGGACAATATGCATTTGAATTTTTAAGGTTATCGAATTCGGCGCATGTATCTGCGCTGGGTGGCATTACTGTTGCCAATCCTGATAATGACATTTCGTTTGCTCAGCAGAATCCGGCGATGATGAGGCCGGGGATGCACAACCAACTGCAGCTTACCTACAACAATTTCTACGCTGATATAAAAATAATGAATCTGCAGTACGGCTATTATAAGCCAAAGCTGAAGACTGCGTTTTTCTTTGGAGTGCAGTATCTGAACTATGGTTCTATTGACCAGACGGATCCGATCTCTAATAAAATAGGTAGTTTTCATGCGGTTGACTATGCGCTGACACTGGGTGCATCGAAGTCGTATCTGGAGCATTGGCGTTATGGGGCATCTATAAAATATGCACATTCTGTGCTGGGTGATTATAAGGCATCGGCGATAGTGGCAGATGCAGGTATTAACTATTACGATACCAGCATTTTGCTGGACATAGGTATTGTTGCTAAGAACATGGGCGCGATGGTAAAGAAGTATGTGCCCAGCAACCCTACCGAGCCTATGCCGTTTGACCTGCAACTGGGTGTGTCGAAGCGATTCAAGCATTTGCCACTGAGGTTGTTTACTACCATACACCATCTGTATGAATGGGACATACGCTATGCTAACCCGGCTGATCTGACAGGTACGAATGCGCTTGGTGGAAGTGACACTGCGAGTGATAAGGGTTCACACTTCACAGACAAGCTGTTCAGGCATTTTATTTTTGGAGCGGAACTTACGCTTGCAAAGAGGCTTACGGTTACTGTATCTTATAACAATCTGCAGCGCAGGGAACTGGCTGTGAGTACACAAACAGGCCTTGCGGGATTTGGACTGGGATTGGGACTGCACCTGAACAAATTTGATATTCATTACGGCAGAACCTATTACCACATAGCCGGTCCGTATAACGAATTCAGCCTTACCATGTCGCTAAACAAACTGTTTGGGTTGGGTAATTTTGGCGAAAAACACAACTGGAATACAGAATACCCGGATTGGGAATAAGTTATCAGCAAATCAAACCCGTATTGAGGTACGTAATATTCAGGAGTGGAACATAAATATTCAACGATCTCCGCGCCGGCTACGGGTGATTTTCGCGACAGGGGCAGCAAGTTTCTGGCATATGCCTACCCGGTAAGTACAACCGCAGCAATCAAAGAAAAATTACAGGGATTAAAGAAGGAGCACCCAAAGGCGGTGCACCATTGCTATGCATGGAGGTTGGGTACCGACGGTACGCAACACCGTGCTAATGATGACGGAGAGCCATCGGGTAGTGCAGGGAAGCCGATGCTGGGACAGATAGATAGTATGGGCCTTACCAATGTGCTGGTGGTGGTGGTGCGTTATTTTGGCGGTACGCTGCTGGGGGTTCCCGGGCTGATCAATGCATACAAAACTGCCACGGCCCAGGCGCTTGAAGCAGTGCCAAAAACCGAGAAATGGATAGAAGCAATGGTGGAGATCACTTTTGACTACCCGGTAATGGGAGAAGTACTTTACCTGCTTAAACAATCGGAGGCGACCATTTACCGGCAGGACCTGCAACTGTTCTGCATAGTTGTTGCCGGTATACCCAAAGTGCACAGTGATACATATGTGCATAAACTTTCGGAAATTCGTGGGGTGAACGTGAAGGCGGCGGTACCCGCTATTGAGTAACAGCCCTGGTTTTAAATTCACATTAGTACAGATGATCGAGATCATACCTTTTAAAAGTGTTGGTGGCATAAAGCTGGGTGATAGTATAAAAAACTACCAGCCTGAAGCCGTGGGTGAGCAGCATGATATCACCAAAGTCACCGGTTACGATTTTTTTAACGGTACGGTTACTGTATACGTTCAGGATGAGATCATTGAGTGGATAGCTGTTTATGGAGATTGCTACCTCAAAGACGTGAACATTTACCAAATGAACATCCGGACGTTCTTTGAACAATTTGAAATTCAAACAAGATACCGGAAGGTGGACGACCGGGTTTGGGTGAATGACAAGGAACAGCAGGATGTGTATGAAATAGGCAATATGGGATTGCAGATATGGGTAAATAATTCGGGAAAGATAGCCAGTATTATTTGCGATATAGAATAGGTGAGCGACATTGTATCCTCTCATTAACAACAGATCACCAACTTGCCATCAGCCGAAAAAAATACTGCACTTATAAAAAAGGAGGCAAAGCGTCTGGGCTTTGATGCTGTGGGTATTGCACTGGCGAGGCAACTTGATGAGGATGCCGTGCGACTGGAGCAATGGCTGAAGAAAGGCTACCATGGTGGCATGCAGTATATGGAGCGGTACTTTGATCTGCGTACGGACCCACGTAAATTGGTACCGGGAGCGAAGTCCGTGATTACTGTGTTGCTTAATTATTTCCCTTCTGAGAGTCAACAACCTGAAGCACCTAAGATTGCGAAGTATGCATACGGCACTGACTACCATTTTGTGATCAGGGACAAGCTGAACCAATTGCTGGATTTTATGAGGGAGCAAATTGGCGAAGTGGATGGCAGGGGCTTTGTGGATAGTGCGCCAGTGCTGGAACGGAGCTGGGCAGTGAACAGTGGATTGGGATGGGTGGGTAAGAACGGTAATTTGCTGACGAGGGATTCTGGTTCATTTTTGTTTATCGCAACGCTTATTACCGACCTTGATCTTGTGCCGGATAGTGCCTTTGCAACGGATCATTGCGGCACCTGCACACGGTGTATTGATGCTTGCCCCACGCAAGCGATTGTATCGCCTACTGAGGTAGATGGGAGTAAGTGTATTTCTTATTTGACAATAGAATTAAAGGATGCGTTGATACCCGGTGAACTGCACAGCAAAATGGATGGCTGGATGTTTGGCTGTGATATTTGCCAGGATGTATGCCCGTGGAACCGGTTTTCCAAACACAATCAGGAGCCGATGTTTACACCTATATCTGAGGTGTTGAACTTGTCGCTGAGGGAGTGGGAGGCGATGTCGGAGGAGATGTTTAATAAGACCTTTAAGAACTCGCCGTTGAAACGGACGAAATGGAAAGGGATACAACGGAATATCAAAGCGATAAAAGGGATATAGTTTAAAAGTGCGCTGAATGGATAGGTAGTTGTCTTTTTCGTAATGTTTTTCGTCAGGTAGGCTGCGTTCCTTTGGCAATAAGATTTATCTTTGCAGCTATGCCGGTAATTTCACATCGCGGGGCGCACATGCCCCCTTCCCCCATACGTAAATTAGTTCCATATGCTGATGCCGCAAAGAAAAGAGGTGTCAAGGTTTATCATTTAAATATTGGTCAGCCCGATATTGCTACTCCCCAGACAATACTGGATGCGGTAAAGCACACAGATATGAAGGTGCTTGAGTATAGTCCGAGTCCGGGCTTTGAGAGCTACAGGAAGAAGCTGGTGGAATACTACAAGCGTAATAATATAGATGTTACGTCGGGGCAGATCATTGTAACTACGGGTGGCTCTGAGGCGATCATGTTTGCTATACAGAGTTGCATGGATCCGGGAGATGAGATCATTATACCAGAGCCATTTTATGCCAACTACAATGGATTCTCAACTAGCAGTGGTGTGAAGGTAGTGCCTATACCATCGAGCATTGATACCGGTTTTGCGTTGCCACCTATCGAAGTGTTTGAGAAGGCCGTGACTACACGTACCAAAGCCATAATGATCTGTAACCCTAACAATCCGACGGGTTATCTGTACAGCCTGGAGGAACTGAATGTGCTGAAGGAAATATGCTTGAAACATGACCTGTTCCTGTTTAGTGACGAGGCGTACAGAGAGTTTTGTTATGATGGCCAGAAGCATATTTCGGCATTGTCGCTGGAAGGGCTGGAAGAGCATGCTATATTGCTGGATACGATATCTAAAAGATACAGTGCCTGCGGAGGCAGGATAGGTGCATTTGTGACCCGCAACCAGCAGGTGATAGATACTGCAATGAAGTTTGCACAGGCAAGGCTGAGTCCGCCTACATTTGCGCAGATACTTGGTGAGGCGGCTGTTGATCTGCCTGCTGATTATTTTGACGAAGTACATGCCGAATATACCAAGCGCAGAGATACCTTGGTGAAAAGGCTGAAGGCGATGGACGGAGTGAAATGTCCGTTGCCGGGAGGAGCATTTTATGCCATGGCGCAGTTGCCGGTGAATGACAGTGAGAAATTCTGTCAGTGGCTGCTGGAAAGTTTTTCATACAATGGTGCCACTGTGATGATGGCTCCTGCGGCGGGATTCTACGCCACTCCAGGAAAGGGTAAAAATGAAGTGAGATTGGCCTATGTGCTGAACAATGAAGATATCAATGCGGCCATGGACTGCCTTGAAGCTGCATTAAAGGAGTATAAAGGATAGCGGAATAAGAGGTTAATAAATTGAAGCTTAATCAGAAATTGCAGGGTATGAAAAAGTATTTATTGATATTGGTACTGTTTATATCGTTGGCTCAGGTAGCAGAAGGGCAGGGATGTAGTGTGTGCACAAAGACGGCAGCAGGTATGGACGACAAAAGTGCAAGGGGCTTGAACGGGGGTATAATATATCTGGCTTTTCTGCCTCTGGTACTGATGGGATCAATTGGTTTTGCGTGGTGGAGGTACGGCAGAAACAGCGGTGCATCGGGCAAGTAGCGGGTTGCGGTATTAATATGCAGGATTTTTTCGCGAAGTAAATTTGATTCTATGACGAAGAGAGTATTTGCGGTTATTGTATTGATCGTTATTGGTGTTGCCATTTCGTCGTGCAGAATGAATGTGCTGAAAGGCAAAGGGAATAAGACCACAAATACGCCGGTTGTAGCATCTTTTGATGCAGTGGATATAGACATTGACCTGAAAATAACCGTGAACGTGCAGGAGGGAACAGCGCCAAAGGTGCAGATAGAAGGCTATGAAAACCTGCTGCAACACATTCTCACAAAAGTTGAAAATAATAAACTACGCATTTACGATGACCTTGATGAGACGTGGACCATTGAGAGTAAAGAAGTAAATGTTACAATTACGGTTCCAACTATATCGCTGTTGAAGCTCAGCGGAGCCCCCGATGCTGTGATACATGGTAATATGACCGGTGCGGCATTTAAACTGGATATTTCAGGAGCCAGCTCGGTGAAGATCGACAATCTGAATGTGGATAATTTCGTGGTGGTAGTTTCGGGAGCCGCTGATGTGGAGGTGAAAGGTGGCAATGTGAAGACTGCAACTTATGAGATAGACGGAGCCGGTAGTGTAAAGGCATATCCATTGCAGTCGGCGGAAGCGACTGCATCTATTTCTGGTGCGGGTACCTGCCACCTGACTGCAATACAGAAACTGACTTCAGCGATAAGTGGTGCGGGTACTATAAAGTATAAAGGTCATCCGGTTATTACAAAGGAAGTATCGGGTGTTGGAACTATTTCGGATGCGAATTAGGATAAGCCACTTTCCCGGTTTCAATTGAATTTATTATTCGGCAACACCTTTTTTACACAAGTTTTTATGCGTTCTGTTTGATTTAAATTGACCTGAAATTTCTTATTTTTACTGTAATAGATATTTTATGGCAGGAAGAATCATTATGAAGACGCAGTTGTTTATTGTCTTCCTTTTGCTGGGAATGAAATGTGCCGTAGCCCAGGCAGAAAAGATTGAAAGGATCTGGTACAATGAGGAAAAGACATCAAAGATCCAGATTTACAAGGCAGTAGATGGTAAGTTTTACGGCAAAATAGTTTGGCTCAGAGTACCAGAACTGGAAGGTAAACCCAAGGTGGATAGGAACAATCCCGACAAAGCAAGAAGAAATGACCCATTGATAGGTCTGTTGATACTAAGAGGGCTGAAAAAGGTGGGGGATGGTTTATTTGAAGACGGCACTATCTATGACCCTAAGAACGGAAAAACATACAGCAGCAAGATCACAGTAAAAGGAGATATACTTGATGTTAGGGGATATATAGGGTTTTCACTTTTAGGCCGGACCACGACGTGGACAAAGGCTGATTAGCAGATAGGGTGCTACGACGTTGGAGCGGCAAATCCTGCAATTAGGTTTGTGAAAGTTTTTTAATCCTGCCTCCTTAATAATTATTTAACCGTGCTGCAGAAAATAATTTACTAGTATTACTCCAAACCGATTTGGCGCCGAAAAAGATGCATTGCGGTTGCAAAGGTGTTCAAAACGGGTTTTACATTATTTCAATGGCAGGAATGGTTCAAATGCGGCTGAGTACTGGATTGAAAGTTTAATAGTTTAAATTGATCTATGGCATCAGTAATCAAGAGAATCAACCAGTATAATTCAGGAGTGCCTGAGCCTTTGCTGAAGAGGAAGAAAGAGGCAATAATGGAAAGCCCATTCCGTTTTTACAGAGGCACCTGCCATTTATTTGCGGAGGATTTTGTGAAGCTCGCTAAATATAGACCCAAGGTAACCAGCTGGATATGTGGTGATCTGCATTTTGAAAATTTCGGTTCGTTTAAAGGGGAGAACAGGCTTGTGTACTTTGATCTGAATGACTTTGATGAGAGTATTCTTGCAGGTCCGGAGCCGGAAATAGCCAGATTTCTTACCAGTATTATCATTGCAGCGGGCCAAATGAAAGTGGCTGCCATTTCGCTGAACAAGACTCTTTTTGATATCATGTCGGTATATAGGGAGTCTATTGAAAGGGGTAAAGCATTTATGCTGGAGGAACGCATAGCGCAGGGATATTTCAGGAAGTATTTTGAAAGTCAGGGTACGCTGAACAGGAAAGAGTTTATTGACAAAAGAACCTATAAAGAAAAAGGTGCTCTACTCTTAAAAACGGATGATGTTCGTTATTTGCCGCTTGGAGATGAAGAAAAATTAAAAGTTAATAGTGCAGTGACTCAGTTACTTAATCAAAGTAAATTGAGTCATTTGGTTTTTGAAGACGCTGTATTCAGAGTTGCGGGTACCGGCAGCATAGGGGTGGAGCGGTATTGTGTATTGTGCTTTTCGAAAAAACATGGCAAGCATTATTTGCTTGATATTAAAGAAGCCAGACCGTCTTCTTATTCAGGGCTGATAAAAGTGAAACAGCCAAAATTTAAACACCATGCGGAAAGAGTGGCGCATGCACAAAATATGATGCAGTTTATTTCGCCGGATTATTTTACCAATATCAAAATTGGTGAAAAATGGTTTCTTGTGAAGGAACTGCAGCCTAAAGAAGACAGGATGACACTGAAGGATTTTGACGAAGATTTTGGAAAACTAAGCGAGGTAGCTAAAGAAATGGCTAAACTCATGGCGTATGCCCACATCCGCAGTAGTGGCCATATGGGAGCCTCGAATGCCGATGATCTGAAAAGACTCGTTGCTAAAAAACACTGGGCGAAGGATATTGTGGAAATTAGCGGCGATTTGGCGCGCACCAACCGAAAATACTACAATGAGTCTGTGAATAAAACCAAGGGGTAGCTTTGTATTATTGGATGCTCATGAAACTGAGAAAGTACATCTTAGGAATATTATTTTTCTTCGCGGCGGCAGTTGGTTATTGCCAACAGGGTGGAGGCAATGCGCTGCCAGGTGATTGGTTGGCGGGAATAAATGCCCATGCCGTTCAGAAGCCTTCTAAGGCAGGAGCGTTCGCGCCTGCCAAGAGCGGTTTTGCCCTGTATTTTTCAAGAGCGGGTAATGTTGATCAGCCGTATCTGGTATATGTGCCTAAAGGCTACGATCCGTTGAGAAAAACGCCGTTAGTGGTATTCTTACATGGCGCAATACTGGCCAGGGATAGTTTTCGTTACCGTGACCCTACGATTGCCGGTGAGCCGGTATTTTCTGTAGCGGATATGTACAAGACGCTTGTGGTTTTTCCGTTTGGTGAGGCTGGTTTTATGTGGCCGGCAACTGTTGCCGCGAATGAAAATATCGTTGCAATAATTGAGCAGGTAAAGGGACGTTACAACACAGATGACCGCCAGGTTTATATTGGCGGCATATCTATGGGGGGCATTGCGACCTATTGGTTTATGAAACATAAACCTGATTACTTTTCGGGGTTTTATACATTTTCCTCTACCCCTTCTCTGAGTTCGGAAACAGGGGTGCTGGATGCTGTTAGCCAGGTGAAGCCATTGTATTCTATGAACGCAAAAGATGATGCAGTATTTAGTTATGAGAATGCGGCAAGGGATTATGAATTACAGATGCATGCAGTAAAAGGCTGGTATTTCAGCTCAGTGCCTACCGGTGGGCATAGATTTATTTATGGCAAGGATGGTAGCGGATATGTACAGCGTTTGTTAGGGCATTTGCTGATGAAGCAGTAGTCTAAGTTGAGCAATGGGTTGAGGTTTCTTCTCTCAAAAAAATACCCGATGCGAAGCATGCACCGGGTAAATTTTCAGCTAAAATTGACTTTACTGTATTACAATCTTTTTTGTAACACACTCGGCAGTAGTCTGCACTTTTATGAGGTATATGCCTTTTGACAGCTTTGCTGTATTGTATGTGATTTTCTGATTGCCTGCACCGTTACCTAATTCAGCAACTGTCTTGCCAGTAACGTCGCAAAGGCTAATGTGGGCTGCTTCGTTCGATTTATTGGCGAGCTCAATGCTTACCTCATTTTGCGATGGGTTGGGGTATACCATCAATGATGTTTCGATGCCAGACAACTCGTTTACGCCTTGATGATTGGCAATTTGTTTCTGAGCATAAGAAACTATTTTGTTATTCACAAACGGACCTGCAGTGTTAGAGATGGTAAGCAACGCGCTGTGGTAGCCAGGCTGATACCAAGTGTACGTCTCCAGAGTGTAATTTGCAGGGGTTGTACCAAAGATGCCTGCGCTGTCTCTGAAAGACTGCACGCTATGCACCCTGAGCACACCGTTATAAGTAGTGGGCGATGCAGAAGGAGGAGTAGGTGGTAATACCAGCGTTCCGTAAGCATCACCGTTTACAGTCACAACTCCAGCTTCGGTGGCAGGTAAGCCGCCTAACGTGATAGCACCAGCGTAATTATCGTTGAAAGTGGAGTTGTAGGTAAAGGGATATTGAAAAGCATCCAGTCCGTCGCTGTACACAGCATTTGCTGTTGAAGATGAGTAGATACCAGTCAATGTAAGTTTGCTAGGTGTGGCAGCATAAAAATTAGTGATCGTGCTGGCTGGCGTAACAATTGCAATATTGGTTGTGGTGCTAAATAACGTTGAAAACACCGAAAGGAAAGTATAACCGGACGCTGCAGAAGCGTTCATCACATAGCCGGTATCGATAGGGTAGGTGAGGGTTGTGGGGTGTAGTGTGGTGGCGAAATTCCAGGTCTGGCTGGCGCCTGATGGTCCAGGTGTAACGCCGGTAGTATCACAGATAATGGATACAAACGAATCGTTGACAGCGGGATTCACATTTGCTCCGGTAAGGGTGGGTATCTGACCAAATGAATGTGCTGATATCAACATTGCAGCACCAGCGAATAATTGTCTTTTTTTCATAATTTTCTTGTTTTTAGGTTTTTGGATATATTATCTACGAAATTACGGAAAAAAATAATATAGTTGATCTCTGTTTGATCTTAAACTACACATAAAAAAGCCTTTCAAAAGGATTTACCAATTGAAAGGCTTAGTACGATTAAGGAATCAGTTGAGGGGATTATCTATCGTTTATTTCCACTTTTTCAAGCCGTGCTGTGTTTCTTTAAGGCCATTGAAAAGACCTTTTGCCCAGTAATTACGGAAACCAAAACCACCAGTTGTTCCGGTTACTCTCTTAGTCAGTAATACTTTTTTCTGACCCATGTTTACAAAGGTTACCCACATTGATGCTTCCACCCTGTCTTTGCTCATACCTTCTACGAAAAACATCATTCCAAGCCCTTTGTGGCCTTTAAAATCATATTTAGATACGAGAGCGGCTACCTTTTCGGCAGTAAGTAATTGGTAATCGCTTGAGTTGTCGGTAAAGTATGGTCCGTTAGAATTATCGTTTGCTGCGTCTGTAACTTCCACTGCAAATTCCACGCTGTTTCTGTCTACTACTTCAGCAACATTGTACTTAGTCTGTTCTTTCACAAACAGGTTGTTCCAGCCCGGGAAGTATTTCATGCGGAGGTCTCTGTTAGATATTTCGCCTGCATCCTTGAACTGTGCGGCATTACCGATGAATTTTAACTGAGTGAAGTCGCAGCCCAGCCATGTAATGGGTGTGTTGGCATAGATGTCTTCTTTTGTTTGTGCCTGAGTTGTTGCAACTACAAACAAAGTGAGCAGTGCCAGCAATAAGTTTTTCATTTTGCAGAATTTTTAAGTGAATAAATTGATGGTGCAAAGTTAGAGAATGTAATTGTAGGAGCATAAAAGAGTACTAACCAGATGGTATATATAATTATATTGCCAGTGTGAAATGGGCGAAAGAAAGGCAAATGGGTCTTAATTGTGTTGCCCAGGCCAGTAATATTGGTTTTGGAGGCGCAGCAGAAACGGAAAAGCAGTAAATTTGCCCTCCCGAAGCCAACTTGGGAGGGTGTCAGACCCTATTTTGAAGGAATTAGTGGCAATAATTAAAATTTTCTTCAAAATAATTTTTCTATTCCAAAACATCTCATTACCTTTGCAGTCCCAAATTTTTAGCCTTCAGGGTATGAATGCAGAACAATGGGAAACAATCTAAAGTTCATAGAAAGATGTCACAGCGTATCAGAATAAAGCTAAAATCTTACGACCATAACCTGGTGGATAAATCAGCAGATAAAATCGTTAAGACTGTGCGCAA
>CAIKOJ010000201.1 GCA_903829015.1 uncultured Bacteroidota bacterium
CGTCAGGTATTCTTCAAAGCGGCGGGGAGGCTTTCATCAACAACGACATGTTCGTATCCGCCATCAAGTCGTACCTCTGTGTCGCGTTGTCACAGAACGGCGTGTCCAACATCGGCGAAGTGTTCGAGCTCTCCATAGCGCTCTTCCTAGAGCTGCTCGCCAAATACAAACGACATCTAAAGCCGCAAGTCAGTGCAAAATTTATTTCATTCAGTTCAATTGATTGGAAACAGTGATATATAATCATAATTTCATTCTTACTAGGGGTCTATTAAGCTAAATCATTTGCCAAGACCAAATGTTTTCGACTCTTAAACAGCCTAGTAGGTACAACATGTGTTTCACCTAAAATCAGCATCAAAAATGTTCACTCGGCATTCCATAAAGACAAAATGGGGATTTAACCAAGTAAAATCACGATTAAAAGTTGTTTCTTTAAAGCAAAAAGTTTTACAGCATTGGACCAGCAGCTAACTGACAGTTGTGGTTCGTTACAGGTCGAAATTTTCTTCAAAGAAATTTGTCTAAACATTTTGGAGGCTGCGACTTCCTCATTCGAACAGAAGTGGCTTGTCGTTGAGGCCACCGCTAAGATCTGCAGCGATGCTCAGGTAATTTAAGTCATTTTTTATACGTTACCCTTTCTGGCAAACAGCGTCACTTAAACAAAATTCTCTTGCAATCGAGGACCAAAAGGTTCACTATTGCTCTCACCACGGCTAACATAGTATGGCCTATTTTGTTTTTCCTGCTAAAAGATCATGTTACATCTGACAGATGGTCGTGGACATCTACGTCAACTACGATTGCGACCTGTCCTCCGCCAATATCTTCGAACGGCTGGTCGACATCGTTTCCAAGATTGCCCGCGGCCGGCAAGCTTTCGAAATCGGAGCCACGCCAAACCAGCTACGAGGGATCAGAACAAAAGGCCTCGAGTGTCTCGTCTGCATTCTGAAGTGCATGGTTGAGTGGAGCAAAGATCTTTACGTAAACCCGCATCTTCAAGCTCAGGTTAGTCAACCTACTATAGTCACTAGCAGCCCAATGATAACTGTTGAAAAAAGCTAGGCCAAATTACTAGACACTTGAACAAATGCATTTATCATAAATGACTTTATCTTTCGAATCACACTGGAGAACATCGGTACCAGGCACTGCACTGCTCGGGATTTGAACCTGGGGCGATAGGATGGTATACGCAGACGGATACACTGAGCTATGGCGTGCTACTCAAGACTTGAAAGAGTTTCTCTTCCATCCATTAAAATTATTTTGAAATCAATTTTCAGACAATCGATCATAACGCACTGTCCCTCGCCCCGATCCAAGACGACGACTTGAACTCGTCTGCATACCTGCTCGAGGATCCGAACGAGTTCGAGAAGGTCAAACAGTACAAACTTGTCAGGGTAAGTCAGCTACATCGTAATCTCTAAACGCAATACAATGTTAAACATCTTGTTAACAGAAGATGGGGGCTCATATCAAAAAGTTTAAATACAGCATTTTTGCATAGAAAGACCCTCACTGAATTCACATTCTAAAAACTTATTTTTTATGATATTTTTGAATTTGAGACTCTCCTGAGGCTCTACTGACACATTAATCTGCTAATTTTCCTTAAAGTAGGCATTTTTGTTTTGTCTGGTGAGATGGTATGTTGTTATGTTTTTCATCGAAAAAATGCACGTCTACTTAAGATATAGCCACAGATGATGATGGTAATGCATAACACATATTTTTATAGGAACGTGGGATGAGGCTGTTCAGTCAGAAGCCGAGCAAGGGAATCAAATTTTTCCGCGACAACAACCTTCTCGAGGACACGCTTGAGGCCACGGCCAAGTTCCTGCATGACGAAAGTGATAGACTCGATAAGACAGCCATAGGTATGCTCCTCATTTTTGATAATCTTTCAATTCACTTACCGTTGTGTACCAAGCAGTTCTGTGAAATATAGCAAAAAATAATATTAATCCCATAACTATTTTCAACTCAAAGTACCCTACTTAGGACATTCGCCTGAAACCCATAATGCCACCCCCCAACTCCCAATGCTTAGAGCTGGGAATAGAGCACTGCCGAATTGGAAAAATTCGTTACCTCATCCCCCCAACTTAGCACATTTTATCACAGTGACTAGAGTATTTTGTTCATTGATATAAAACAGGCTATTATAAATAAATGTCCAATTTGAATGGGGTGATGAGGTATTGAAGGTCTCTCTGAGTATACATTGGTGTCTGAGCTGGATTACATACCTTGAATTTCCCTTTGGTTACAAACCTATGGTCTAGAGTTTGAATACTATGGTGAAATTGTATGAGTTTCAGTGAAATGAACTTAGCGGTTATACTTTTAACTGAATAAGATTATCAATATATTTCACAA
>CAIKOJ010000202.1 GCA_903829015.1 uncultured Bacteroidota bacterium
CTCTGTAAATGCCCGGGAGTTGAACCCGCCCGCAGCCTTTAACTGCGCATCTTTTCTGTTACTATTTTAAGAACTTTTTGTTACCCTTTTGTTAGCCCCTTTCTGTAAGGGAGTGCAAAGGTAGGAGTTTGATACCGAACTGCAAAATTTGTTTTGAAATATTTTTTCAAACCTTCTTTCCGTTATCCGGTACCCAACATTTTAAAAGAACCTTTACTACCCGCCTTTACTCAACACCGTTTTTCTTTTTGGGAGCGCAAAGATAGGCAACATTCTTGTCCCGCCAAATTGTTTTTGGTTTATTTTCCTGAAATAGCTGACTTTAACATTTACAGCATTCAATCTCTGGTCTTTTTCCGCAGGTGAAGTAAGTATATCACATTAATGATTGTCCTATCATCAATGCCTTACACTAACAGTAGAATCTAAAGGATCACTCAGATACTCTTTCCCATCGTTGCTGTAAGAACATGGGCAACTTTCTTTCAATCGCCGCTCAGGAAATTTACGATGATAATACTTGATTGCCTCACTATTATACACTGGCCAAAGATCCGGCTCATTATAATTATGAAAAAAAGGGGTCGGATTTACCCATAAACTGATAACAAGAAACGGATCATGCAAAGGTGGTCGCCATCCGTCACAAAGGTCAATACGGGTATGGTATTTCCAACATAAACCCAATATTCGCTCTGTAAAATAGTTCTTTGGTAAGCTATCCACAAACTCATCAGTTGTTGCGCATTTGATTTGAATATCTATCGCTTTGCTAAGAAAAAAGCGAAAAATAATGAGGTAAACAGCCAAAATAATTATTGGTAAAAACATTCCAGCTTTAAAAAATTGTTTACCCCTAAAATCAGCATTTTTATAGTAAAAATATATCTGCCTTAGTAAATAAAAAGGGATAAGTGCAAGCAATCCTGCTCCTAAAAATATTATCGTTAAAATATAAAATAAATAAATCGTTATTGTTGCCAGTGGATTAAAGCCTCCTCCTAAAAACAGAATACAATAGACACAAATCGGCACTCCCATACCTAACAAAAAGTACAGGACCGTTTTAAGCCATAACGTCTTTACAAAAGGGAAAATTAGAATGGTAATAAAAAACGCAATGCACATCACCCTAGCATACATGACAGGCATACAAAACACCTGCAGAAGGAAAAAATTGGCCCAGATACCGATGCCACAATAGACAAGTGTTATTAAAAACCTCGTTTTAGGATTAGGGTGAAACGAGACTTTTTTCAGAAAGGCAAAGAATCTGCGCATGAATAACAAACGCAGCACCAATAGAAATATTACCTTACCATCTTCAATGCATACACCATAGGCAGCTTCCCCTCCATCCCTTTTATCTGATACATGCCCGGCGTAGTTTCTACCATGTTCTGAAAACAATCATGCGGCGAGTTTTCAAACTCCTGAAAACTGTTTAACGCAAGGCCTGCGGATATTAGACCCTGTATGATCTCTGCAAGACCATGATTCCACCCTATTTCGGTCATCTTCATATCTGCGTTACGATCGGCGTAGGTTCCTTCAAGCGCTTCTACTATAGCCTCTTTGTTGAAATAAGAATACTCAACTTTAGAAAAATCAGAGCTGAACATCCATGCAACCGGGTGAAAGTCGACAATAATAAAAGCCCCACCCGGCTTTAGAAACTTGGCTACCACTTCAGCATACTGCTTCATATCCGGAAGCCAGCCTATTGTACCATAAGAAGTGAAAACAATATCGAATTGCTTATCCAGCACTGCAGGCAGATTGTAAATATCGGTACAGACAAATTCAGCAGATAACCCAAGTAGTGCATTCTGCTCCTTCGCCTTCGCTGTTGCTTCATCAGAAAAATCAACACCTGTAACTTGTGCTCCCAGCCTGGCAAGTGAGAGACTATCCTGACCAAAGTGGCATTGCAGGTGCAGCACAGATTTGCCCGCTATATCGCCAAGCAGATCGAGTTCGTATTGATTTAAAGTAGACCTACCAGCAAGGAAAGATTCATTGGCGTAAAACTCTGAATCCACATGGAACTTTGTCTTTTGATTCCATAGTGCTTTGTTCACTTCAATGTAGTTAAGCGGCTGATTCATAAAAAGGTTTTAGTGTTCGAAAATATAAAGGACAATCGTGTACAGCCCAATATCTTTATTGTATGTTGCCTCAAGTGCAATATGTGCGGGAGCGCTGTCGAGCTTCACATCATCTTTCACCACGGGCCAGTAAACAAGCTTCTTATATTCTGCAAGACCCGGATAAAAGTTAGGCTGGGTGGATATCGTATATCCTGACTGCAGACATGCCGTTAGCTGATTTTTATACTTATCGTAAGCAGGCTTCAACTCTTCCTTATTCTTGGTTTGGAAAAAAGCACACTCATAAAAAAGCCCCATTGATGCAACAAAACGAGCCGAAATACCACCGGGTATCTTTATGCCGGTAGCCCAGATTGTAGTACCCGGATCAGATTTCTTTACGTTGCCCTTAATATTCCTAAATTGATTTGGGGCATCGGCTACAATGGTATTAATTGCTTTACAAAAATCGCTGGCCTGACCAAAAAGATCGGTCGAACCCAAAAAAACAAACAAAAACAGTATCCTTCTCACAAGCATATTGCTAATATAGGAGCATCTTTCGAAAATAATGTCAAAAACCCGCGCTGGCACAGTTTTTATATAATTGTTAGCATTGTATACAACTGTTAAAATAATTATACGTACGTTAAATATTAGTTAAGCAACGTTTTGTATATCGTATTTTATCAGGTATTGCGTACCTTTGTAGCGTTCTAAACATTGATAACACTTAAAATCGCAGCGAAATGAGGAAGATGATATTGTTTTTAAGTCTTTACCTGTTGTTACCGCACTACTCAAGAATAGCTAAGGCAGATGAGGCAGAATCTATAATGAGAGAACATAAAGTTGAGCGGTTTATCTCTGAAATTTATGATGAACTGGACTTCGGCTTTTCAGATAAACTCCCATACGATGCTTTTGATCTTGCTTACCGGGGGTATGTAAATCTCAGGAATGATGGCAAATTAAATTCAGGGCGGGAGATCATAACGGTTTGTGATTTCGAATTATCATCCAAACAAAAAAGGCTTTGGGTAATAGACCTGAAAAGCAGGAAAATCCTGTTTAATACACTCGTAGCACACGGGCAGGGATCGGGTGAGGAATACGCCATGTCGTTTTCCAATAAACCAAATTCTCACAAAAGCTCACTGGGGCTGTATGTAACCGGCGAAACGTATGACGGCGACCATGGCATGGGTCTGCGCCTGCGCGGTATGGATGAGGGCTTTAACGATGCAGCATTTGACAGAGACATTGTGGTGCATGGTGCAGATTATGTAAGCGACAAGTTCATCTGCAAAGAAGACAAACTTGGACGTAGCTGGGGATGCCCTGCATTACCAACAGATCTCACTGCTTCCATTATCAATACGATCAAAGACAGCACATGCCTGTTTATTTACTACCCTGAGCATAAATACCTGAATACTGCTTACTGGGTAAACAAAAAAGTAACCAACCTGCCCCGCTAACGGTAACTTACTACCAATTATTGGTTGACAATTGTAGAAATACGGTCATTCGCTAACCAACGATCAGTTCAATAATGCGCTGAGCTTACTGTCGCGGCAATATACATCGCGGATGAACCGGATGTGTTTCCCGGTGGTATCTTCAAAAGCTGTGAGATAGGTGATATGCACGGGTATCTTATTCTTAAGGTTCTCGTACCTGGTTATGTGCGTATCAATTACTGTATCCAACCTGCCTTGAGTGTACCTTTTCTTTTCGATGTCAGACAGAATAAAAATTGCAAGCTCCTGTGGCCGATGCAACCGAATGCATCCCGAACTTAATGCTCTGAATCGCTTCACGAAATCATCCCGGTGCGGGGTATCATGCAAATAAATATCCCACTGATTAGGGAGATTGAACTTAACATACCCAAGCGAGTTGTCATCACCAGGTGCCTGTTTGTAATTGAACCTTCTGTAGTTTTTAGCGTTAATAGCAGATGCATTCACACGTTTGCCTTCGTGGTCATATACCTTCAACCCCTTTTTATCGAGGTATTTCTTACCACTTTTCTGAAGGCCGGGCAATACATCTTTCTTAAGGATCGTAGGCGGCACGCCCCAGGGTGGATTAATAACTACGCTTGACATATTTGCAAACAAGGAAGGAGTCTGTCTTTCAGGCTTGCCAACTACTACACGCATGTGCATGGCATTTGTGCCCTCTCTCCTGAGAAAGAACTCCATCAGTGGCACATCAACAAGTACATACTGGGCACCAAACTCGCGCTGCATCCAGCGCACTCGCTCCATATTAATAGCCAGCTTCTGCAAATAGGTATCTACCGGCGTAGCTATATAGGCAAGTGTAAGGCTATCAGGTTTACCGGTGAGCGGTAGATTCCTGAAATCCTGATAGGCCATGAATAACTGTTTAACTTCGCTAATAGTATCATCCGGAACAGACTTGAACCACGGCAGTTCTGTGCCTATCACTTTCAAAATATCATCCATCATGTCCTCGTCAGGATGCTTAACCGGCCTTATACCTGCCAATGCAACATTGAACTCTGAATCAAGAGACAGCGTTGCAAAATGTTTGTATTCCGAGCGAAGCAGCGCATATGTGGGTACATTACTCCTGAAGTTAGACAAGGACGGATATACTCCCTTACTGCTGATTAGAAGTGCAGGCGCATTCCACACTGAGTCATTTACATGAAACCAAAGTGAGTCAGCTTTATTAGGTATGATCCGGCCAATCAGCAGATCTTTTGCCGCCATTAGGTAGCACCTTGTAAGGCTGGTATCGAATGAAATTGCATCCACTACACTATTGCTTTTTACAGTATCAAGCTTTGTTTTCAGATTTCTCAACAGAGCCAAGTGGTAACGGGCAGTATCTAGTCCATCCCAATAAGTGTCTTCCAGTTCATCTAAGAGCTTTGCTGCGCCATCCACAGGTTTGTAATTTTCTTTTACCCATATTGGCTGGTAATCATCCGACTGATAGGTATAGCGCACATCCTCTGCAAGTGACCTGAAAACCTTTTTATTCAGCGTATCAAATGGCTTGATCTGCGACTTAAGTGTTGAAATGAACTCATTGTCGCTAAACCCCGTGGGTGCAGGTTTCGTAGGCCGGCTGTCGCAGGCTGCGAAATGCATTGCCACCAATAAGAGAAAAAGGGAAACTAAATAACGTGTTTTCGGGAAATACATAGTGACATGGTGTGGAAACAAACTGATACTATTAAAACGGCTCAATTTCCAGTTGATTATATTGTTAACTCTTTTACGGGATCCCAAAACAGGGTCTCAAAATCCACAACTTTGTCTTCTTTAATTTTTATCCCTTCCTTTACCAGCAATTGGGCCATTTTTTCAGGCGGCGAAAAATGATGCTTACCAGTAAGCAGCCCGGCTCTGTTGACCACTCTATGGGCAGGAACAGCCGGCTTAACACCATGGCATAAATTCATGGCATAACCTACAACTCTTGCGCCCGATACCATGCCTATTGATGCAGCTACTGCGCCATAAGATGTTACCCTGCCTTTAGGTACAGCTCTTACTACATCATAAATAATGTCGTAAATATGTTCCTTATTATTCACTTCCTTTTTCATAAAGTGGTTTACCATTCAGCAGTTTGCCCCTTCTGGTTTCTGGTACATTTTCATGGTTGTAAGGGCAGTTGATGCACCCGTTACCACAGCAGTAGCCTCGCTCAGAAAGGTAGGCCGCCGTAAACGCCAGCAAGCCTCCCGGCAAAATAATATAGTCCTTACCCTCGGTCAAATTTCGTCTTTAATTTCAAACCTTCCTGTTAAATTAATCTTTTCTGCAGGTAATGAAAACGAAACAAAGTATATCGTGCGGTTATCGGCCAGGTGCATCTTCTCGTAAAACGTCTGAATTGCCAATGCACCGGTTGCTTTGCCGGTGCCATAAATGTCTTCTATCTTTTCGTGTATAGTGCACTTTTGCTGCTCAATGGTTTCGAGCGTAAAATCAAACAGTTCTTTCGAGTCCGTTTTAAGATTTATACGTCCACCGGGTTTGAGTATTTGTTGGTACCAATAAAGAAAGCGCTCGTGCGTGAGACGGTTCTTTGCTTTACCATCTCTTAGAAACGGGTCGGGGAAAATGATCCATATCTCTTCCACCTCACCCGGAGCAAAGTATTCGATGATCTGGCCTATCTGAATGCGTAGAAACGCAACATTAGTTAAGTTCTCGGTCAGTGCTGCTTTGGCACCGGTAAAAATACGGTTCCCCTTTATGTCTACACCTATAAAGTTCCTGTTCTTATTTTCCCTCCCCAGATTTACGCTGTATTCCCCCTTGCCACAAGCCAACTCTAGTGTAACCGGATTATTATTATTGAAATGATCGTGCCAGTTACCCTTCATGTTCTCGGGGTACTGAAGTACGTTTTTAAACGTATCGATAGCCCGAAAACGAATCAATTTTTTATGTCCCATAAAGGGCGCAAAATTATCTCAAATTTGAGCAACAAACGAAAAATAAC
>CAIKOJ010000203.1 GCA_903829015.1 uncultured Bacteroidota bacterium
GCCAATAGGCCCGGGCTGGATACCATATTTTACACCGTAGACGATGGGACCTGTACCAACAGAGCAAACTATACAGTCTCTGTCAATCCCTACCCAACATCACAAATTGCTTTAGCACAAGACACTGTTTGCGTAGGCGAGGAGACCGTTGCCGAAGGCATACCCGATGGGGGGCTATGGCGGTTTTCTAACGGCAATGCTGTATTAAACAATGGCTTTATAAAAGGAGTTGCAGCCGGGCGGGATACGATCTCATATAGTTATGATAATACATGTGGCGTCGCTGTTGATTCCGTTATTCTGACAGTTGCACCAACACCCTCAATACCGACTATTACATTACATAACAATATATTATCGATACCTGCAGGATATTCGAGTTACAAATGGCTACTCAATGGAGTTAGTATTCCGGGTGGAGTGAATGATACGTTTATAGTACAGACTGAGGGCGATTATTCTGTAGCGGTTGAAAACCAATATGGATGTATTGCTACGTCGGCTGCGGTACACTGTTCTTCGTGCAGCGCTACTGAAATAGAAGTTTATCCGATTCCATCTAAATCACTACTGTATGTAAAGTGGTGTAATAATTTGATAGCCAAAATATTATGTGTTGATGGGAAATACTCGGATGTGAATATAGATAAAGGGACGATTGATATTTCAGATTTTGCGGCGGGTGTATATATGTTGAATCTTTTTGACACAGATGGCGTTAAGGTCAAATCAATGAGAATAATAAAAATGAATAATTAAGCAAAACACGATATTTGCATACGATGTTTTACTTATATAATAAATAAATATTAATAAAAATACTAACAATCGAAGTGTTTTTTACGCCTTAGATAGTGTAGGGTGTGTGAAACAACAATTCGATAACATACGATTGTGTTTTATCACGTTAAAGAGAGAGCCGATGAGACTGATAGTGATTGCCATTTTATTATTGCTGGTAGGTTTTCGATCCAGTGCCCAGAGTCCGGTAATAACCGGCTCGCCTTCGGTTTGCAACGGAAGTGTAAGTACACTTTCTGGCAGTCCGGCGGGAGGTACGTGGTCGAGTAGTTTGCCGGCTGTTGCTTCAATTGACCCGGCAGGCAACGTTACAGCTCTGACACCTGGTCAGACTACTATCAGCTACACAAACGGAACTACTGCGACACTGACATTGACAGTTAATGCTACGCCAGCGCCCATATATGGAACTACTGCAATATGCGCGGGCAATTCGACGACTTTGACAAATGCAACTCCGGGAGGAATTTGGAGCAGCAGTAGCCCCGGTATAATAACAGTTGGTTCTTCTTCAGGGTTGGTAATGGGTTTGATGGCGGGTACTACTAACATTTACTATACAATTAGTTCGGGTTGCAGGACCAGCGTACCGGTAACCGTGAATTTAACGCCGTCTGCAATTTCCGGAGTTTCTACCGTTTGTGCAGGCGCAGGAACGTTATTTTCAAATGCCAGTCTGGGAGGGCTATGGAGCAGCAGCAACCCCGCTGTGGCGACAGTGGGTTCGACGGGATCAGTAAGTGGGGTTTACGCCGGCTCTTCTACAATTACCTATTCTGTAGGCGCCGGATGTTATGCCACAAAGGTTATATCTGTAAATGCACTACCACTTACCTATTCACTAACAGGTGGCGGTTCATATTGTGCAGGTGGAACAGGGGTGCCGATAAATTTGTCGGGATCGCAGACCGGTATCAATTACCAATTGTACAGTAGTGGATTTCCGGCAGGCTCGCCAGTACCTGGTACCGGATTAATTTTGAATTTTGGTTTGTTTACTTCAGTTGGCGCTTATAATTTGTTGGCAACCAGCACGATAAGTGGTTGTGCCAGATCAATTGGCAGTGTTTCTGTAGCAACCAATCCCTTGCCGCTTGTTTATAATGTAACCGGGGGGGGGGGATATTGCCCGGGCGGTATGGGTGTGCATGTGAATTTGGCTTCTTCGCAAAGTGGAATCAATTATCAGCTTTTTGCCAGTGGGACACCAGCAGGCGGACCAATTAGTGGTACAGGCGCATCGATTGATTTTGGAGCTCGGACCGCAGCAGGAAGCTATACGGTTGTAGCAACCAATACGACCACCGGTTGCACTAAAAATATGAGTGGTAGTGCTAATGTGAGTATCTACCCCTTACCAAATACATTTTCAGTAACCGGACCAACTACGGCGGTTTGTGCCGGAGGAACCGGCTTTCATATAGGATTAAGTGGTTCAGTGACTGGGGTGCAATATCAGGTTTATATGGGAACGGTGGCAGCCGGTGCAGCGATGACAGGCAGCGGTAGTCCTCTTGACTTTGGTTTATTTACGGGTGCAGGAACCTATACGGTAAAAGCGACAGATCCGATTACAACCTGCTCGAATAATATGACCGGACCGGTTACTGCTACGATTAACCCCTTGCCGACTATGTACGCAATTACTGGTGGCGGAAGTTACTGTGCAGGTGCAATTCCGCCACATATTGGTTTAGGTAACTCTGACTTAGGTGTTCAATATCAATTATTTAACGGAACAATTGCATACGGCAGTCCGGTATCGGGAATGGGTACATCAATTGATTTTGGTGTAGGCACATATTCAGGAACATACACAGTTGTAGCCACGAATACCATTACGCACTGTACACAAAATATGACCGGTAGCACTACGGTAACAGTGAATCCGTTACCGTTGGTACATTCTCTGTCGAGCAGCGGCAGTAGTTTCTGTGCTGGAGGAACCGGTATAGATATCCGCCTTTCTGCTTCTGAGACAGGCATCAATTACCAGTTAAAGAATGGGAGCACGCCTATCGGTTTCCCGTATCCGGGTACAGGTGCAATGCTCGATTTTGGATATCAGGTGAGTGCGGGAGGATATACAGTTGAGGCAACCAACACTGCAAATGGGTGTAGAAATACTATGGGAGGTACTATACCAGTTACGGTAATTCCGGCACCGATAGTATTTTCGGTTACGGGAGGCGGCAATTATTGTGCCGGTGGTGCTGGTGTGTCTATAGGACTTGGCAATTCTCAGACTGGCGTAAACTATAAACTTTATAAAGATACTTCATTTGTGTATGCCTTGTCAGGTACCGGTGCTTTGCTCGATTACGGCCATAGAACAGCGGCGGGAACATATACTATTAAAGCAACGAATACAAGCACAGGATGCACCAGTACAATGGGTGGGTCTGCAGTTGTGTATTTAAATCCATTGCCTGGTCTTTATACGGTAACCGGTGGCGGGAATTACTGCGCCGGTGGCGCTGGCGTACGTGTCGGTTTAACAGGGTCTGCAACGGGTGTTAATTATACACTTTATCGTGGTGGCATTTTGGTGGGCAGTGCCCTTGCAGGAACCGGAAGTGCACTTGATTTTGGAATGCAAACTATTGCAGGGGTGTACACGGTTGTGGCGACCTATCCGATTACGGGATGTACTAATAATATGATAGGCAGTGCAACTGTTGGCATCAATGCTCTTCCGTCTGTGTTTTCAGTGACCGGGGGAGGTAATTACTGTGCCGGCGGGCCAGGTGTGCACGTAGGATTGAGCGGCTCTGTGCCAGGTGTGTCATATATATTATATAGTGGTGTATCGGCGGTAGACACCTTTTATGGGACGGGTGGGATACTCGATTTTGGATTACGTGGTTTAACAGGAACATATGGAGTTACTGCAAGAAATACAGGTACAGGTTGTATACAACCAATGACCGGAGGGGCAACAGTGAGCATAACAGCCACAGTTTCACCAGCAGTTAGTATGATTACAGGGCCAAACGATACCGTATGCTCGGGTACTACGGTTACTTATAATGCCGCTGCTGTGAACGGAGGTACATCACCTTCTTACATTTGGACAGTTAACGGCGTTAGTACCGGAACCGGCACTCTATTTAGTTACGTACCCAATGATGGAGATATTGTTACAGTAAGTATGTCAAGCAGTGTGATGTGCGCTATACCGGCAACGGTTGCTACGTCGACGACGATGGCGGTGCTTCCGGTACCCAGTATTACCGGAGATACAATGATCTGCATGGGTTCGAGAACCCATTTGACCGGAACACCTGGTGGGGTTTGGGAGACCAGCAATCCATCTGTGGCAATAATTGCTACAATAGGGCCAGTGACTGGAATTTTGATTGGGGTAGGTATAGGAGTTTCTACAGTAAGTTATTCATTGCAGGGTTGTCTTACAGTCAGGACTCTGACTGTGAATCCTTTACCATCTGTATCTGTTGCATCTTTGCCAATGAGTTGTGGTGGAAATACTTCGATAACTGCTTCAGGAGCGACGACTTATTCGTGGTTGCCTCTTGCGGGGATCAATTGCCCCGGCTGTGCTTCGGTAACAGCACACCCAATGGTTTCTACTACCTATACTGTAACCGGTACTGATATAAATGGTTGTGCGGGAACAGCACTTGTAGCGATAGATGGCAACCGGATTTCGGGCTATATTTCATATACAGGTACATCAACAGATGTTTTTAAAGTTTGGCTGATACAATTCAACAGTTCTGATAGTTCGATCATAGCTACAGATTCAGTACTGACCTGTATGGATGGTGGTATGCCCTATTATGAGTTTATGGACAAACCATCAGGAGATTATCTGGTAAAGGCTAATTTGCTGGGTGGAGTTCCGGGGGCTAGTGGTTATATTCCGACGTATAGTTTGTCGACTCCATATTGGTATATGGCCACAAGCAGATTCCATGCCAACGCAACTGACACCATGCATATTAATATGGTATATGGTATTGTGCCTCACGGTCCGGGTTTTATTGGTGGGTTTATCAGTTCAGGAGCAGGAAAGGGAACCTTGGGTGATGTACCGTCGGCGGGTGTTGCAGTATATCTTAAAGATGCCGTAAGTAATGTTATACTTACTTATACTTATACGGATATTGATGGCAACTACTATTTTAACAATATTGCAGAAGGAGACTATGTAGTCTTCCCTGAGGCGTTTTCATTCAATACGGTGCCATCAAGAGCGGTGAGTCTTGTGGGAGGGACTGATACAGTACGGGGTATAGATTTTAAGCAGTATACTAATTCGAGGGTGATAACGCCTATTGCTGTGAGTGGCGTAACTGGTATAAATGCAAATGGGAAAATAGTATTGTATCCAAATCCGACTTCTGGAGTTGTGCATATCAGTTGGTCTGACCTAACAATGGGAAATGCAGTATTAACTGTAAATGACGTGGTTGGTCATTCGGTGTATAGCGGTTCGGTGAATATTGATAAACAAAGTGGTGAATCAAAAATAGACCTCAGTCATTTAACTCGTGGTATGTATGTCGTTTCGATGAAGTCGGAGGAAGTGATGTATACCTGGAGGCTGGTAGTTGAGTAGTTGATTAGTTGAGTAGTGCATCCCGAGCCTCACTTATATAAATTTTGCCGGCAATATAATATAGCGTATCTTTGCGTTAATAACGCGTGTTTCCAACCTTTTAAACAGCTTGTGATACACACCTTTTCCTCCCGGTAGAAATCGGGAAAAGGTTACAGGCAGTTAATTTTTTACATTTAAAAAGAATAAATGACATTTAATGAGTTAAGCCTCATTGCGCCTATTTTGCAGGCGCTTGAGACGGAGGGGTATAAAACACCTACTCCAATCCAGGAAAAAGCCATACCTATAGTATTGGCTCAAAAAGACCTTTTGGGCTGTGCCCAGACAGGCACGGGCAAGACAGCGGCATTTGCAATCCCAATACTTCAGTTGCTAGAAGCACAGCATGCCGAGCGCGCCCCGAAGCATATTAAAGTGCTGATACTTACGCCAACGAGAGAACTTGCGATTCAGATAGGTGAAAGTTTTTCGGCATACGGACGGAATCTGAGGCTCAGGCATACTGTAATCTTTGGTGGTGTACCGCAGGGTGCGCAGGTGCAGGCACTGAACAGGGGAGTGGATATTCTGATTGCTACCCCCGGCAGATTGATTGATCTGATGAACCAGGGATACATACACTTGAATGATATTGGCATCTTCGTATTGGACGAGGCTGATAGAATGCTGGATATGGGCTTTATACATGATGTAAAGCGTGTGGTATCTAAACTGCCACTGAAAAGACAGACATTGTTCTTCAGTGCCACGATGCCACCTGAAATTCAGAAGTTGGCCAATACCATACTTGTAAAACCTGAAATGGTGGCGGTAACTCCACCTGCTACAACAGCGGAGCTTGTGGGTCAGTCGGTGTATTTTGTGGACAAAAAGGACAAAAGACAATTACTGCATTATGTTTTGAATGATGCATCGATCACGAGAGTACTGGTGTTTACCCGTACAAAGCACGGTGCAGATAAGGTGGTTAAAGACCTGCATAAAGTAAGTATCACTGCTGAGGCTATTCATGGCAATAAGAGCCAGAACGCCAGACAGCGGGCGCTGAGTAATTTTAAAGATGGCCGTATCAGGGTGCTGGTGGCTACGGATATTGCGGCGAGAGGAATTGATGTGGATCTGCTGAGCCATGTGATCAATTATGAAATACCTGAAGTGCCGGAAACATACGTACACCGTATAGGCAGGACAGGCAGGGCGGGAGCTAGTGGAACGGCGATGTCGTTTTGTGATAACGAAGAAATGCCTGACTGGAGGAACATTCTGAAACTTACGGGTCAGAAAATACCTGTGGTTGAGAATCATCCGTACCCAATGGTTGCCAGCGGGCAGGTGCAGATCAATCCGCCGAAAAATAAGGAGATCGTACACAGACCGAACGCTGTTGCCGGAGCCGCATCGAGGCATAACGGTAATCAGAGAAGGAGGTGGTAGGGTAATGCGACAATGCGACAATGTGGGGAATGTGGGCAATGTGGGCAATGTGGCAATTTGACGATTCGACAATTTGTAAATTTGCAAGTTTGTAAATGGTGGCTTTTGGCCACCATTTGCTTTTTGAGGGGGGGGTGAGGATGGTTGGTGTGTCTGATATGGTCAGAGAATGAGCGGCCAATCGAAAAGTGAAATTCGGTTTTTAGCAACTTATCGCCCAATCAATTAATTTTGCAGTATGCAGATGCATGAAGTAGTAAGTGAAGCCGACAAACAGGCGTTTTTACAATTGGCGATCGATATTTATAAGGGGGATCCTATGTGGATCAGGCCGCTGGATAAGGATATCAATGAGGTGTTTGATACAGAGAAGAATAAGTTTTTTAAGCGGGGAGAGTGTAAGCGTTGGTTATTGAAAGATGATGCCAACAAGATCATTGGCAGAATAGCTGCTTTTGTGAACAGGCAATATAAAGAAGACCAGCCAACGGGAGGCATTGGTTTTTTTGAGTGCATTGACGATCAGAAGGCAGCTAACTTTATGTTTGACTTCTGCAGGGAATGGTTGAAGGAGAAGGGAATGGAAGCGATGGATGGTCCGATAAACTTTGGAGAGCGGGATAAATGGTGGGGGCTGCTTGTGCAGGGATTTACGCCACCATTGTATTGTATGAACTACAATCCGCCGTACTATGTGCAGCTGTTTGAAAATTATGGGTTCCAGGTGTATTTCAACCAAATATGTTTTGGTATGAAGGTGACTGATCAGCTGGATACAAAATTTTATGAGCGTCATGCCAAAATAGCTGCAGACAGCAACTACAGTGCACGCACGATAGACAAGGGGCAACTGGAAAAGTTTGCTAAGGACTTTCATTATGTATATAACAAGGCGTGGTCGGGACATGGTGGTGGTAAGTCGCTGGAGCTAAAGCAGGTGCAGAAGATGTTCAAAATGATGAAGCCGGTAATGGATGAGCATCTGATATGGTATGCCTATTACAAGGAAGAACCGATAGCTATCTGGATCAATCTGCCGGACCTGAACCAGTTTTTCAAGCATTTGAATGGACAGTTTGGGCTGCTGCAGAAATTGAAGTTTTTGTGGTTGAAGAAATTTGGGAAGTGCAGCAGGTTTGTGGGAGTGGTATTTGGTATCATTCCTGAGTTTCAGGGGAAGGGTGTGGACGCTTATATTATTGTAGAGGGGGCCAAAGTGATACAGCCGATGGCCAGCTACGATGACTATGAGATGCAGTGGATAGGTGATTTTAACCCGAAGATGATCAATATCTCTGAAAGTCTGGGTACCACCAGAAGCAGGGTTTTAAGTACTTACCGCTACCTTTTTGACAGGAACAAGGAATTTAAGAGACACAGAGTAGTAGGGTAGGTAGCGGGTATGGTATTGAAAAATCCGGAAATTTACTTTATCTCAATCCTTTCCCCGTAGTACTTAGCCTGGGTATTTAATATCAAGTCGAGTACCATTTTTACTCGTGCCAGCTTTTCACGGGAGATCTCATCCCAAATGGAATCTCCGTTCGCAGCATTGAAAGCAACTGCAGTGACATTTTTATGGTTGGCTATGAATATGGCCCGCTGGTTGTGGAATGATTGGGAAATAATGGTTATGTGATCTTCGCCGAAGATATCCCTGCAGCGCAGGATACTATCTAAAGTTCTGAAGCCGGCATTGTCCATATAGATCCTTTTTTCGGGCACGCCTTTAGCGATCAGGTCTTCTTTCATTAGTGCAGGCTCGTTGTAGAAAGCGGAACTGTTGTCGCCGCTGACAATAATGAAGTCGATCTTGCCGGCCATATAGAGTGCTACCGCGGCATCAATTCTATTCTGATAGTATGGGTTGACGATATGCCGAGCCTTATCCTGATACTTAGCAGTTCCCAATAGCAGTCCGACCTTATTTTTCGGGATCGCATTTACATCAGAAAACAGCTGTTTCTCGGTGGCAGTATTGACTATGTAATTAGTAGTGGCTATCACTGCTACCAGCAACAATACAATTGCAATGATCAGAATTCGCAAGAATTTGCCGGACATCGGGATGGATAAGCTATTTTAACTATGCAAGGTAAGCTAATTATTTAATCATTGAAAAGAATTAGGGGAGGCCCCTAAATAGTATGAATAATTGAATTTCAAATAGTAATATTTAGCGGTATAAAATGGTTGTATATTGTTTGTGAATTTAACGCTCAATCTCTTATCTTTGCACACTCAAATTTTAACAAAAACACATACATGAACTATCTTTTTTATCTCGTCCCGGGATTTGGCATCCTGGCTTTATTGTACACATTCTTAAAGAGTGGCTGGGTTTCCAAGCAGGATGCGGGAAGTGATCGAATGAAAGAGATCGCGAAGTACATTGCTGAAGGTGCAATGGCGTTCCTTAAAGCGGAATATAAAATTCTGACTTACTTCGTAATAATCGCAGGATTGCTGCTTGCATTTATGGGTTATTCTAACCCTAAGTCTAGTCCGTTGATCGCAGTTGCGTTTGTGATCGGTGCGTTCTTCAGTGCGTTGGCTGGTTTTATAGGTATGCGCATTGCTACGAAGGCGAATGTACGTACAGCTGAGGCAGCTAAAACAAGTTTGTCTAAAGCACTGAATGTGTCTTTCGGCGGTGGCTCTGTTATGGGTCTAGGCGTTGCCGGTTTGGCGGTGCTTGGATTGGGTAGTTTGTTCATTATCCTTAAAATGATCTTTGCACCAAACTCGCCGGTAAACAGCGAAGAAATGGAGCGTACCATTGAAGTACTTACAGGGTTCTCTCTGGGTGCTGAGAGTATCGCTTTGTTTGCGCGAGTAGGTGGTGGTATTTATACCAAGGCCGCCGACGTGGGTGCTGATCTGGTAGGTAAGGTAGAAGCCGGTATTCCTGAAGATGATCCACGTAACCCTGCAACTATTGCAGATAACGTTGGTGACAACGTAGGTGACGTAGCAGGTATGGGTGCAGATCTTTTCGGTTCTTATGTTGCAACAGTATTGGCTACCATGGTACTTGGCCGTGAGACTTCATCTTTATCAGGTGACAACTTTGGCGGTATGGCTCCGATCCTGTTGCCTATGCTTATTGCAGGTATTGGTATCGTGTTGTCTATCATTGGTACTTTGTTTGTAAGAATATCAGATAGCGTGGGTAACAGCACAGCAGCTGTGCAAAAAGCACTGAACCTGGGTAACTGGGGTTCAATAGTGCTGACTGCGATTGTTAGTTATTTTCTGGTAAACTATATACTGCCTGAAAACATGAGCCTTCGTGGACATGAATTTACAAGAGGCGGTGTTTTTGGTGCAATTCTGGTGGGTCTTGCTGTAGGTACGCTTATGAGTATGATCACTGAGTATTACACTGCAATGGGCAAGCGTCCGGTATTAAGTATTATCAGGCAGTCGTCTACAGGTCATGCAACAAACATCATTGGTGGTTTGGCTATTGGTATGGAGTCTACTACTTTGCCGATCATTGTTCTTGCCGGTGGTATCTGGGGTTCTTATGAATGTGCAGGTCTTTACGGTGTGGCGATCGCTGCAGCGGGCATGATGGCTACAACTGCTATGCAGCTTGCTATTGACGCTTTCGGTCCGATTGCTGATAACGCAGGTGGTATTGCTGAAATGAGCGAATTGCCTAAGGAAGTGCGTGAGCGTACTGATATCCTTGATGCTGTAGGCAACACTACTGCTGCTACAGGTAAAGGTTTTGCTATCGCTTCTGCAGCACTAACTGCACTGGCATTGTTTGCAGCGTTTGTGGGTGTGGCAGGTATTCAGGGTATCGACATTTACAAAGCGAATGTGCTGGCTTGTTTATTTGTAGGAGGTATGATACCATTCATATTTTCATCGTTGGCTATCCGCGCTGTTGGTGAGGCAGCTATGGCGATGGTTGAAGAAGTTCGCCGTCAGTTCCGTACTATTCCAGGAATCATGGAAGGTACAGGCAAACCTGAATACGACAAGTGCGTTGCGATCTCTACTCAGGCTTCTATTCGTAAGATGGTGGCTCCAGGTGCAATTGCAATTATCTCTCCATTGGTGATCGGTTTTATGCCAGGCCTTGGTGCTGAAGCACTGGGTGGTTTTCTGGCAGGTGCTACCGTGAGTGGTGTGTTGATGGGTATGTTTATGAACAATGCAGGTGGTGCATGGGACAATGCAAAGAAATCTTTTGAAAAAGGTGTTGAGATCAATGGTGAGATATTCTACAAAAAATCTGAACCACATAAGGCTTCTGTAACCGGTGATACCGTAGGTGATCCGTTCAAGGATACTTCTGGTCCGTCTATGAACATCCTTATCAAATTGATGTCGATTGTAGCGTTGGTAATTGCACCAACTATTGCAACCATCAGTAAGGATAAAGCTGCTCATACAGTGGTACCTGTAAAAACTGAAGTGAAAGCAGCGGCAGTAACTACTCCGGCTGCAGTTACTCCGGTTAATTAATCTGAAATATAATCGAGTTATAGTAAAACACCCCGAACGAAAGTTCGGGGTGTTTCTTTTTTGACGAATTTGAAATCGGAATGTTTTTAGTAACGTTCGATAATACCTGCTATTCCCTGACCGCCGCCAATGCAGGCAGTAACGATTCCGTATTTTTTATTGAGTCTTTTGAGGTCGCTGAGCAGTTGTATAGTGAGTTTGGCACCGGTGCACCCAAGCGGATGGCCAAGGGAAATAGCTCCACCGTTTATGTTTACGATATCAGGGTTGAGTCCCAATTCGCCTATCACTGCCAATGACTGGGATGCGAAAGCCTCGTTGAGTTCAATCAGGTCGATGTCATTCAAAGTCATGCCAGCTTGTTTCAACACCTTGGGTACTGCTTTTACCGGTCCTATGCCCATAATTCTTGGGTCGACACCGGCACTGGCACAGTTGATCAGTCGGCCCAAAGGCTTCAAGCCGAGCTGATTCATGAGTTGCTCACTCATTACTATAGTAAATGCCGCACCGTCTGATGTCTGAGAAGAATTGCCCGCAGTTACAGATCCTCCCTGAGCAAAGACAGCCGGTAGTTTACCTAATGCATCTACAGAGGTATCTGCCCTAGGCCCTTCGTCTGTATCGATAACAAGTTCTCTCTCAGCTTTTTTATTGAGTTCGTTTAAGTAAACTTCCTTCACAGTGACAGGCAGGATACCTTCTTTGAAATAACCTTCTTTAATAGCGTTCAGAGCCTTCTGGTGCGAGCGTAATGAGAATTCGTCTTGTGCCTGCCGGGTTATTTTAAAGTCGGCGGCAACCTGCTCGGCTGTGAGGCCCATGCTTAGGTAGTAGTCGCCATTCTCGCTGGTGTACTCGTAATTTGGTACTGTGCGCCAGCCAGCGGTTGGTACCAGACTCATACTTTCGGTGCCGCCTGCGATGATGCAGTCGGCCATGCCATTCTGTATTTTTGCTGTGGCTATGGCAATAGCTTCTAGTCCGGATCCACAATACCTGTTTATTGTAAAACCTGCTGTTGTTTCGCCAATAGCCCTGTTAGCAATTATTCGCCCCACCTGCAGACCTTGTTCAGCCTCGGGCACGGCATTGCCCACAATTACATCGTCGATCAACAACGGGTCTAACTGAGGTATGCTTGCGAGTAGCCCTTGTATAACCTTAACTGCGAGATCGTCGGGTCTTAAGAACCTGAATCCTCCCCGTTTCGACTTGGTTACTGCCGTACGGTATCCACCAACTATGTAGGCTGTTTGCATTTATTTCTGCTTTTGTTCTGTTAAATTCAGACTTATAAAGTTAATACTCTTCGCGGTAATAATTCTAATGAACAACTAGTTTTAGTGATGCAGATAAAATAAAATCCACCAATTTCAATAATTCTGTTCCATTTGTACTTCGTTATAAAAGGTCTTAAATAATTTATTATTCGCGACTTTTATGCCTCGTACAAAAGAAACATAACCATCAAACTTGATGGATTTTATTTTACCAGCATCACTTATCTTTATATTTATAAATAATATTGCAGACTATGATAAAAGCCCTTCAGCCAATATTTTTCATAATTACTTTTTTGTTGGTAGCTAATGCCTATGGGCAAAAGACAGTGCAGTTGAAACAGGAGGTAATTATTTTCAGGCCGCTTTATTTTCATGTGGATGAAGTAATAGACGAAAGGAAAAATACAGAGCGTATAGGCAGTATAAATGCAGGCGATAAAACTGAAGCAATTGTGATGGACAAAATGCTCTCTTCGTCGCTAAGAGATTTTATCAAGAGAAATGTTCATCAGAGCAATCAAAATCAGCCGATCGATATTCACATAGTGAAAGTGAATTTTAATATCACCAAGAAAGGAAACGTATGGATCGAAGATGCCGAAATTGTTTTTGCGTTTTATGCAGGCGAAAGAAAGTTGATTGAATACAGCGGGAAAAGTCAGAAGCAGACAGAAGAAGACCCCATGGTTTTTGTGCAGGAGTTTATGGTGAAGGCGCTGGAAAATGACCTGAAGAGATTTGATACCTGGTGGCAGCAGAATAAAGAGAAAGTGCCTGTATCGTCGGAAGTAAAGGTGATCTTGACAATTGGTAAAACCATCAATAAGCCTAACAGTATTGTTTATAACAAGGAGCGATTACTTACAATTAGTGATTTTGAAGGAACTCCGGAGCCTAACCAAGTTGAAATGGCTGCAACTTTGAGCGGAGTAGGTATGGAGTCATCTGGTGAGACACGCAACGGGCAGATAGTGTTGAATGTGGTGCTTACGCCTTATTTCAGTAAGTCGGGATCGTGGTACAAGAAGGGTGGTAGTAACCCGAAAGTGTTGGAACATGAACGAACCCATTTTAGCATAACTGCGCTGAGTGCGTGTGAAACAGCGAGGCAGATCAGAGCAACGACTTTCAGTCAAACGGACTACGAAACCAAGTTAAAGGAAATACTAAAAAAAGGTTCGGAGGCGGCAAATATGGAGCAGGCCAAGTTTGACGAGGAGTCTAATCATGGTACCATTTTGGACATAGAAGAACAGTGGGAGAAAAAGATCAGGGACGAGATCAATAGGTCGGAGTGCTATTAGATCTTATTTGATTTTCTTACGTTCCGTAATGCGGAGGAGATCACAATTGCTGGTATTCCCATTTCGGGTTGCCCTTCTCTCCTTTACTATCATAGAAATCAGTGAAATGAAGTTTGTAGGAGTATCCGGCAGCATCGCGGATAATGAAATTGTATTTTGATACAATTGAGTAGCTTGAGTTTTTAAACACTTTCCAGTTATAACCGATCGTGGAAATGTCGTTGGTTAGAGTGAATTGATTTACATCGGCAAAAGCAATTTTTGAAAATACTGCGCTCGAGTCTTTTACCGCCTGAGTGTTAAATCGGTTAAGCAGGCAGCCGGTTACCAGGTAGGGTAGTGGTGGAGATTCGGCATAAAATGTAAAAGTATATTGCGTGAAAACTAAGTCCCAGGTGGATTTAGGAGGTTCTATGGATACCTGAGTTTTGGTGTCGAAGGATAGATAGGCAAGATTGTACAGGGTGTCTTTTTTAATGCTCACCGATGTATTGTTGTTGCCATCTACATCTGCAAAACGAACAGTGTAGTTGCTGTCGGATACGGATAGAAATTGAATTTTCATCTTTCCTAAATTCTGTCCTGCTTCGTCAAGTCCTTTGTCAACGATAAATACATTCTTGGCAATAGTCCAGTCACCAATGGCGGTGCTGTCAGTAACACCTGTCGAACCATCACATTTTCTGTGCGCCATCATTCCGATCGTATCGTTATATGATACTGAACTGAAGTCCGTTTTGCCCGTATTTAAGGCAAACATTAGTTTTGAGGAATTGAGGAAAATATGGAAGCCCCGGGGTGATGTTTCGAAGCTGATATCCCATGCTGTTTTTAAGTTTTTGCTCACCTCTTTGTTTGCCTTCAGGCTATAGTAGATCTGGTATTTGTAGGTGCCGTCCATGTTTACAGATGCGGTCTTAACGTCGCCTGATGTATGAGGCTGTACAGGTAGTTCTTTCTTTTGGCAACCAGCCAGAAGAAAGAAAACGGATAGCATTATGTAGGCAAATGCAGATCTCATTTAGTTTTTAGAATCTAGTTTTAAGTCTAATTTTAAAAACACTGTTCGCCCCATTCCGATAGCTACATTTTGCTCGCCGGATGAATGAAAGCTGGCTGAGCCAAGCGCATTTACGTTTTGAATGTTCATCAGGTTTTTTACCCCCACTGTGATATTGATGTATCGAGACAGGTTGTTCTTGGTGACGGATGCATCTATGAGGCTGTAAGCGTCTATATAGTTTTCTTCGATCGAATTGTTGATACTCTTGTAGCTGATCGTTTTGCCGTTTTGTTTGTAGAATATGCCAGCCGTGATTTGAGGCTTCTTAAAGTTGTAGAATACACTGCTTTGAAATTCGGGCGAGTAATTGTATGTGGGTAAGGTAGTTGTTTGGGGCAGGTTGTTGTTGATGCCGGTGTAAGAGCCACCCAAGGATACGTTCAGATTGCCGGTACTTGCCGTTATGTTTAGTTGTACACCTTTAGTTCTGATCTTGCCAATATTGACGTAGGTGTACTCGTTGCTGCTGCTTTTTTGAGCGAGTGTGATGATATTGCGGATATCGTTGTAAAATCCTGAGAGATTTGTTTTGAAACGAATGCTCTTCATTTTGAATGACCAACCAGCAGACAAATTATAGTTGTAAGATGTTTCGGCTTTTAGATCTGGGTTGCCGACTATGTTGTGGTTTACGTCGACAAAGTAGAAATATAATTCTTGCAGGGTAGGGGTGCGGAATCCTTTAGAAACGGATGCGCGTAATTTCAATTGATCGTTGAATGAGTAGAGCAGGTTGACGGATGGAATAATTGGAGCATTATAGCCGGAATTATAACTGCCGCGCAAGCCCGGTCTAATCTTTAGTTTGTTTGTAAACAAGTATTCGGCACTTGCAAAAACAGCATAGTCTTGCATTTTCTGAGTGCCTAATATGATCGTGTTGCTTTTCGCAGTCTGTATATTGAGATCATATCCCACTTCGTAATTCAGCCGCGCCAGTGGCGTGCTTTTGCTAAACGATGCCCTTGAGCTGAACTGGTGAAATTTATTAGTATCCTGATTGCCATCGGCGTTAGTGAGCGTTTGCTGCAGCGTTGTGAGATCTGTGAAATAAGTATTGTTGGTGTTGGTATAGGTATTGTATGACAACAGGAATTTGACGGTTTTATTTTTAGCTAATTTTTTATTTGCGGTAACGGCATTGCCTGTTCTGGAGGAATGATAGTAACCGTCGAATGCGCTCTCGCCGTATGGCGCAGAGGGGTATCCTTTATTGATGATCTGTTCCTGAAAATATTTCCCTGAATAGGTTATGTTTGCGGTTTCGGTATTGAAGCTGTACTGTATTGCTGCATTGTATTGCTCCTTCGGCTTCCATAGGCTAAATCTGGTGCTATCGGCGACATTGGATTTGAAATCAAATAAATTTACGCCATTTCCTGGAGACCAGCCTGTGAAAAAGTTACGCCCGCCGGTGAAAATAATAGTGTGTTTTTTGCGATGCAAACCTATCTTTCCATTGATATTGTAATTGCCGGCTGTTTCGTAAAACCCGGTTAACCCCACGGATAGCTTTTTGGTTAGGTTCTTTTTGGTGATCAGGTTGATGGTGCCGGCAATAGCGTCTGTGCCGTAACTTACTGCCATGGGGCCTTCAATGATTTCGATACGTTCGATATTGTTTAGCTCTATCTGCGACAGATCTATGCTGCCATTGTGCTTGCCAATGACGGGGACACCATCAATCAGTATCTTAACACCTTCGCCGCCCATTCCCTGCAGGCTCATGCTGCTGCCCAGTACTGCGTCCTGAGAGAGACGGACATTCAACTGATTGGTCAATACATCGCGCAGATTCTGTGCGCCCATCCCGTCGATTTTCTTACGGTCTATTACTTCAATACGATGGACGCTGTTTTCAATCTTGTCGGGGGCGTATTGTCCGGTTACTACAAATTCGTTTATGGTTTTGGATGCCGGTTGAAGTGTATACTGTTTATCGGTGGCAGAAAAAAGGGTGTCGATAATTGTGGTTTGACCGATACATGTGATCGTTAGCTGAGCCGGGAATTTTTCGGGGGGCAAAGCAAGATCAACTTTGCCGTTTTCGCCGGTAATAAAATAGAGCATTCCTGCACTGGTATTTACCGGACGAAGCTGAATTTGTGCGCCTACTTTGGCTTTATGCTCATGGTCAGATAGGGTTACTATCTGACCATGACTTTTCAAATAAAAGCTTAACGTAAAAAATACTATTAGTGCGGGAATTCTCATTCAAAGACTAGCTCAAGAGCTTATTCCTTTTTATTGGATGATCAATGTTTGTTTATTCGTGTAGTTTTCACTGCTTAGCGTTACTATGTACATGCCCGACTGCAATTGTAGATTGGCAGGTAGGTTGAAAACATGCAAACCTGCAGCACCTGGCGCGGTTGTTGTGTAAACTGTTTTGCCGGTAACATCAAAAACATTAAGTGTTGTAGAAGGCTGAGCAGTAGCCAGATCGTAGACTATATTTAAAGATGATGTTGTGGCAGGGTTTGGATAAAGAACCAGGCTGTTGCTTGCAGACGCATTCGTCTGTGGTACAGCAGATGCTGTGAGTAGTTTTTCTTTTGAGAAAAGGTAGTTGCCTGTTGAGCTTCCTTCAAAACCGGTAAAGATAAGTTTCCAGATGTCGCCGTTTTTGCATTTCACGAAGTAGAGCAGGGAATCCTGAACGGCGTAAGATGTGCCGGTAAAACGCTTCCAGTCATGCCCTATAGTATTGATGGCAATGTTGAACGAGGCGGTACTGTATGTATTGTCGGTAAGGTAGTTGGCATCATTGTCTCTTTTGGCAACCTGAACACCTTTGTTAGAAAGTACACCGGTTACTGTATAAGGAGTTGGCACGAACGCTGTGTGCTGGGTAAACAACAGATCCCAATTGTTTGAGACTGGTTCTCTGTCAGACGAGGTATTACTCTGTAGGGAGTAGTAGCCAAAGTTTTTGCCGGGATACAGTGATTTATCAAATGTTGCGTATTGCGTGGATGAACCGTCGAGGTTGGCGTATTTAAAAGAAATGATAGTGCCTACAATCGATTGAATCCAAAGCTTTTTGAAGTCGCCGTTTGCCAGTTGAACGATGTATAGAGAGTCGCCTATTACTGAATGTGTGGTCAGATCATACACTCCCCAGTCGAAATCAAATGGGTTTGCAGGATTTGCGTAGCGACCTATTGCGCCGTAGGTCCAGGAAGTATCAGAATTCCAGTGTGCGTGCCATGTGGACAAACCATTTGTATCGATAGATGCCCAGCCTGCGGTGTCGTTTTTGGGGTACTTCCAAAGAGTGGTGCCTGTCACGGAGTTGATGAGCACTGTTGATCCCATTGTAGAAACATCGAATGCCAGATCCCAGTTGTTTTTAGGCGCGGTTCCCTGTTCGTCGTTTTGCAAGCTGTACCATACCTGATCGGTATAAGTAGCGCCTATAGATACAACATCGTTAACTGCCTGTGCACTTACATTTAGGGAAATTGCCATGGTGGCGGCAAGTAAAGTTATTCTCATTTTCAGACTATTTGTTTTTGAGGGGCAAAGCTAGACCGCCCTAAAAAAGCAATTGTCTTGTTACTGTAAAGAGATTGTCTGAAAATTGTCAATTATGAGGAATGCGAAAAAAATGGGCTAGATCAGTATGGCCTGTGTTGGTTGTCATACTTTATTTTTTCTCTCTTTCTGGCCATTTGTTCTCTTCGGTAAAACCGCGCGAACTGTTCTTTGGTGAGTAGTTTTTTAAAGTCTGCATCGCGGGCCTGTTCAAGTTTGCGAACATTCTTGTCTTTATTTTTACCACCGGTTTGTTTTGCCTTGTCTTTAGAGGTGTGATAAGCTACCGATAAAGTATAAGACTTTTGGAGTTTAGCCGGGTCCAGGTGCAGGCTATCTTTCAGCCATGCAGTGTCACGCTCAGCCCTTACTGCCGGCGACCATTCAGGTTGTGCAGTCGATACTAAACTCAGCAATGAAAAAATGCATAGGAAACGAGTCCTCAGTTTCATTCAATTGATGTTTATATCAGGGCTGATTAGTCGTAGTAATTGATCATGCGTTCCATGATCCTGATAGGCTTGTCGTTTTCGTAGCAGAACTTTATAAACCAGTTCTTTTCGGTATCGTAAGAATAGATATACTTACTCTTTACAGTGGGCTTGCCTTTGGCATCAAAGCGTACGTTTTCGATTTGATTTCCCTTTTCGTCATACACATACTTCTGAGAGATCTTTTCTACTACTTTGCCTGCCTTATCGTAAGTGATATCTAAAGTGTGGTTGCCGCGTGTATCTAGTTTGCACTGGTACACCAGTTTGCCGCTTTCGCTGTACTGAGTTACTTCAATCGGGTTGTTCTCAGCATCATACTTAGTAACGAGCTTCTTGTATTTGTCAGACTTTTCATTGTCGTAAGCTCTTTCTTCGATCTGATTGCCTTTGCTGTCGTATTTATAGGTGTATTTAGATTGGTAATTGCCGTTACGGTTATAGTCGATAACCTGAATCATATTCTTCTTGTCGTCGTAAGTGAATACTTCTTTCAATTTTATCCTGCCGTCACCTTCAAAAAAGTTCTCCTCAATGATGTTCAATTGATCGTCGTATTTGTAAGTGTGCCTGCTTTTTAATTTGCCACGGTAATACTCGCTTGATTCTATCAGGTTGCCCTGATTATCGTATTCGCGGTTGTAGTTCCATTCCAGAGTGCCATCGCCTTTATAGGTGTTCCAATCAATTCTGTTTCCCCTGCTGTCAACTTTATACGATATAGAATCTTCGAGCAGACCTTTGCCATTGTAGCGATTGTTGCCTACCAAAACGCCGTTATTATCGTACTTGTAAGTCCTTTTTTCAGCTATTGTATGGATGTACTGGTCGCCCAAAACAGTGTCATCACCTTCAGTTGAGGTGTATTCCAGAAGGTTGCCTTTGTCGCTGTATTGTTTGGTGGTAGTGTGTATTTCCCGGCCCTTTTTTAGTTTTCCGTCGATACGGACTACTGTAAATGTTGTAGTAGCATAACCCTTTACTTTACCCCTCAGATTCTCCTTCTGCACATCACTTTTGTCGTGCTTTCCACTTTCCATTTCCTGTGCCTGAGCACAAAAAGAAAATCCAGCCAACAAAAGCGCTAGTTTAAATGCTGTCATATTAAATTGATTTATGTTCAAAAGTTACTTATTTTTTCAAACAGGCTTTCAAAAGTACCTAAGCGAATCTGAAAATTCAAATTTATAATTAGTGCTTAAAATATCATACCAATAGAGCTGATTCAGAAACAATTAAGACACTATTGTGACGGTTGTGGCTAAATGGGGTAGGAAATACCAATAGAAGCGTGGTTTATTGGGGGTAACCGAGGTATTCAGGGGGGGAATAATTGGGATGCCTAAGCCAAGGAAATTAGTGCCAATGTCAATTAGAATATCTAATTGTCACCTTTAATATGCATTTGGAATAAGTATATATAAATGGTTTTTTTGGTAATGAATTCCTAAAATTGCGAGACAAAGGCATATTAAATATTTAAATTCAGCCTATTAACTACAATTTACGTAACTTCGCACCCTTTTAAAACATCTCCGCTCATTTATGAAGTTGTCGCAATTTAAGTTTGAATTACCACTAAATCTCATAGCGCAACATCCCGCCAAAAAACGTGAAGATAGCCGATTGATGGTTATCCACCGGAAAACCGGCAAAATTGAACATAAAGTGTTTAAAGATGTCCTTGGGTATTTCCACGACAAGGATGTAATGATCGTAAATAATACGAAGGTTTTTCCTGCACGCCTTTATGGCCGTAAAGAAAAAACCGGTGCTAAGATCGAAGTGTTTTTGCTTCGTGAGCTGAACAAACCTAATCATCTTTGGGATGTGATCGTTGATCCGGCGCGTAAAATACGTGTAGGCAACAAGCTGTACTTTGGCGATAACGATGAGCTGGTAGCAGAAGTTATTGACAATACTACTTCACGCGGCCGTACCATTCGTTTTTTGTATGACGGTGATGAAGCAGGGTTTAGGGGTATGCTGGATCTGTTAGGTGAAACACCATTGCCTAAATACATTAAGCGCAAACCTGAAGAAGAAGATAAAGAGCGTTACCAGACAGTATATGCAAAGTATGAAGGTGCTGTAGCGGCTCCTACTGCAGGTATGCACTTCAGCCGTGAGTTGATCAAAAGGCTTGAAATTGTAGGCGTTAAATTTGCAGAGGCTACTCTTCATACAGGGTTGGGTACTTTCCGCCCAATTGAAGTAGAAGATCTGTCGAAACATAAGATGGATGCTGAGTATTTCAAGGTGGATGAATATGCGGCAAACATAGTGAACAGGGCTAAGATCGAGAAGCGCCATATTTGCTCTATCGGTACTACTACTATGCGTGCATTGGAGAGTTCGGTTACTGCTCAGGGATTACTGAAACCAGAGGAAGGATGGACCAATATTTTTATCCACCCACCTTATAACTTTTCAATTGCTGATTCACTAATCACGAATTTCCACCTACCAAAGACGAGCCTGATGATCATGGCTTGTGCATTTGCAGGCTACGATCTGATGATGACAGCTTATGAAACAGCTATCAAAGAAAAGTATCGTTTCTTCAGCTATGGTGATGCCATGCTGATCATCGATTAAGAATCTAGAAGGTATAGTAAATGTGAAGCGCATTCTGCAAAGGATGCGTTTTTTTTTCTGTATACATCAACTATTGTGGGTTGTTTTTTTGACAGGAGTGATTCTGCGCTACATTTTCTCCAGACGGAAATGGATCTGCTCTCTATGAATTCCGGTTGCAAACCGGCTGACTTTTATAGACGCGAGTGTTCCGAAGGAACACTCGCGTCAGACGTGGTAAAGAATAGCCCTTACTTTGTTACTACTTTATCACAACCATTTTTTGAGTAGATGAAACTATACCATCAA
>CAIKOJ010000204.1 GCA_903829015.1 uncultured Bacteroidota bacterium
AATTGGCTGCAGCAGCTAAGACAGTTTCTTACACTATCTTCGATAACCATGCTCGTATTATCAGCAGAGAAACACACAACAACGTGTTGAACGAAACTTATTCTTACTCAACTTCTAAGTTGGCTTCTGGTGTTTACTATGTAATAGTAAACGCTGATGGAAAGCAGATGTACAGAACAGTTACTATTGCTAAATAAGAATAGCTTGTATTAATTATTTAGAGAGCCGCATATTGCGGCTCTCTTTTTTTGTGCTAAAGATTTTTTAGGTGTTACTCTCCTTATAAGGTAGCTGCAATTACCCTGCTCGTTTCTAGTTCAACATTTGTTTGAGTAGATCTCCTTTGGTGGACAGAGGATCCCATTTAGGAAGTTGATTATTGTTCGGGTATACTTGCCTACCTTATGGGTATAACACCGATAGTTGTTGTGGCCTTGTTCTTGGTTTATATTGTTCGTTATTGTGTTGCCTCTTCCTTGTTGCGGTTATTGAATTAAATTGGTGCTGATTATCTTCTCTTTGGATTTTACTTCACTGCTGTATTTTGTCGGTGTTCTTGGTTGGTTGAAGGCTGTCTGGTCCGCTGTTTTGATTTTGGGCGGTGGTAAGTAGTTCCCCCTTTCTGTTGTTTTTCCGGATAGTTATGTTTTTTAGTAGGGAGCAGGTACAGCTATGGTTTCTTGTAATGTTGTGTCGTAACAGTTGTTACTTAGAGGATGCACAATAGCGTTTGATTAGGTCCCTTAATTGGATTCTAAGTATTTATACTTACCTCGTGTATATAGGTTTCAGCAGGGACGTTGCTTCTACATTAGCTGTAATTTTGTGTACTACCTATTGATGTTTCACGTGGAACATGACTATTCTTAAGCTGGCAGCTGGATTGGGGTTGTAATAAGGTTGTTTATTTCAATCAAGCCTTCGTACCTTTGCACCCTATGTTTCCCGAATATGATGTTATAGTTGTTGGCGCCGGACATGCTGGCTGTGAGGCTGCTGCTGCTGCCGCTAACATGGGTTCGAAGGTGCTTCTGGTAACCATGAACATGCAGACCATTGCGCAAATGAGTTGCAATCCCGCAATGGGCGGAATTGCCAAGGGTCAGATCGTAAGGGAGATAGACGCACTTGGTGGTTACAGCGGCATTGTTAGTGACCGTAGTATGATTCAGTTCAGGATGCTCAACAAGTCAAAGGGCCCCGGTATGTGGAGCCCAAGGTCTCAGAACGACCGTATGCTTTTTGCTTCTACCTGGCGGGAGATGTTGGAGAACACCCCCAATGTTGATTTTTGGCAGGATATGGTGTCGGGTTTAATTGTTTCACGTGGAACAATTAAGGGCATTGTAACCGGCATGGGGCAGGAAATAAGAGGAAAATGTGTTGTTTTAACCAATGGAACCTTCCTTAACGGCGTCATTCACATTGGTGAGAAGCAGTTTGGGGGCGGTAGAATAGGGGAAAAGGGAGCAACAGGTATTACCGAACAACTGGTTGAGTATGGTTTTGAGAGTGCCCGATTAAAAACAGGAACTCCGCCCCGCATAGATGGTCGTAGTCTCGACTATTCTAAGATGGAAATACAGAATGGAGATGATGAAGTAGTTGGATTCTCCTATCTGCCGGTTAAGAAAATACTACCTGCTGAGCAAAGATGCTGTTGGATTACCTATACAAGCCCCGAAGTACACGAAATTCTGAAGACTGGTTTTGAGCAGTCTCCCATGTACCAAGGCAGAATAAAGGGTAGCGGACCCAGATATTGCCCAAGTATCGAAGACAAAATAAGTAGATTTGCTGAGCGGGAACGCCACCAGCTGTTTGTAGAACCAGAAGGTTGGAGTACCGTAGAGATCTATGTGAATGGTTTTAGTACTTCTTTACCCGAAGATGTACAGTACAAAGCCCTCAAAATGGTGCCCGGATTTGAAAATTGTAAGTTTTTCAGGCCGGGATACGCTATAGAATACGATTATTTCCCGCCAACACAGCTCAAATTCACATTAGAGACCAAATTGATCAGCAATTTGTTCTTTGCAGGGCAGATAAATGGCACAACAGGCTATGAAGAAGCCGCGTGTCAGGGACTGATGGCCGGTATCAATGCCAGCAGAAATGCTAAAGAACAGGAACCTTTGATATTGGAGCGGAGCGATGCCTATATTGGTGTACTGATCGACGATCTTATCAATAAGGGTACAGACGAACCATACCGGATGTTTACCAGCAGGGCAGAATACAGAACGTTACTCAGACAAGACAATGCAGACCTGCGACTAACAGAGTTGGGCTACAAAATAGGTCTGGCTACAGAGGAAAGAATGGCATTAATGAGTGCAAAGAAGAACCGTGTTGCTGATGTGATCAAAACTCTGGCAGACTTTCCTGTAGAGAAGGATATGGCTCATCAATTGTTACATGACAATAGCTTTGCCCCATTAACAGAGCGTATGAAGGCAGCAAAACTGTTATTGAGACCGGGAATAGGGCTAAAAGACCTGATTGCGGTAATACCTACCCTTAAGGAAAAAATCGGTGACGCAGATGATTTGGTATTGGAACAAGCAGAGATCCAGATAAAGTACGATGTTTATATAGAAAAAGAGCAGGAATTGGTTCAGAAAATGTCAGCGTTGGAGGGGCTAACCATTCCTGAGAACTTTAATTACGAGAAACTGAGTGCCATTTCATCTGAAGCTAGGCAAAAACTGAATAAAATTAAACCACGTACATTGGGTCAGGCTAGCCGGATCAGTGGTGTAAACCCCAGCGATGTGCAAATATTAATGGTGTTTATGGGCAGATAGGGCAGGTTACAGCTATTTATATGATCGACAAGGCGATTCTACACTACTGTAAATACCAGGAAAGATGCCATTCCGAAGCTAGAAACAAGTTGTACGAACTTGGTTTTACTTCCGGAGAGGTAGAAAGGCAGATTGCAGAGCTAATTGAGGCTAATGTGCTGAATGAAGAGCGGTTTGCCATCGCCTTTGCCGGCGGAAAGTTTAGAATGAAGCAATGGGGCAGAGAAAAAATACGTCAGGAGCTGAAAATCAGGAAAATATCTGATTATTGCATAAAAAAGGCGCTAAAAGAGATAAATGGCGACGAATACGACAAAACATCGAACAAACTAATATATAAAAAATTAACTGAGTTAAAGTCAGAGAAGAATCATTTTATTAAAAAGGCTAAGATTTACAGATATTTGGTACAAAAAGGATATGAAAAAGACATTGTACTAAATTTAATAAAAGAGCACATAAATTGAAAACAATTCACTACTTTTATAAATGCTCGGTATAAACTAATATTAATTTTTATGGTACAGCAGGTAACAGAGGGTGTAAACATAATGGTAGAATCTTTTTACCAGATTGCACAATCAAATCCGTTGACTTCAGAATATCTATTCGCTTACAGAATCACCATTGAGAATTTGTCTGCTCATTCGGTGAAACTGCTAAGCCGCCACTGGCACATCGTTGACAGCTATGGTACACATCGCGAAGTAGAAGGTGATGGTGTTGTAGGCCAGCAACCGGTCATTACTCCCGGCGACAGCTACCAATATACGTCTGCTGCAAACCTCAACAGCGATATTGGTAAGATGTTTGGAACATACACGGTTGAGAATCTCTTCAACAAAAGAAAAATAAAGGTGTCGATACCCGAATTTCAGTTGATCGTTCCTGCAAAGTTGAACTAGCAATTAACTTTTCAAATCAAAGATCAAGAGGTCTGTGTAGGTTGATGTTTGCTTCTGGCAAAATAATCTGCGCGCTATATTTTAATACAGATGAACGTAAAAGAAAATCTGCTGATAGCACAAAGATGGTTTGATGCTTTTAACGAACAAGACCTTGAAAAATTGCTGTTGTTATACTCAGATACAGCACAACACTATAGCCCAAAATTGAAGATCAGACAGCCCGATACAAATGGGTATGTTACAGGCAAGGCCGCTCTGCGTGCATGGTGGCGCGATGCTTTTGAAAGATTGCCTTCTCTTAAATATACACCAACTACACTTACCGCAGATGATCAGCGTGTTTTCATGGAATACAAACGGTATGTGCACAATGAACCCGAAATGCTGGTAGCAGAAGTGCTAGACATTACCGATGGTTTGATTGTAGCATCAAGGGTTTATCACGGTTAAGATAAACTAAATTACAAACCGTGTTTCATTATTCATTTGCCTTTCTATCAGTGAAACATAATGTTTCACGTTCCTCTTCAATTACAATACCGTGCTGCGGCATAGGCAATTCTGAAGGAAAATTTTCACGATTTGCGTTAGATTTAAAATTCAGGAAAAACTTACCTGTAATGTCTGGAAAATTCTATACTTAGTATGTGATAACAATTGTCGTTTCGGAGATATGTTAATGTGTAATGGTAACAATGGAAAGGAAAATCAAAAGTATAACTTTGCAAAAGAAACAGCGATGTAAGAACACGCAGAAAAGTATTTTGTGCAACTAATTTATTTTTGACAAGCAAGACTCACTGGTTTATGGCAAAAATTAAAGTTGGTATAATTGAAGATGATAAGATAATTGCAGTAAGTTTAAAAAAAGCGTTGAGTCAATTAGGTTACCTCACTACCGAAGCGGCCAAAAGCTACACCGAAGGACTTAAAATGGTGGATATGGAGTTGCCTGATATTCTGCTTATAGATGTTCAGCTTAATGGTGAGAAAGATGGCATAGACCTTGCTACAACCCTCCAGGAAAACTACAATATCCCTTTTATTTTTCTAACCGGTAACTCAGATGCAAAAACATTAGGTCGGGCAAAGAAATTAAATCCCCCAGCATATCTGGTAAAGCCGTTTAGGAAAGAGGAGCTGTATACATCTATTGAGATATGCCTTCACAATTTTTCAGTAGCTCAGGAGAAAAAAGAATTTCAGGAAAAGGATAACTACGTTATCAGCGACTGGATCTTCATAAAACAAGGCCAGCAGTTTCAGAAAATAAAAATAGAGGATATACTGTACATGGAAAGCGACAACGTTTATATCTATGTCTATACGCCTGATGCAAAACTAATTGTCAGAAGCACAATTCAGGCTTACCTAAGTATTCTGGATTCCGATAAGTTTTTTAGAGTACACAGAAGTTTTGCCGTTAACATCCTGCATATCAAATCCATAAAAGCCGAAACCGTAGAGCTATTTGGCAAAGAAATACCAATCGGTAAATCTTATAAGGAGGCACTTCTTGCAAAACTTCGCCTTGGTTAAAATTTTCCTTTTCAAAAGCTACTCAATGCTTTCAATCCTGGTCTATCCCCTAAATGGTGAGTATAGGCTTGTATGTAGTCAAACTAAAGTGGACTTATTGTTAGATAGTGTTTCTTGATTTTTTAAAGTTAAAAAAGTTTTTTTTATTTTCAG
>CAIKOJ010000205.1 GCA_903829015.1 uncultured Bacteroidota bacterium
AGTGCGAAGAAACTAGTAGAAAGGAAGGAAGCAGTTGTATGGGATATCCTTGAGAATGTTCTTAAAGGACACCCGATCATGCTCAACCGCGCACCTACGCTTCACAGATTGTCTATACAGGCTTTCCAGCCAAAACTGATCGAAGGTAAAGCGATACAGCTTCACCCACTCGTATGTTCGGCGTTCAACGCTGACTTTGACGGTGACCAGATGGCGGTACACGTTCCTTTGAGCAATGCATCTATTCTGGAAGCACAGATATTGATGCTTGCGTCACATAACATTCTTAACCCACAGAATGGTACGCCAATTACCCTTCCTTCACAGGACATGGTACTGGGTCTGTATTATATTTCTAAGGGTAAGAAATCTACACCTGAAGAGAAAGTGAAAGGTGAGAACAAAACTTACTACAACAGTGAAGAGGTTGTCATTGCTTTCAATGAAGGTAAAGCTGATCTGCATGCCTGGATAAAGATCAGGGCAAACATGCGTGATGGCGATGGCACACTGAAAAACCAGATGATTGATACGACTGTAGGCCGCGTGCTGTTCAATCAGTTTGTACCAAAAGAAAATGGTTATGTAAATGCACTGCTGACCAAAAAATCACTTAGGGAGATCATTGGCCAGATTCTTAAAAATACAAATATTCCTAAGACTGTTCAGTTCCTTGATGATATCAAAACACTTGGATTCCGTACAGCCTTCAGGGGTGGATTGTCATTTAATATTAAAGATCTGACTGTTCCGGATATTAAGGAACAGCTGATCGCAAGTGCTCAGGTTGAAGTTGACGAGATCATGGACAACTACAACATGGGTCTGATTACCAATAACGAGCGCTATAACCAGGTGATCGACGTTTGGTCGCGTGTGGATACGCGTGTGACTGAGACGCTGATACGTGAAATGGCTGCAGATAAACAAGGTTTCAACTCTGTTTATATGATGCTTGATTCAGGTGCGCGTGGTAGTAAACAACAGGTTAAACAGCTTGCCGGTTTGAGGGGTCTGATGGCTAAACCACGTCGTAGTGGTTCATCAGGATCTGAGATCATTGAAAACCCGATCCTTTCTAACTTTAAAGTTGGTTTGAGCGTATTGGAGTACTTCATTTCTACCCACGGTGCGCGTAAAGGTCTGGCGGATACGGCCCTTAAAACGGCTGATGCGGGTTATCTGACTCGTCGTCTGGTAGACGTTGCACAGGATGTGGTTATTAACGGGGAAGATTGTGGAACACTGCGTGGTATTGCAACATCTGCGTTGAAAGACAACGAAGAAATTGTAGAGCCATTGTATGACCGTATCTTAGGCCGTACATCATTGCATGATGTGTATGATCCGATCACGGACAAACTGATAGCTAACGCTGGTGAAGAAATAACAGAAGATATTGCGAAAGCAATCGACGAAAGCCCGATAGATACTGTTGAAATACGTTCGGTACTGACTTGCGAAAGCCGTCGTGGTGTATGTGCAAAATGCTATGGTAAAAACCTGGCAACTGGCTACATGACACAGAAGGGAGATGCAGTAGGTATTATTGCGGCACAGTCAATTGGTGAGCCGGGTACACAGCTTACACTGCGTACGTTCCACGTGGGTGGTGTTGCGGGTTCATCAGCTATTGAATCACAGTTAGTAGCTCGTTTCGATGGTACTATTCAGTTCGATGGTCTGCGTACTACTAAGTATAAAGATGCAGAAGGCGAAGACCAGATAGTAGTTATCGGTCGTACGGGTGAGGTACGTATAGTGGATGTAACCAATGATCGCTTGCTGATCACAAACAACATTCCTTATGGTTCTATACTGAAAGTTGCGAACGGTAAGAAAGTTGCGAAGGGTGATGTGATCTGCTCATGGGATCCGTTCAACGCCGTGATCATTTCTGAAATTCAGGGTAAAGTTCGTTTTGACAGTGTAATTGAAGGTATCACTTACCGTGAAGAAGCGGATGAACAAACAGGTCACCGCGAGAAAGTGGTAATTGAAACTAAGGATAAAACCAAGATGCCTTCGATTTATATCGATGGTGCCAAGGATAGCAAAATGTATAATCTTCCGGTTGGTTCGCACATCGTAGTAAATATAGACGACGATGTGATGAACGGACAGGTACTTGTTAAGATCCCTCGTGTGATGGGTCGTAGCAGGGATATCACGGGTGGTCTGCCAAGGGTAACGGAATTGTTTGAAGCACGTAACCCAAGTAACCCGGCTGTAGTAGCTGAGATCGATGGTGTTGTAGGATTTGGTAATGTGAAACGTGGTAACCGTGAGATCACAGTTGAGTCGCGCGAAGGAATGGTGAAAAAATACCTGGTGCCTCTTACCCGTCATATCATGGTTCAGGATGGTGACTTCGTGAAAGCGGGAACACCACTTTCTGATGGTGCTACTACTCCATTGGATATCCTGTCGATCAAAGGACCTTTTGCGGTGCAGGAGTATCTGGTAAATGAAATTCAGGAGGTGTATCGCCTGCAGGGTGTGAAGATCAATGATAAGCACATTGAGGTGATCGTTCGCCAGATGATGCGTAAAGTAAACATCGTTGATCCGGGTGATACCAAGTTCCTTGAAGAAGATACTGTTGATAAGTTTGATTTCCAGGATGAGAATGACTGGATATTTGATAAGAAAGTTGTTACCGAAGCAGGAGCATCAGACAAGATGCATCCTGGTCAGATAGTAACTATCCGTGAGATACGTGAAGAGAACAGCGGTCTGCGCCGTGCAGATAAGAAGCTGGTAGAATACCGCGATGCGAATCCGGCTACTTCTTCACCAATGCTTCTGGGTATCACCAAGGCGTCTCTGGGTACACAAAGCTGGATATCAGCAGCGTCGTTCCAGGAAACAACTAAGGTGCTTTCTCAGGCATCTATCAACGGTAAATCAGATATGCTTCTTGGTCTGAAAGAGAACGTAATCACAGGTAATCTGATCCCAGCCGGTACCGGTATGCGTCAATTTGATGATCTGGTGGTAGGTTCTAAAGAAGAATTCGAACTGCTGATGGCTAACAGAGATGTGCTTCAGTTTGACGAGGAAGAATAAGCTTGGAAAGTTTATTGGATTGAATGTAGGAATACAAATTCCTCAATATAGAAACAAGACCGCTCAGAAATGGGCGGTCTTGTTTTTGTATGCAACCGTAGAGGCAATTTGGCACATAACTGAGGTGCTTGAGGTCAGACTAATGAAATGCCTGCTTACTAAGGGGAAATTGAATAGCCTTATTTATGAGATGAAAAATCAGTAAAAATTATTAACTTTAAGCACCGATTATATATTCCAAAAAAGGACAACGAATATATGCACCCTATAGCCCGCAATATCTGTTTATCATTTTTCCTCCTCTTTTCCGTTTCTATAGCATCCGGGCAGGTGACTGCTAGTTTTAATGCCACGCCGACATCCGGTTGCGCACCATTGGTCGTTGCGTTTACCAATACAACTACACCAGCCACAGGCAACACCTATGTATGGAATATGGGGAATGGATCAGGGCCTATTACATTAACAGACCCAGGGGCGAGCTATCTGACTGCCGGCACATACACGGTAACGTTAACAGCTACGCATGGCACGTTTACGAGTACCTATTCAAAGATAATCACCGTATATCCTGCGCCGATAGTTCAATTCACTGTTTCTGATACATTTTTTTGCCCCGGTGGATCTTCCACATTAACAAGCACTACCATACCCGGAGTGCCGGGACCAGTAACCTATTTATGGTCATCGGGTGATGGGTATACCAGTACTAATTCTTCGTTTACTCATGCTTTTACCTTTCCCGGGAGGTTTAATATTACGCTGAACGCAACTAATTCAACTAATTGTTTTGCCTCGCTTACCAAGCCTGCAATAGTACATGTTTTGAATCCCCCGGTTGCTGGATTTACTTCTGTGAACAGGCATATTTGCCATCATGCGGGGAATGCGGTGTTTAACAATACAACTACGGGTACCGGACCTTTTACTTACAAATGGACGTTTGGTGACGGCAGTCCTATATCCACAGTTGCATCGCCTACACACTACTATGCAGCACCCGGACCATATACTGTGAAACTGGTGGTTACGGATTCGAAAGGCTGCATGGATAGTCTTACTCAACGCAACTACATTGATGTAGATATACTCAGAGCAAACTTTACCGGACCCGACAGTGCCTGTGCTTATGCGCCGGTGACCTTTACAAACACCAGCACTGCATTTTTATCTAGCCTATGGCTATATGGAGATGGTGGCACAGATACAACAATAACCGGGCACCATACCTATACTGTTAGAGGGCGGGATACCATGATGCTAATAGTATCAGACAGTTTCTGCCACGATACCATGAAGAGGGTTTTTATAGTTCCCAAACCCGCCGTCGGTATAAATGTTACGCCTGCACAGCCATGTCCGGCGCCGGTATTAAGCAGCTTTTCTGCAATTGCGCCATCGGGTTCATCAGTGTTCTGGTATTTTGGTGATAGTCTTACCGGTAGTGGCCACTCCGTAGTACATACCTATACTAAGAACAAATTTGACACTGTTTTGATGATCGCAACAAACGCGATAGGTTGCCATGATACGGCGACGAGAATTTATGAAATTTATAATCTCCTCTCAGATATGTATAATTCACTGGGAGTTTTGAAGGGGGGGTGTATTCCATTGACAGCGAATTTCTATTATACTGCTTTTACTACGGTACCCGACCCGGCCTTGCCTCCACATCCCTATCCGTACAGCGCTACTTACCTGTGGAATTTTGGTGATGGTAGCCCCGCTAGCACTTCGCCTGCACCTTCGCATGTCTATACAGCCATCGGCATTTATCCGCAATCACTAACTGTGACTTTTTCAAATGGCTGCGTATATACATACAGAGATACCGTGAAAGCAGGGGTGCCGCATCATGCTACTTTTACTGCAAGTCCGCCACGCGCCTGTTTTAACCATAATTCAATAACATTTATCCGTACGGCTGTGACTTTACCGATTGATAACTATTACTGGTATTTTGGGGAAGGAATGTATGGCTATCCGACATTGGATGATACTGTAAAGGCTTCTGTCAGGGCATTGACACATCATTTCACAATACCGGGAGTATTTTCTGATACCCTGATTGCTTTTTATAACGGATGCCCCGATACTTTTATTCGTCATAATTATATAACAATTGACTCGCCGATGGCGATTGCACGTGCCGAAGTTGTTTGTGGCACTCCGAATACAGTGCTGTTTAGAGATAATTCCTATGGCGATGATCAGCATTTGTGGTTGTTTGGAGATGGAACTACTTCTACTCTCCGAGTCGTTACCCATACTTTTCCGTCTTCGTTGATTTACCACTCAATGCTAACGACGTATAACACTGCCAGTGGATGCAGAGACACGGCTTTAATTACAAGTGACCTGACCAAGCCGGTAATAACTATTACCGCAAATGATACTGCCATATGCAAGGATGGCACCGTAAATTTCAACAGTACTTATATATCAGGTTATTCCTATCATTGGCTCGCATCTGGCCAATTTGACAACGAATTTAATTCTTACACTAATTCCTTCTTTGGTGTGCCGGGGCGGTTTTCCATTATGTTGGAGGTGACCGACCAGCACTCATGTAAGGATACTATTGTGAAACCTAATTATATACTTGTTGCCAAGCCTGTGGCGCGCGTAAGTATTACACCATCAAGTTTATGCTGGCCGCAGCTGACAACGTTTACTGATATAAGTACGGATCAACCAGGCACATTTTTTACCAATCATTCCTGGACTTATGGTGATGGATTTTTTGGGTCCACTTCATCGTCGTCGATTACGCATAGCTATGCTACTACAGGCACTTATAATATCAAAGAGATAGTTACTGATAATGTAGGTTGTGCAGATACAATAACAACAACAAAGTCATTCTACAAATCAAGTGCTGCATTTACGGCAAGTAATGTGCATCCATGCAGGTATAGCCCAATATTCTTTAGCAATACCTCAACCCCTACAGTAGCCACCTATAATTGGAGCTTTGGTGATGGGTCGTTCTCTACGGTGGCCTCGCCAATTCATTATTACACAGATACGGGGCACTATAGTGTGAGGCTGATAGTGACTGACTCGCATGGGTGCTCTGATACCATGCTTCGAAACAACTACATTACAGTAGCCAACGCGCATGCATCGTTCTATATGAACGATTCCATTTCAATATGCCCGCCCTTTACGGTTCATTTTTTCAATACAAGTACCGGAAGTGGTACTAACTACTGGGATATGGGCAATGGCAATTTCTCTACTGCATTTAGCCCTACTAACATTTACACAGTGCCAGGGTATGATACAGTGAAGCTAGTGGTTACTGACAATTTTGGCTGTAAGGATACAGCAGTGAAGCATGTAAAGGTCTATGGATATGCCGGGGCATTTAGCTATACTACTGATTCCGGTTGTGCTCCGCTTTCTATGGTGTTTAATGCCGACCTTACAAACATAGCGCTGGCAACCAGCATAGTTTGGGATTTTGCGGATGGCATAACCAGTGCTGCTTCATTGTTGGATACGATCACGCATACATATCTTGTTCCGGGCGCTTACTTACCTAAGTTGATCATTAATGGGGATACGGGTTGTGTTAGTTCCAGTTACGGACTTGATACGATTAGGGTAGATGGAATTAAACCGGGCTTCAAAGCACTGCCAGACAGTGTTTGCATTCGCAATCCTGTATTGCTATCTGATACTTCAAAAAGTTATTGGTCGAATATTGCGACATGGGCGTGGAGCGGTGGAGGCTCAAGGGATACTGTTTCGCGGACGTATGCAACAGCAGGCAGCTATTCTGTGGCGCTCACTGTAACAGATGCATGGGGGTGTACTGCATCGGTGGTGGAGTATGTGCATGTTTTTTCACTGCCTGCTATATTGCTTGCGCCAGATTCTATGATTTGTACAGGGCGTACAACGGTTGCTTCCGATGCCAGAGTTGGTGGGGTTTGGACAGTGGACAGAGACACAATTGCAGCAATAACTATGACAGGAGGCACGGTGACTGGTGTACATGCCGGAATTGCCACCATAACTTATACAGTTGATGGCACCTGCTATGCTACAACGACCGTAACAGTAAATGCAATTCCCGACCCCGGGGTTATAACTGGTGATACAGGTGTATGTGTCGGACAAACAATTATCCTGAGCGATACAGCGGCAGGTGGTGTGTGGAGTGTGGTAAAAAACTATGCATCTGTGAATTCGGTGGGTGTTGTGACAGGTTTGGTAGCTGGTGTAGATACTGTATTGTATTCAGTTACCAGATTCAACTGTTTGTCGTCTGCATTCAAAAAAATAACAGTTTTTGCTTTACCGGACTCTGGAATAATTGCAGGGTTGAACGCGATTTGCAAAGATGCGGTGGTGACACTTACTGAAACAAAGACGGGTGGCATCTGGACAGTGAATAACGGAAGCATAATAACAATAGATAGTATTACCGGTGTAGTTACTGGTATTGGCTCAGGGGCTGCGATAGTTACTTATACTTCACGTCCTGATACAAACGGTTGTATCAATGTGGCAACTTACCCAATGTCTGTGATTAACACTGATTTTACTGTGAATGGGCAGGTGACAGGTGTAAAATGCTACGGCGGTGCAGATGGTTCAATAGATGTAACTACTTCGGGAGGGAATCCTCCCTTTAAGTATTTGTGGGCGAATGGAGATACAACTAATCACCTGGATTCGTTACAGCCCGGGAATTATTCTATTGTAGTAACTGAGATCAGCAATGGGTGCAAATCTTCAGAGTCTTATCAGGTTATGGTTCCTGATTCACTGAAGATACAGGCGGAAGTGACAAACAATATTTGTTCTGAATCGAATGGTAGTATAAGTGTCGCTCCAACAGGAGGGACAACGCCGTATTTTTATCGTTGGTCGAACAGCGCGAACGGCAATGCGATTGGTGGATTACCCGAGGGGAATTATTCGCTGATTCTTACAGATGCCAATGGTTGTATTGCCAATTATTCGTTCAAGCTCGAAGATACTTCCTGCGAAAATATCATTATACATAATGCCATCTCACCAAATGGTGATGGTATTAATGAGACGTGGGTGATAGAAGGACTGCAGCATTATCCGGGCAGTACAGTTCAGGTTTTTGATAAGTGGGGTGACAAAGTATTTGAAAAGACTGATTACAATAATGACTGGGCAGGTAAAGGACCCAACGGAGAATTGCCTGATGGTACCTTTTACTATCTTATAAAACTGAAGAACGGAAAAGAACCCGATGGCAAGGATTCATTTACAGGCTATTTAATGATCAAGAGATAGGATGACACGCAATTTTAAAACGAGCCTGATATTGACTGTAATGATTTTACTGGCAGGGCAGGCGTTTGCGCAAAGCGATCAGCACTATACCTTGTTCATGTATAATAAGCTATTGTACAATCCAGCCTATACCGGAAGTCGCGACCTTACTTCTGCCAATGCAGTGTACCGAGATCAGTGGGATGGTATCAATGGTGCGCCAAAGACAGTAAGTATTTCTGTAGACGGGCTTGTTGGTAGTTTTATGAAACCATTCAGGAGGGTGGCAATAGGTTTAAGTGTAGGAAACGAAAAAGCCGGAGTGGAGAACAACACAATTCTAAAAGCGTACTATGCTTACAGAATAAGGCTGAAGACTTCGGTGTTGTCGTTTGGGCTGAGCGGCGGTGGCAATCTATATAGTGCCGGATACAGCGATTTGAATTTGTACCAGCAGAATGATCCTAACTTCTCATACAACATCAAAAATGCCATGCTGCCAAATTTTGGTGCTGGAGCTTACTGGTATTCAGATAAGTACTTTGCCGGATTTTCTGTGCCCAACCTGCTTGAAGACTATTATGACAAGAAGGAGGTGAAAATAAACAACAAAATTGCAAGGCAAATAAGAGGCTATTATTTGTCGGGCGGATATGTTTTCAAATTGAATGAAACCATAGATATAGAACCACAATTACTAGCAAGGTATGCCGTGAATTCGGATTACAAACTGCCGTTTAACTGCGATCTCAATTTGACAGCCATAGCACTGGAACGGTTTATGGTAGGGTTGACATACCGGACCGATAAGTCGATAGAAGTTATCGTGCATGTGCAGGCAACAAAAAAGCTGAATGTCGGTTACGCCTATGATTACATGGTATCGGGGCTTAACGGTTATAATGGAGGTACTCATGAAATAGTTGTAGGGTATGATTTTGTGAGGGATATGTCGAAATATTTAACACCCAGATTCATTAAGAAATTCTAATCACGGTATGAGTCTGCACAGATACATTGTCCGGTTATTGAGTATTGCATTTTGTTTCAGTTTGTCGTTTTCAGCTGTTAGCGCAAAGGAAAATAAGGATCTGATGCGTGCGAATTATTATTACGCGCACTACGCCTATTTTGAGGCAATTCCGTATTTCGAGAAGATTTCGGCAGAAATGAATGATCCGGTTATTTATTCTAAACTTGCAGACTGCTATACTGTTGTTAGTGATTTGCAGAAGGCAGCAGAATGTTATGCGAAGGCAGTAGATATGCCGGGTTGTAATGAAGCTGTGAAACTGCGGTACGCGCAGCTATTGATGCAACTGAAAAAATATGACGATGCTGAAAAGTGGCTGAAGGTCTATCAGGAAAAAAATCAGAAGGATGAACGTGTTGCCAATCTGATACTGGGCTGCCAGAGGAATAGAACTGAAGAAAAAACCCTTCCGGATGGGGTAGTGCAGCTTTTGAATTTTAATACCAATGGTTCTGAGTTTGCGCCATCTTTGTGGAATGGTAAATTGGTGTTTAGTTCGGATACCGATGTGGATATCAAAAAGAAAACGGACGGTGGAACCGGAAGATCGTTCTACAACATTTATGCATTGAAGTGCGTAAGCGGACACTGTGATACAGGCTTTACCAAACTTACCGGAACAAAGCAACTGAATAATAAGTATCACGATGGGCCCTGTACTTTTTCGGCTGATGGTAAGGTGATGTATTTTACCAGAAGCAGGGTGAAAGATGGTTTGATCAGTAAAAGATCGCTGTCGAATAAAGACAGTACCGTGTTGCTGGAAATTATGGTTGCCAGTGACTATGATACGGCAACTAAAAAGTTCAAGACGGTAGTTCCTTTTGAATATAACAGCAAGGAATATGCTGTGGCACACCCTACAGTTAGTCCGGATGGCAGCAAGTTGGTTTTCACATCCAATATGCCTAAAGGAATGGGTGGTTCAGACCTGTATCTCTGTAGTAAAGCAGGCGGAAATTGGTCGGCACCGAAAAACATGGGGACTACGATCAATACAGAAGGGGAAGAGGTTTTTCCATATTGGGCGGATGATACTACATTGTATTTTTCATCGGATGGGCATCCGGGAATGGGTGGGTTGGATATATACAAGTGCACGTGGATGAGTACGTCCAATAGTTTTACAACACCCGAGAACATTGGCGCGCCCATTAACTCATCTTACGATGATATATCGTTGGCGTTGTATTCTGATGGTGGGAGTACCTACTTCTCCTCCAACAGGCCCGCTTCTATAGGTGGAGACAATATTTACTATTACAAGAAAGAGCGGATATTTCTTCAGCTAAACGTCTACGATTCATTAACCCGGCAGCCTATTCCGGAAGCTAAAATTGAAATGCACTGGGATGCGCAGAATGATATAGCTAGTGCGGATGCGGGTGGACGTTATTTTACGCGTTTATATCCTGAAAGGCGCTATGATATAAGTTTAGGTAAAGACAATTATAACACTAGCCATCTGAATGTAGTCGCAACTTCTCAGTTGGAAACAGATACGATCGTTCGCAATGTTTATTTGTACCAGCCACCGGGTAGGGTACCTGATAAGATTGTAGGTTTAGATCCCGGTCCATTGGTGAAAAAGGTCATAAACATTATGGATACGCCGGGTGTAAGAACCTTTGAGATCAACAAGATATATGAGGTTGGGCATCTGTATTATGATTTTAACAAAGCGGACCTAAAGCCGGAACACAAGCCCTATCTGGACACTATTCTTGCGCAAATGAGAAGAAACCCAACTATGCGAATTCTGCTGCGTGCACACACAGATTGCCGTGGTTCGGTAGAGCTAAATAAAGATCTTTCTAACAGAAGGGCACTGGCAGTTGTAGATTTTTTGGTGAAGAACGGCATAGAAAGAAGTAGGTTGGAGTACATCGGGTTGGGTTTTACCGAACCGACCATTCAATGCCCGGTATGCGATCAATGCACCGAAGAGCAGCATTATTTAAACAGGCTGCTTGACTTTAAAGTGCTGCATTTGTAACCTGGTTCGGCTATGTGTTGTATGCCAGACTTTTCTCTATTTCGATGATTCGATTGTGAATGCTCCGCAGGTATTATTGGAGGTTAAATCAATGAGAATGCCCCTGCCATTATTGGGCACATCGGAAAACAGGTCGAAAGTAATTGGTGACTCTGTTTCAATTTTTACGAGCGCGAAAGTATTTACTTCTACATCCAATGCATCGTTGTATTTTTCCAAGCTCTTTACATCTATTTTATAGATTACTTCGGTGATGGTGCATTGTACTTCGGATGCATTGACGCGCAGAATGTAATTGTGGTTTAGTCGCAATGGAGCGGTATCGTCCAGCCAGCAAAGGTTTGCAGTAATTGCAATGCTGCATTTGGGTGTTTCAAGTCCTGTTGAAATTAAATCGCCTCTTTTTACTTTCTGATTTTCGGCAAGGTAGAATGTTATATTGTCTCCTGCAATTGCCTTGCTAACTTCATTGCAATTGGCGGTTAGTTTTGTAATTCTAGATCTAGATTGTGTGGGCCAGATGATCACTTCGTCATTGATGCTAAAACTGCCGGATATTATTTTACCGAACGCAAAATGTTCATTTGCTCCGCCAGATGAGTACTGAATTGTGCAGCGATTTTTCTTTGAATCTACATGAGCAGGTATTGCTGCTTCAAGTTCAGCCAGCAGATGCTTGCCGGTGAACCATCTCATGTTTTCAGAGCCGGTGGTGACGTTTTCGCCATACAATGCGCTGATGGGTATGAACTGCACTGGAGGCAAATTCAGCGATGCAGCAATTGTATGGAATTCCGACTTTATAGAGTTGAAAATAGCCTTGCTGTAATTAACGCTATCCATTTTATTGACAGCCACGATCACATTCGGGATTCTGAGGAAAGAAGCTACCTGTGAGTGTCGCCTTGTTTGGTCGGTTATGCCGTTGCGGGCATCAATTAATATTATGATCAGGTCGGTATTTGACGCGCCTGTTACCAGATTTTTTGTGTACTGAAAATGCCCCGGTGCGTCGGTAATAATGAATTTTCTTTTTGCTGTGGTGAAATATTTGTAGGCAACATCTATCGTAATTCCCTGCTGTCTTTCAGACCGCAGCCCGTCTGTAATATGTGCCAGGTTTGGACCAGTGCTGTTTGCTGTATGCACCGATTTCAAAATGTCCGCTTCAATGTTTTTGGTGTCGTACAACAGCCTGCCTATGAGGGTGCTCTTACCATCATCTACATTTCCTGCCGTTATAAATCTTAAGATGTCCATTTGGTTGTTTGAATAACTAAAGCATGCGAATTATGTTCTTCATTTTTGCTTAAAAATAGCCCTTCAATTTTCGGTCCTCCATAGCCGCATCTGAGAAGCGATCATCGATTCTGGTTTCACCTCGTTCACTCACTAGTGAATTTTTAATTTCAGTAATTACTTCGTCAATGGTGGCTGCATCACTTTCCACTGCTGCAGTGCAGGTCATATCTCCAACAGTTCTGTACCTGACATTTTTTGTGACAATCACATCAGTCGGGTCTATCATTATGTAATCTGATAAGGCAATCAATTTTCCCTGATAAACCAGGCATTGCCGCTCATGGCTAAAATACAGCGATGGCAATTCTATGTTCTCTCTGCGTATATAGTTCCATACATCAAGTTCACTCCAGTTGCTGATAGGAAATGCTCTCACATTTTCGCCCTCATTTAATCTGCCGTTATACAGATCCCAAAGCTCAGGTCGCTGGTTGTATGGTTGCCACGCGCCACCGATATCGCGTATAGAGAATATCCGCTCCTTTGCTCTGGCTTTTTCTTCATCGCGCCTGCCGCCACCAATGCATACATCAAAACCGAATTCAGCAATGGCATCCAAAAGGGTATGGCTTTGCAGAAAATTACGGCTCGGAAGTTTGCCGGTCGCATCATCCAGGTTTTTTGTTTTAATGGTTTCTTCTACTTTTCTAACTATCAATTGGAGACCCGCTCTGGCAACAAGTTTGTCGCGAAATTCCAATGCTTCAGGAAAATTGTGCCCTGTATCTATGTGCATGATCCTGAAAGGCGGAAGGAGAGGGGCAAACGCTTTTAACGCCAAATGAACCAAAACGGTAGAATCTTTGCCACCAGAGAACAGAAGCACGGGGTTTTTAAATTGCCCGGCTATTTCTCTGAATATGTAGACCGCTTCGGCTTCGAGTAACTCAAGATGGTCGGTCATTCTCTTTTAGAGGAATATTATATGCCATTTTGCTATATAGCTAATGGGGTTAAAAAAATAAAAATAATTTATAATTCGCATGTGTTAACCCGGATTTGATAAAAAACAGATTCGTCCAAATTCGGCTTTTGTTGTTCAATTACTGGCAAAGTAAAATTACTTAATAAGGGCGAAGTGCGGGTGATTTTCTTGGTTTTAAAAGGTTGCTTTTTTTTGAGTACGAATTGAAAATAACGAAACAAATTGCTGTGCGTCTTCTGTTCGAAAAACGATGAAAATTAATTGTATGTGTGTGCCAATTTACGTTTGCTGGCAGAAGGTATTGATTAAAAAAAATATTTGTATTTTAGGATAAAAAAACTGTTGAATTCTGTTCGTATGGCACAAAAAAATAATAGTTAACAAAAACAGCCTAATTGTCAAATATTTTTATTATTTTCCCGCTTTATTTCAAGGGTGCGTATTTGAAATTGGCAATTTCATGTACATATCTGAGGGATAATTACAGGCTTTTGAATAGAATTTTGTGCAATTTTTTAGTTGATAATTAGTGCATTCCAGGAGACCGGAATAGAATAAATTAGTCAAGGAACAACGGATTAAACCATTAAAGTAGCAATTTTTAAAAGGTATTTATGAGAAGAATTTTATTAACCATTTGCTCTCTGCTTTGCATCACCGCATCTCAAGCGCAAACTACTACCACTATCGGCTCAGGTACAAACGTTTACAATACTGGTGTAACGGTAAATATCCCGTTCGGTAGTTTTGTTAATAACGGTACCTACTACGATACTACCTCACCCGGTCAGATGCAGTTTGACGGCGGTGTGAACTACAGTGGTTCAGGTACTACATCGGTTTGGGATCTTCATTTCATAAATGGCGGAACATCAACGCTCACTTCAATGGTGTCTGTGTATCATACTGCTACAATTGATGCCGGATGTACTGTGAATGCAGGCAGCAGCCCTAACAACATTAATCTGCGCACAGATCTTCCTGGTCATGCAAATGCAAGTTTGGTTGTGAACGGAATATTGAATGGTACTATCTCCGGGCTTGTAACCAATGCAACTGCTACTACTGCATGTGGTTCTTATTCTTCTACACTTTCTACCAATATTTCTGGTTCAGTTATTAAGTATCAATGGGAATCTTCACCTAATAACGTTACTTATACTGCTATCAGCGGTGCTACTAACAGTACCTATACAACAACTGTAACTTCGGGGGTGTGGTATCATGTGCTTATCAGTACCACAAATACTGCGTTTACTGCTACTACTGCACCTGTGCAATTGAATTTCTTTACTGCACCAACTGCAATTTCGGGTACAAACATCATCTGTAACGGTAACACCAGCTTTCTCGTTACTACATCCAGCGGTGGTGTTTGGTCGAGCAGCAATACAGGCGTTGCAACCGTAGGGTCAAACACAGGTGTAATTACAGGCGTTGGTACAGGTTCTGCAGTAATGACTTATACGATGCCTGGTCCGAGCTGCTTTAGAACTTATGAAGTTGGTGTCAATCCATTACCTACGGTTTCATCTACATCTGGTAATGTCGTTTGTTCGGGTACAAATAGTTCTGTGTCTGCAACACCGGCTGCAGGATCAAGCATTAACTGGTATGGTTCATCTGGTGGTGGCGGTTCACTGGGAACGGGAAATACACTCAGTGTTATTGCACCTACTGTTACAACAACATATTATGCAGAGGCTGTTGACAATAATTTGAGTCCGCTGAGCACAATATTTTCAGGCCTCACTACGGAGCCAGGTGTTATGTTCGACGTTACGATGCTGAAATCGGTAACGTTATCCAGTTTTGATATGCGTTGCAATGTAGGTACGTTTAATGTAGAGATCTACTACAAAACCGGTACATTGGTTGGTAGTGAAAACAACCCTGCAGCATGGACTCTAATAACTACCATCCCTTCAAGTTCTTCGGGATCAGTGGGCAACAGGAATTTCCCTCTTTCTACGCCGTTGAATTTATATGGCGGTCAGACTTATTCATTCTATGTTACCGGAACTATCCCAGGAGGTGGAGAAGTTATATATAGCATCGGTACTGCAGTAGGCAATATTGCGGCGTCGAATGCCGATCTTCAAATTAAGGAAGGAGTTGCAAAAGACTATCCGTTTACCACAACATTCTCTCCTAGAGTAGCGAATGTTTCACTTAACTACAGCAAGCCGTCTTGTTCAAGTTCTCCAAGAGCAACTGCTGTACTGACGGTTAATCCTAATCCGGCAACTCCTGCAGGCACGGCTAGTGTTTGTATCGGATCGACCACTACTTTGAGTAGTGCAACAACTGGAGGTACCTGGACCAGCGGCAGCGCAAATGCTACAGTAGGTTCGGCAACGGGCATTGTTACCGGCGTAACTGCTGGAAGTGCAAACATTACCTACACATTACCAACCGGATGTTTTTCGTTTGTAACGGTAACAGTTAATTCTAACCCGGCAGCAATTGGTGGAACCTTTGCAGTTTGTGCAGGGTCTACAACTCTATTAACTGATGCAACAAGCGGTGGAACATGGAGCAGCAGTAATACCAGCCAGGCAACAATCGGCACTTCAGGCACAGTAACGGGTGTTGCAGCGGGTAATCCGTTCATCACTTACACATTGCCAACAGGTTGTATTGCTACGCAACAAATAACCGTGAATCCATTGCCTGCGGCAATATCTGGTTCACTTGCGGTTTGCGCCGGTTCTACAACAACTTTAACAGACGCCACAACGGGCGGAACATGGACAAGCGGTACCCCTGGCACTGCTACAATTGGAGCGGCTTCAGGTATCGTTACGACTGTAAGTGCCGGACCAGCGACCACTTTAATCACATATACGTTACCAACAGGATGTTTAGTTACGGCGACACTTACAGTTAATCCCGTTCCAAATGCTATAACGGGTACTCTTAGCGTGTGTGCAGGACTTACAACAACGGTAAGCGCTACACCTGCAGGTGGTACATGGAGCAGCAGTGATCTTACAATGGCTACAGTAGGTTCTGCTACTGGTGTTGTAACAGGTGTTGCAGCTGGTAACCCGATTGTTACTTATATGCTTGCAACAGGTTGTGTTTCTACAGCTACACTTACTGTTAATCCGACACCGGTTTCAATAACCGGTACGAATGTTGTATGTGTGGGTTCTACAACTACATTAAGCAATGGAACCAGCGGCGGTACATGGAGTACCAGCAACCCAGCGGTGGGTACTGTTGGTGCGTCTTCGGGTATAGTTGGCGGTATTGGAGCAGGTACTGCTACTATAATATATACACTTCCAGCAGGTTGTACTGCTACGATTCCTTTAACAGTGAACGCACTTCCAGGAGCATTTGGTGGTGCGACCAATGTTTGTGAAGGTCTTACGGCTACAGTGACCAACGCTACAGGCGGCGGAACATGGACCAGCAGTAACCCTACATCTGCTTCAATAGGCAGTGCTACGGGAATTGTTACCGGCATAGTTGCAGGAACTGTAAATCTGACTTATACACTTCCTACAGGTTGTCTGGCAACAATGCCATTTACAGTTAACCCAACTCCGGCGGCAATATCGGGATCATCTTCAGTTTGTACCGGTTCTACAATAACTTTATCTGATGCAACAACAGGTGGTATCTGGACCAGCAGTAATGCAAATGCAACTGTTGGATCTGCATCTGGTATAGTAACAGGTGCAACACCAGGTGCCTCGGTAATTACATATACACTACCAGCAGGTTGTACTGCTACTAAGTCAATAACTATTAATGCGACGCCTAACGCTATTACCGGTGCAACAGCGGTATGTGTTGGTCTTACAACTACACTTAGCTCAACTACCAGTGGTGGTATCTGGAGCAGTAATAACCCTGCATCAGCAACTGTAGGATCTACTACGGGTGTTGTTACAGGTATTGCAGCAGGCTCGCCAACTATCTCTTATACAGTGCCAAACGGCTGTTTTGTTGTTAATCCAATGACGGTTAATCCTACTCCGGCACCAATATCTGGTACAACAACTGTTTGCGTTAACTCAACAGTTTCTTTAACAGATATTACAGGCGGTGGCGTTTGGACAAGCAGTAATATAGCTCAGGCTACCGTTGGTTCTTCAACTGGTATTGTTACAGGTGTTGCTGCTGGTAACCCAACTATCACTTATACTCTGGCTGGTGGTTGTACTGCAACTACTCCAATTACAGTTAACGCTGTTCCTAATATTACCAACTTTACTTCACCAACTGCGCTTAACCCATGTTTGGGTAATGCTGCAACTGTGAATGTAAATTCAACAACTTTAGGTGCATCAACATTTACAGTTACATATAATATAAGCGGTGCAAACTCATCGACCGGTAATACTGCCTCAGTAACAATGGGTGCTTCAACCGGACCATTTGTGGTGCCAAATACTTTACTTACCAATTCAGGTGTTACAACAGTAACTATTAATGCAATCACAAATACTTTGGGTTGTACCAGTTTCCCGGCAAGCAGCAATGCAGTTACAGTTACTGTTAACCCACTGCCAACTGCATACACTGTAATGGGTACTGGCAGCTACTGCGCAGGTGGTGCAGGTATACACGTATTCATTTCCAATTCAGTAGGTGGTGTTAGTTATCAGTTGTTCCTCGGAGGTTCGCCAGTAGGCAGTCCGATCAACGGCATATTTGCTGCTCTTGATATGGGTGCACAAACTGCGGCGGGTACTTATACCGTGGTTGGTACAAATTCTACTACAGGCTGTGTTAATAACATGGTAGGCAGTGCGATCATATCTATTAATCCGTTACCAACAGCATTTGCTGTAACAGGCGGTGGCAGCTACTGCGCAGGCGGAACCGGTGTTACTGTGGGACTTGCAAACTCTACGAGCGGAGTTAGCTATCAACTCATGCTGGCAGGTTCGCCATCGGGTAGTGCAGTTTCTGGTACGGGTGGTGCTATCAGTTTTGGCTTAAGAACGTTAGCTGGTACTTATACGGTAATTGCTACAAATACAACAACAACCTGTACAAATACAATGACAGGCAGTGCAACGGTTACTATTAATCCATTGCCTGCAGCTATTACGGGTACTACAAGCGTTTGCCCTGGTACATCAACTACTTTGGCAAGTACTTCGGCAGGTGGTACATGGACAAGTGTAAACACCGCAGTAGCTACTGTAGGTTCGGCATCGGGAGTTGTAAACGGTGTATCTGCGGGTACATCAGTGATCAGCTATACATTACCAACCGGTTGCGCTATCACAGCTAATGTTACAGTTAATCCATTGCCTGCAGCAATTGCTGGTGGTGGGGTAGTTTGTACAGGTTCTACAATGGCACTTACAAATGCGACCGGCGGCGGTCTTTGGTCCAGCAGCAATACAACAGAAGCTACAGTTGGTTCAACAACCGGCATAGTAACTGGTGTTGCAGCAGGAACTCCAACAATTTCTTATACATTGCCAACCGGCTGTATCGCAACTACTGTGATAACAGTTAATACCACGCCTGTGGCAATTACCGGTACTACAAATACATGCGTTGGTACTTCTACATTATTATTAGACGCTACATCGGGCGGAACCTGGACCAGCAATAATACAGCTACAGCAACTGTAGGTTCAAGTACGGGTATCGTTACCGGTGTTTTAGCTGGAACAGTAACAATAAGCTATACTGTGGCAGGTTGTTCTGCTTCAACGGCGTTTACAGTTAATCCTAATCCTTCTGCAATAGCAGGGGTATTCAAAGTTTGTCAGGGTCAGACTGTTACTTTGACTGATCCTACAACTACAGGCGTATGGAGCAGCAGCAACTCTTCGGTTGCTACTATTGGCTCAACAACAGGTGTAGTTAGTGGTATCCTGGGTGGTACTGTTACTATTACATATACATTGCCTACCGGATGTTTTGCTACTGCACCATTTACGGTTAATCCTGCACCGTCTGCAATCAGCGGTTCAGGTGCTGTTTGTGTTGGATTGTCTAATGTTTTGACGGACGCAATCAGCGGAGGTACATGGAGCAGCAGCAATGCAACAATTGCAACGGTTGGTGCTTCTACTGGTATCATGTCCGGTGTTACTGCAGGAAATGCTACAATTACTTATACATTACCAGCTGGTTGTTTGGTTACCTTACCAATTACAGTAAATCCAAACCCATCGGCTGTTACCGGTGCAGCTACAGTGTGCGTTGGTTTAACAACAACTATGACTGATGCAACTACCGGCGGTACCTGGAGCACCAGCAACACTGCTGTAGGCAGTATATCTGCTACCGGTGTGGTGACAGGTATTAGTGCAGGTGTTATCAATGTTACATATACGCTGGGCACAGGATGTATAGCTATTAAAGCAATGACTGTGAATCCATTACCAGCAGCAATTACCGGACCAACTTCAGTTTGTGAAGGTTCGACTATTACATTGTCTGACTTTACTTCTGGTGGATTATGGTCTAGCAGCAATACTGCACAGGCTACGGTGGTAAGTGGTACTGGTGTTGTGACTGGTGTTTTGGCTAGCACCCCTACAATTACATATACTTTGCCTACGGGTTGTATCGCTACAGCTCCGATAACAGTTAATCCAACGCCAGTTGCAATAACCGGTGTGTCTACTCTGTGTACAGGTGCTTCATCTATATTTACAGATGCAACCAGCGGAGGTACATGGAGCAGCAGTAACTTGCTTATTGCAACAGTAGGTTCTTCGAGCGGTGTTGTTACAGCGGTGCTTGCAGGTAATGTGAATATTTCTTATTCATTGCCAACCGGCTGTGCTGCTATCAGGCCAATGACTATCAATACGCAGCCTGCGCCTATTTCAGGTGTGTCTTCAATATGCTTCGGCTCTACTACAACTTTAACCGATGCTACAGCAGGTGGGGTTTGGACCAGCAGTGCAACAACAGTTGCTACTATAGGTTCTGCTTCAGGTGTAGTTACTACAGTTACTCCTGGTACAGTTACATTTACGTATACAATGCCGGGCGGATGTACTTCTACACTTGCATTTACAGTTAATCCTCAACCAGCTGCGGTTACTGGACCAGGTGCTGTTTGTGTACTGGCTTCAATGACACTCTCGGACGCTTCAACTGGCGGAACCTGGACGAGCAGTAACAGTGCTTTGGCAACTGTTGGCTCTGCATCGGGTATTGTAACAGGTGTTTCTGCTGGTCCGGTAACAATTTCTTATACGCTTCCGGGCGGTTGTTTCTCAGTTCAGACGATCACAGTTAACCCATTGCCAAATGCCATTACCGGTACTGCAGTGGTTTGTGTGAATTCTACAACAACATTAATAAATACAACAGGCGGTGGTACATGGAGCAGCAGCAATATTGGTCTGGCTACAGTAGTGTCTTCTACAGGTGTGGTTACCGGAGTTTCTGCAGGTAACCCTGTATTTACTTATACAATACCTACAGGCTGCTTTGTTACGAAAATAGGCACGATCAATCCTTTACCAGCTGCGTTCAACGTAACCGGAGGAGGCAATTATTGCGCAGGTGGCACCGGAGTTACAGTTGGTCTTAGCGGTTCAGTAGTAGGGTTTAGTTATCAATTGTTTAACGGCGCAACTGCTGTTGGCAGCCCGGTAGCTGGTACTGGTTCTGCACTAAGCTATGGTTTGCAAACTTCTGCGGGTGTTTATACCGTTGTGGCAATAAATAATACTACGCTCTGTAGCGTATTGATGAATGCCAGTGCGACAGTGGTTATCAATCCGTTACCTACGGTATTTAACGTAACTGGTGGCGGTTCGTATTGCTCAGGTCTTTCTGGTGTAGCAATTGGATTGAATAATTCAACAACCGGTGTTAGCTATCAATTATATCTGGGTGGTGTGGCGTCTGGAGCACCGGTAAATGGTACTACAGGTTCGGCTATTACTTTTGGTTTGAGGACAACAGCTGGTTCATACAATGTTGTTGCAACTGATATTGTAACCGGTTGTGTGAACAATATGTCGGGTATTGCTTCTATAACAATTAACCCATTACCAACTCTCTATACAGTTACCGGTGGTGGTGCATATTGTACCGGAAGTGGTGGTGCTGCGATAGGTTTGAGTAACTCAGATATCGGAACATCTTATCAATTGTTGATTGGTGGTGTTCCAACAGGGGCTCCTGTAGCTGGTACTGGTTCTGCTATTAGCTTTGGTCTTCAAACAACTGCAGGAACCTATACAGTTACTGCAACAATTATTTCTACAGGTTGTATCAATACTATGTCTGGCAGCACTGTGATCAGCATCAATCCGTTACCAAACGTGCTTGCTATTGCAGGTGGTGGTAGCTACTGTGTTGGTGGAACCGGCGTTGGTGTTACACTGAGTGCAACAGCTCAATCCGGTGTAAACTATCAGTTAATGTACGGTGGTACTGCGATAGGCAGTCCGATTGCAGGCACCGGTGTTGGTGGTATTAATTTTGGTTTGCAAACTGGTGTAGGTTCTTACACAGCCATTGCAACCAGTACTTCTACTACATGTACTGTGAATATGAGTGGTACAGCTACTGTTACTACGAATCCTTTGCCTACAGTTTATACACTTAGCGGTGGTGGCGCATATTGCGCTGGTGGTACAGGTGTGAGTATCTTCCTGAGTAGCTCAGGTTTAGGTGTTAATTATACTGTTTTACTTGGTGGAGTTCCTTTAGTTACCCTGCCTGGTACTGGTGGACCTCTGACCGGAGTTGTTACCTCTGCAGGTACATATACTGTGAGAGCACAGAATGGTAGTGGCTGTACCAGCATTATGACTGGTAGTGCAATTGTTTCTATCAGTCCTTTGCCAACAGTTTACACTGTAACCGGAACAGGCAGCTATTGTGCGGGTGGTGCCGGCGTGCATGTTTTATTAAGCTCTTCTGATCCTGGTATCAGCTATCAGTTGAAATTGGCTGGTTCGAATGTAGGCTTGCCGCTGGCAGGAACAGGTAGCGGACTTGATTTTGGCTTCCAGACTGCAGCAGGTACATACACAGTTGTTGCAACTAATGCAACAACACTTTGCACAAATAATATGGCTGGATCAGCTGTTATCACGATCAATCCATTGCCTGCTTTAAATAATGTAACAGGTGGTGGCAGCTACTGTACAGGTGGTACTGGTGTGATTGTTGGTATTGATGGTTCGGTTTCAGGAATTTCTTATCAATTGTTGAATGGCGGTTTGCCGGTACTTGCTCCAATTACAGGAACAGGTAGTGCTTTCAATTTCGGTTCAATTACTGTTCCTGGTGTATATACTATTTTAGCAACTAACACAACTACTGGTTGTACTAATACTATGTCGGGTTCTGCAACTGTGGTTGTTAATCCGTTGCCGGCGACTTATACAATGACCGGTGGGGGCAGCTACTGTACCGGTGGTGCTGGTATTACTATGGGTTTAGCTGGTTCAACTACTGGTGTTAGCTATCAGATGTATAATGGAGGTGTTGCTGCTGGTGCTCCTGTTGCTGGTACAGGTTTCCCAATTAGTTTTGGAACATGGACTACAGCAGGAACCTACACAGTTAAGGCTACTGACGCCATTACTGGTTGCGTAAGCACAATGATCGGTTCAGCAGTAATTACAGTTCTGCCATTACCGGCGGTATTTAATGTAACAGGTGGTGGTAGTTATTGCGCTGGTGGTTCAGGTGTTCATGTAGGTTTGAGTAACTCTGCCGTAGGAATTACTTACCAATTATTGGTAGGTGGCGTACCAGTAGGTGCTCCAATGGTCGGTTCAGGTTCAGCACTCGATTTTGGTTTTATTACAGTGGCAGGTAACTATACTGTTGTGGCAACAAATGCTACAACAGGCTGTACTTCAAATATGGCAGGTAGTGCTACCGTAAGCATTAACGCTTTACCACTTGTTTACACTGTATCGGGTGGTGGTAACTATTGCATTGGCGGTTCAGGCGTGTTTGTAGGTTTGAGCGGTTCTAATGCAGGTATCACTTACAATCTGTACAACGGAGGCTCACCGGTAGGTGGACCAGTTGCAGGCACAGGCGCTGCTATTTCCTTTGGTTTACAAACAGCCGCAGGTGCTTATACCGTAGTTGCTGTTGATAATATTACAGGTTGTAGTCAAACAATGACTGGTAGTGCGAGTGTGGTGATCAACCCACTTCCTGCAGCGTATGTTGTAACCGGCGGCGGAAGCTATTGTGCTGGTGGCATCGGAACTGTTGTTGGTTTGAGCAATTCACAAGCAGGAGTAAATTATGAGTTGTTTGTAGGTACTACTTCAACAGGAATTATTTTACCTGGTACTGGTGGCGCACTTGATTTCGGAATGCAGTTGGCGGCAGGCAGTTATACTGTTGTTGCAACAAATGCATCAACAGGTTGTGTTTCTAATATGACCGGCAGTGTTCCGGTTTCTGTGAATCCTTTACCTGCAACCTTCACGGTTACTGGCGGCGGCGCATATTGCGCTAGTGGTACAGGAGTTAATATTGGATTAAGTAGCTCAGTTTCAGGAGATAATTATCAGTTATATCTGGGAAGTACCGCTATCGGTATTCCTCAGTTGGGTACAGGTTCAAATCTCGATTTTGGTACATTCTCTACTGCTGGTATCTACTATGTAGTAGCAACAACTGCGGTAACTGGCTGTAGCGATACAATGACTGGTACTGCACCTATTACAATTAATCCTTTACCTGTTGCTTATTCAGTTACAGGTGGTGGTAGCTATTGTACAGGTGGTGCAGGACTCCATGTTGGTCTGAGTGTATCGGATATGGGAATCAATTATCAGTTATATAGAGGTACAACACCAGTTGGTGTACCTGTGGCTGGTTCTGGATTAGCATTGGATTTTGGTATTCAAATGTTGCCAGGTGTTTACACTGTTGAGGCAACTGATGCTCTTACTGGCTGTGTTAACAACATGACAGGAAGCGTAACAATTGTGATCAATACTCTGCCTACAACATTTAATGTTACAGGAGGTGGTAGTTATTGCGCAGGTGGTACCGGTTATCATATTGGTATCGATGGTTCTTCTTTCGGAGTAAATTATCAATTGTACAGAGATGGTATTGCAACCGGTACTCCTCATGCAGGTACAGGCTCTCCAATTGATTTTGGTATCTTGTCTGTAGCAGGCGTATATACTGTTGATGCTACTAATCCTAGCACTGGTTGTGTTGGTAATATGGCAGGAAGCGCAACAATAACAATTAACCCATTGCCACTTGTTTATACCGTAACCGGTGGTGGAAGTTACTGCCCTGGTGGTACAGGAGTTGGCGTTGGTTTGAGTGGTTCTAATTCTGGCGTAAATTATAAGCTATACAGAGGCACAACTTTGGTGTCAACAGTAGCAGGTAATGATTCAACTATCAACTTCGGTTTACAGACTGTGGCAGGAAGCTATACTGTGGTTGCAGTAAATGCTGCATCGGGCTGTAGCAGTAATATGACCGGAACAGCGGTTGTAGCGATTAATGCGTTGCCTACAGTGTTTACAACAACTGGCGGTGGTAGCTATTGCGCAGGCGGTTTGGGCGTTCATGTTACGTTGAGTGGTTCTTCGGCAGGTGTTAATTACCAATTGTACAGAGGTGGTCTTCCGGTTGGAGGTCTGATACCAGGTACTGGACTTGCTCTGGACATGGGCGTACAATTCTTTGCTGGTTCTTACACCGTTGTTGCAACTAACGCTTCTACAGGATGTACGGCTAATATGGCTGGCACTTCTATCGTAGCAATAAATGCTTTACCAACCGTTTATACATTATCTGGCGGCGGAAGTTTCTGCGCTGGTGGAACAGGATTGAATGTTGAACTACGTGGCTCTACAACAGGTATACAGTACCAACTATATAGAGGTAGTGTTGCAGTTGGTGTTCCAATGATGGGTACTGGTAGTGCGCTGACATTTGGTCCGTTTACTACAGCTGGAACTTATACAGTTAAAGCAACTGATCCGGTATCAGGATGTTCGAGCAACATGACAGGCAGCATAGCTATCTCAGTAAATCCATTGCCAGCTACATTCTCTGTATTCGGTGGTGGTAGCTACTGCGCAGGTGATGCTGGTGTATTGGTATCAATGTCTGGTTCTGAATCTGGTATTGTTTATCAATTATATGTTGACGGTATGCCTACCGGCAGCCCGGTAATAGGATCTGGTACTGCAATCAATTTTGGTTTGCAGATAACTGCAGGTGTTTATACTGTTGTAGCAACTAACTCTGTTACTACTTGTACGAAGAACATGTTGGGAAGCGCAACTGTGGTAATTAATCCTTTGCCAACTGTATATAGTGTAACAGGTGGTGGTAGCTATTGCGACGGTGGTACCGGTGTACATGTTGGATTAAGTGGCTCGACACCTGGAGTATCTTATCAGTTGCGTATCGGAGTTGCTTCGGTTGGTGCTCCATTGATAGGAACAGGAGGTCTATTAGACTTTGGTTTGATCACAGTTGGCGCGACATACAATGTTTTGGCAACTAATGTTGCTACCGGTTGCGTGAATAATATGTCTGGTACTGTTGCAGTTGGTGTTAATCCATTACCTGTACCTCAGGTGATCACAGGCGGAGGTAATTATTGCTCAGGTGGTACTGGCGTAGGTGTTGGATTAAGTTCGTCAGAAATCGGAGTTGATTACCAGCTTTATGTGGGTGGGGTAGCAACTGGCAGCCCTGTTTCAGGTAGTTCATTATCGATCTCATTCGGTCTTCAGACTGCTGCCGGTACTTATACAGTAGTGGCAACAAATACTTCAACCGGTTGCACAAGCAGTATGCCAGGTTCGGCACTTGTGGCTATTACACCTACGGTTGTTCCTGGTGTTACAATAAATACCGGTGTTGGTGATACAGTTTGTGCAGGTACTTCTTTAACCTATACTGCGCTCACAGTTAACGGCGGTGTTTCTCCGTCTTATCAGTGGCGCGTGGATGGCTCGTTGTTAGGATCAGGAAGCACATTTGTGTATACCCCTGCAAACGGTGAAGTGGTTACTGTGAAACTTACAAGCAGCGCTACATGTGCTATTCCAAATACAGCATATGACACTGTGATCATGGTAGTTAGGAATAACGAAACACCTGTTGCAATGATCTCAGCACTTCCTGGTGATACAGTTTGTCACGGAACGATCGTTAATTTTACTGCTACGTCATCGTTCGGTGGTACAACTCCTGTTTACAACTGGTACCTGAATGGTTCACCGGTTGGTATTGCTTCATCAACTTACAGCTATATACCATCTAACAACGATGTATTGTTTGTGAACATGAGCAGTAATTACCCATGTTTACTGGCAACCTCAGCTGTTAGCAATAACATTTCAATGAAGGTTGAATCAAATGTTTCACCAACGGTTACCATTTCTGCTAACTACGGTGTTACTTCGGGCGGTGTAGTTTACAACGACACATTTACTGCATACGTTGTGAATGGTGGTTTTAATCCTGCTTACCAATGGTCAGTGAATAATGTTCCGGTTGTTGGCGCAACTTCTTCTGTGTTCTTGCAGAATAATGTAAATGTGAATGATGTTGTTTCGTGCTATGTTGTTAATACCAATAGGTGCGGTGTTTTCGCAGGTAGTTCGAACCTTATAGTTTCTGGTGCGGGTAATGTTAGCGTTAAAACAGTAACTGCTGCCTTCGGTGATATTAGGTTAGTACCGAACCCTAACAATGGTATATTCACATTGAGCGGATCTTTAGGAACTACTGTAGATGAAGAAGCAACCGTTGAGGTTACAAATATGTTGGGTCAGGTTGTATACACAGCAAGGTTCAACACACGCAACGGCGAGATCAATGAAAAGATCAGCCTGAGCAGTAATCTGGTAAATGGTATGTACCTGGTAAATCTCAAGGCCGCTGATGGAGGCAAAGTATTCCATATGGTGATTGAGAAATAGTTTTGTGGCATTATTTTTTAGAGAGATATAGATAGGGGGAAGTAATTCCCCCTATCTAAAATAGAAAGTGAAACTTGTTTTAGTTGGTTAGTTGGGTGTTGAAAAACATTAATGTAGAAATCACATTCCTAGAGGCCATTCGATAACCAACGAGTAAAATTTAGTTAACTTTGCTACAGTGGGTATTTAGTAACTGGATAATAGTATTTGCAGAGTAAATTATTTGTGATGTTATTAATTAGTTATTGTATCTTTGGGGCTATTGGATAGTTAATTGTCAAGTTATTTTAAAATTATTTAATCAATCTGAGTCAAGAAAGGTTATTTTGATCAGAATCCATTAATAGAAAATCACACAGTATGAAGAAAGCGCTATTTGTTGTTATTGCTTTAATAGTAGTTTTTGTAGCATGTAAAAAGAAAGTGCCTGATACCAGGTGTTACATTTGCAAACGGTACGGTTTAGTGTATGCGCCAATCTATATTCAATATAATGAACCCAGGAAACAATTGGCAACGGATACGGTGTGTAATTTGAATGACGGTACTTACCAGATTTACGTGAATTCACATACGCATCTTGATACGATTTACCACGGTACGCATAACGATACGATCATTCTTGAACAGTTTTCTTCGATTTGCGAACCAATGTAATCGGTATTTAATTTATATCGTTTAAGAAAAAAAATAGTTAGAAATATTGATTCCTATATGAAAAACGCGCTGATACTACTTACTTCCATTATTTGCCTCAACTCTTGTCAGAAAAGTTCAACGAACCATACCAAGAATTATTTCTGTACCAGAAATGATTCGGTATCTTCAAATATTCCTGTGTACAATAATGCTCATTACAAAACCAGTTCGGGAAATTACAACCAGTATTCTGAGGCTCAGTATTTGTTTTTGCTAAAAACAATGACTTACACAGATACTATGCTTTACAGGCACGATACGTTGGTTCTGGAACATTGGACCATTAACTGCAATGAAATAGACTAAAACTGTTGTTTGATATACAATCTGAAACCTGCCTGGATCACCATCCTAGCAGGTTTTTTAATTTGGCCATTCCTGCTTTGCTTACAGTGACCTTAGCGCCGCAGTGTAGCAGTGCGATATGGCTGTCTTTTTCGTATGGTTCTATTCTCTTTAACTGAGTAACCGGAATCATGTACGATCTGTGAACCCTGACGAACTGTTGAGGATCCAGTGTGTTCTCGATATGAGATAGTGTACTTTTCTTTAGATAGCTGCCATCGTTAGTCACGATCTTAATATAGTCGTCATTGGCTTCTATATAGAAAATTTCTGTAGCTGGAATAATCCTGATGAGACCGCTATCCTTCACCACAATTCTATGCTGGTAGCCCTCATATACATTGGTTTCTAAAAGTTCGGTAACCTTAGGGCGTTCTTTATCCGGGGCATGTAGCAACCATTTTTGAACGGCTTTGTCAAACCGCTCTTTAACAATTGGTTTTAACAAATAGTCGACCGCATGGGATTCGAAAGCCTTCATTGCATATTCATCAAAAGCAGTGGTGAATATAACCGACGGAGGATTCTCTATCAATTCGAGCATTTCAAATCCATTCAACCGAGGCATTTGGATGTCAAGGAAAATAAGGTCGGGATGATGTTCCTGTATTGCTTTAAATCCTTCAAATCCGTCGCTGCATTCGGCCACAACAGTAATTTGTTTGAATGATTCCAGCAGCGTTCTCACCAGTTGCCGTGCCAGCGGCTCATCATCGATCAGTATTACCTTGAACATGTCTTTGAGGTATTTTGAGTGTAGTGTTGAATTGTCCATCAATGCTCGTTGTTGTGAGCAGGTCGGTGCGCGCATACATCAGATAGAGTCTACGGCGGATGCCTTCCAAACCAAAACCGGTACCTTTTGGTGGCTGCTGGTCGGCTGCATATGGGTTAGAGACTGTTATCACCAGCATGTTATTGTCTGATACGATACTGATACTAATGGCTACGGCACCTGTTTTGCCGTAGAGCCCGAACTTAATTGCATTTTCTAAAATGGGCTGTACTAGAAATGGCGGTAGTACCGCATTTTCATCGAAATTTTTCTCGAAAGTAACTACGAGCCTGTCGCCAAATCTTACAGATTCTATAGCCAGGTAAGATTGTATGTATTGAATTTCTTCGTTCACAGAAAGAACTGTTTCAGATTCGCGCTGCACCGAACTTCTCAAAAAATCAGAAAGCTTACCGATCATCTCCTGCGCTTTGGATGGGGAAATCATGATAAGCGCGTTGATCGAATTCAGGCTGTTGTATAAAAAATGTGGCTGCAGCTGCTGACGTAGCTTGAAGAGTTCTGCTTCCTTAAGTAAAACAGAAGCATCTGTTTGTTGCTGAAACCTGGAATCCGAAACAGCGATGTTCTTTCGAAGCGCTGCATTTGTTGCCGTCCATGTACACACCATCCAGATGAAAAGGAAGCGAATAGGAATGGAAGATTCGAGCCATTTTTTGTATTCGTCGTTATCTTTTACCACCCACCATTTAATAATTTCCCAGCCTGCGGTGGTGGCGATCATACTCAGGATTGCTGAGATTAAAATTGCGTAGGGATAGATTGCAGCAGTGGTTGGGTAGGCCCTGATAATGAGTACAATTAACCACGCACTCAGACTTATAATGAAGGTGCTGCACAACCCGTCTTCGATTGCCAGTAGCCAGCTCAAATGACCGGCATGATGTAGTAGAAAGATATGGGTTGCCAGTGCGAGCAATATCAGCAACCAGACTTGCCAGTGAATATTTTTTCTTAGAGTGAACAATATGAGGTCAAAAGTAAAAAATCAGTACCTAAATGTACTACGAAGCTATGTTTAATATCTGAAGGTGGGACTAATTGCTGAGGTAGGTAGATGAAAATACAATAAGAGAATGAACTCTAGCGCACAATTGCCGGTAATGGCAAAACTAGCTGGCGTTGAGCCAAAGCGGAGCCGGTAATATCTCTGCTTCCCGAACCATTGAAAACAGTAATCCACCGTTTTTCAATTCAACCGGCTGCAGATCCTTTACGGCTAGCATCCGCCAGCACATCTTTCGGCCCTGCCTGTCAACAAACGTTGATTCTTCCTTGCCGCCGGCATCTCTGGCTTCAGCAAGAGCATCCTCAACGTTATTTGCATAAACAAGCCTCCATTGTTCTTCATATTGGTCGGTCGGCTGGCCCTCACATTCTATACGGTATATGATCTGTGCAGTAAAAGCTTTCATAGACGCTCAGTTTTTTATATGCTCCCTAAAGTTGTTGATTAATATGATTTGATTTCGACACTGCCAAAAGAACAACTGCCTCTAAGTATCAGTATTTTTCTGGTTTCATTCGACATATTTGATTGTACACTCCTTTCATCTTCCACATTCCCAAACGAGGAACTGATCTCATTTTTTACATCCCAGTTTGATGGGACTATTAATTCTACACCACCAAACGCAACACGGCAATCTAATACTATTGATGGAGCAGTGAAATCGGCCTGAGTCATATTGATCTCGCAACCGGCAAATGTTACAGCCACCGATCCGCCCTGAAAGTCGCGGGAAGTAATAACTTCTTTTTTACCTCCAAACGTTACATCCACATTCAAAGTGCTGTCTGAATTGATGTGAGATGAAATATTGTTAAGTGGGGGATTGCAAACCTTTTTACGTGGCCTGAGTGCTATTGCCAGCCCGATAATGAATATAGCAGCGGGCCATGCATAGTCTCTTGATGGTCTGCCAAAGATCATGAACTGAGGGGTGAAATTGGCTATGCCGATGAGAATGAGTATCCACCAGGCATTATTCCTGAAGCCATTCTTAATGCCGATCATAATACCCATTACTATAAGGATGGCGGGCCAGGAAAATGCAAGATCAATGCAGGGAAGTACATGCATGGTAGTAAGCATGAGTATGAGGCCTACAAGTGCAATGGTAATACCAAAGAAAACCCGACTTCTATGTCGTTGTTCCTGATATTGTTTGTAATCTCCGCGATAAAAATGTCTGTCTCGCATAAATTTTTAATTGTCAGTCAAAAGTAGAAGCATAAATACCCATTAGAAAATGTTATTAGGCAAGGAATCGGGGAATGTCGGTGAATGGGGGTTTATTGTCGGTGAAGCAAAATGACAGTTGGTAAGGGAAGTGAGACCTTGTTAGTGGTAAAAGTCAAAAAAACAGGTTTTTGGGGGTCTAGATGATCTGTGATATTCAAGGTGGGTAATGAGTTATCGATAATGCGCGATACTGATATTTGTCATTTGATTCGATTGTATTTTCTCTACTTTTGCACCCAAATTAAAAGCGTATGCAGTCATTTTCTATTAGGGGTATTTTCATGTTCCTGTTTTTGGGGCTTTTTTTAAGTTTATCGGTGTCGGGTAAGGAAGGTCATAAACCCAAAAAGAAGAGAACCGGTTCTATTTACTTTAGCTGGGGTTACAATCAGGAATGGTACACTAACTCTACGATAGAAGTACAGCAAAACGCTATTGGTAATTATTATAAACTAACAAAGGTTGAAGGCCATGACCATAAGGGCTGGGATGAAGATGGCGGTATTTTTCATAAGGCACTTACCATCCCGCAGTACAATTACCGGTTGGGTTATTATTTCAACGAGAGGCAGGATATAGGCATAGAGATCAATTTTGACCATACTAAATACATTGTTACAGATGGGCAAACTGTGCATTTAAAAGGTACCTACCATGGTAGACCCACAGACACTAATATGGTTTTCTCTGAAGCTACGGGGTCTTATTACTACCTGAACAATGGTGCAAACTTCCTGCTGATAAATCTGGTGAAAAGGCGTGGACTTTATCAGTCTCACAGCAACAATCTGCGTGTAGATTTCAACGGCAAAATTGGTATTGGTCCGGTAATACCTCACGTGGAAAATAGCTTCTTTGGGCTGGCTAACGAACCGCATTTTCAGATTGGAGGCTGGAATGCAGGGGTAGAAACAGCATTGCGCGCTACCTTTATGAAGTATGCATTTTTGGAGTTTTCTCAGAAATTTGACTACGCCAGGTACAGTGGGCTTAGAATTTATAATGGAACTGCAAGGCAGGCATTTGCTACCTATGAGCTGGTGATGAGCATTGGTTTTATTATACCTACCACCAGTCATAATCCCATGTTCGCTAAGCCAATAAAACTGATTGAGGAAGAGCAGGAATAGCAGAGTAGGGTTTTTATTTTACTGGCAAATAGTTCGGGTTTTCAGGGTTATTTTTCCATTAAGTATCAGTTATATTTGTTATCTTAGCAAAAATAAATGATAGATATGCGGTCAATTTTCCTTTTCCTTTCCCTGTTGTTAATGGGAAGTATGGCTTCTGCGCAGGTCACAGAAGATGTAGCAGTAGAGTTAAGTGCTACTACTCAGGTGTCTCCACCTCAGATCACCTTGAAATGGAAGCGCATCTTGTATGATACACCAACGTACCAGATTTGGAAAAAGGCAAAAAATGCGACCACGTTTAGTGGGCCGCTTGCTACATTGCCGATGACAGACAGTGTTTATGTTGACAACGCTGTTATTGTTGATTCTGCCTATGAATATTTTGTAAAAGCTGTTGGCCCTTCAATAACTTCTGCGGGAGTTATTTATGCAGGTATTAAAGCCCCGGCAATTCATTGGAGGGGAATAATGATTTTGATTGTTGACAGTACATTTACAGTGCCTTGCGAGGCAAAGATCCAACGTTTTATGGACGACCTGAGCGGGGATGGTTGGCAGATCATCAGGCATGATTTTTCTCGTTCCGCTACCGATGTTACTATTAAGGCTGTAATTGCTGCCGATTATGCTGCACACGCCAACGTGAAGTCGGTTATGTTGTTAGGTCATGTTGCAGTTCCTTACTCCGGCGATAATAATCCGGACGGGCATCCCGATCATCTGGGCGCATGGCCTTCAGATGTTTTTTATGCAAGTATCGCTGGTCCTTGGTCTGATGCAACAGTATCTGATCCTAGTTCAAGTTATCCTGCAAATCAGAATATAATTGGTGACGGAAAGTATGATCAAACATTGATACCATCAACTGCAGAATTACAGGTAAGCCGCATCGATTTTGCCAATATGCCTGCTTTCCCATCTACCGAAGTTCAGATGATGGACCGGTATCTGGATAAAGACCACGTTTACAAAATGGATTCAATGTTGGTTTTGCATAAAGCATTGATCAGCGATAACTTTGGTTATTTTAGTGGTGAGGCATTTGCCGGAAATGGATGGAGGAATTTCCCAACACTTGTTGGAAAAGATAGCATCCAGTCGTTGCCATTTATCTCTACATTGGCTACATCAGCCTACCAGTGGGCTTACGGTTGCGGCGGCGGGTCATTCACCAGCGCAGGTGGAATAGGAACTACTGCAAATTTTGCCAGTAACCCTGTTAATGGCATCTTTACAATGTTGTTTGGTAGCTATTTCGGCGACTGGAATGTGCAGAACAATTTTCTGAGAGCACCATTGTGTTCTAATCCACCGGCATTAACTAACTGCTGGGCTGGCCGACCACATTGGTTCTTTCACCACATGGCCCTTGGAGAAAACATAGGCTATTCGGCAAACATCTCGCAGAATAATTCAAGCACTTATCCGCTGTACCCAAACAATGGTGCTAATTGCGTACACTCAGGTCTGATGGGAGATCTGTCGTTAAGAACTGACTATGTAAAACCTGTATTAAATGTTACTGCTACAAACATATCTACAGGAGGTGCTCTTATCAATTGGACGCCTTCTCCCGGAACCGGTGTTATTGGCTATTATGTTTATCGCGCAGATAGTGCTTACGGATACTATACAAGGCTGAATGCAACTATGCTTGCAGGAACTACATACAGCGATCTTACACCATCACTCGGATTGAAATATTACATGGTGCGCCCTGTGAAATTACAATCAACTCCATCGGGCGGATATTACAATCTGGGCGTAGGAGCAGTAGATACATTAACTGTAACATCATCGCTACTTGAGGTTGTAGCAGTACAGCCATCGGTGAATATTACGTTGTTTCCTAACCCGGCACAAAACAGTTTGAATGTGACCATAAATACCGACAACGCATGTGTGGCTACCATGTACGTGGTTAATGCTCAGGGACAGGTTTTTGATATGGTAACCAAGCAGATGAAAGTTGGTAATAACCAATACGCGTTGAACGTTTCTGATTTGGCTGCCGGTATTTATCAAATGGTTGTAAATACAGGCAATACGCGTGTTGTGAAAGAATGGGTAAAGCTATAAAAGAGCGTATTAGTAAATTCATATAAAAATCCCCCGGCTTTTCCGGAGGGCACTGAAAAAGTAACTTCTTTTCACGGGTGAATTTTTAAGGCGACCAAGTAAAACGATGAATTTTACTTGGTCGCTTTTTTGTGACCATATCTTTCACAAGGGCTGCTAATCATTAATAGCTCTTAAATCAGTAA
>CAIKOJ010000206.1 GCA_903829015.1 uncultured Bacteroidota bacterium
GTTATTATTATGGCCTGGCGATGAATATACAGCATAGCATAAATGTTGTATGCTATGCCGGATATAGTTTAGTCTTTTACTATTACCCGAAAATGATTACAAATGAACATTGATTATCTATTTATTATTTTCATATTAGGTTCGCTAATAATGCTCATTCTCACAGCAACCCTCGTTATCTTCCTAATCACCCACAAAAAAAAACAATACCGAAACCTTCTTGAAAAACAACAGATGGAAAGCAATTATCAAAATCAACTGCTGCAGTCTAAACTGGAAGTACAGGAGCAGTCGTTTAAACATTTTAGCGAAGAGATACATGATAATGTAGGTCAGATGCTGAGTATCGTAAAGATGCAACTCTACGGCATCAAGAACTCCAGCAAAGAGCAGGAAGTGGTAACCAAGGCCGCAGATTGCACCGAATTGCTGGGCAAGGCTATCAACGATCTGCGAAACATAAGTCATACCCTGAACAGTGCATTTGTAAGCAATGCCGGACTGGCAGATGCCATAGAAAAAGACCTGGAATACATTCGCTCAGCCCGAGACGTAAAATGTACTTTGCACAGATCAGGTCAGGAATATGAGTTGGAGAACGAAAAAGAACTGATGGTGTTCAGGATCATACAAGAAGCCGTTGGCAATGCTGTTAAACACGCTTCAGCCAGCACCATAGATGTGTATCTCCACTACCAGCCCGACAAACTGAATGTAGTAATAGCCGATGATGGCAAAGGTTTTGATACCGGTGCTATCAGCAAAAGCGGCATAGGTCTCAACAATATGCATGTGCGAGCCGATCTGCTGAAAGGCAACCTGCAACTAGTATCCGAAAAAGATAAAGGCACAACCATAACATTTAGCATAGACAACACAGAGACCATATTGCCAATAAAAACCATTGACTCGTAAATTTTTTACCAAAGCTTAAAAAGTTGGTCCTCCTTTCAGCGGACAAGAGTTTTATGATAAAAATAGCCATCGCCGACGACCATACCATACTACGCAAAGGCGTTATAGAAATACTTTCACGATTCGAAAATATGATGGTGGTGGCTGAAGCCGCCAATGGCAAAGAATTGGTCACCAGGTTACAGTCTGCCGCAACCTTGCCTGATGTGTGCATTATAGACATAAATATGCCCGAAATGAATGGCTATGAGACTGCTGCAGAAGTAAGGCGACTCTGGCCAGACATAAGAATCCTCGCGCTGTCTATGTACGATACCGAGCTGAACGTCATAAAAATGCTTCGCAATGGCGCCAACGGCTATGTGCTGAAAGACTCAGACCCTGAGGACCTTAAAATCGCTATAAACAAGGTATACAAGGAAGGGCTCTACCACTCAGAATTAGTAACCGGCAGAATGATGAACTTGATCAACGACCCGGATGGCAAAATAAACGCTGAGCTCAACGACCGGGAAATAAATTTCCTCCGCTACGCCTGCACAGAACTTACTTACAAAGAAATTGCCGACCAGATGCATCTGAGCCCACGTACCATAGATGGTTACCGCGAAGACCTGTTCAAAAAACTAAGCATCACGTCGCGCACCGGACTAGCCATATACGCCATCAAAGCCGGACTAGTGAATGTGATGTAATAAACCTCCTAAAACAGCATTTCTAAAAAAGAACAGAGTTACACGCTACTGCAGCCAACTTTGTTTGCGATTGTTTGACAACAATCCAACTACCTATAGAATTGGTGTCATATAAACCACAAAGCAGTACGCAATCCACCAAAATCAAAACATCATAAACCACTTCTTCTTCATCGCCAGCTTTACCACCTGGCTGCGGTTGGCTACATGCAGCTTGCCATAGATGTTGGCAATGTGTTTGCGCACAGTGTGCGGCGAGAGGAACAGTTTGCCGGCAACTTCCATATGGTCCATACCATCTACCAGCAGTTTCAGTATTTCAGCTTCCCTCTCGGTTAGCGTATTGAGTACATCATCAGGTTTTGCTTCAGCATTAGATGGAGCACTGTTGTTCATCAGCATGTTCAGTGCTTTGCGGGCTATGCGGGGGCTCATAGGCGCACCCCCTTCTTCAATTATTTGCTTCAGCGCATTCAATATTTTTTCAACGCTTTCGTCCTTCAGCAAGTAACCGGCAGCACCGGCTTTTATGGCATCAAATATCTTGTCATCGTCATCAAAAACTGTCAGCATCAGGTAGCTAGTATCGGGGTAAGTGATGCTGGCTGTACCCACTGCTGCAATACCATCCATAACCGGCATCTCAATATCCATCAGCACCACTTGCGGCCGTGCAGTTGCAGCCAATGCCACCATCTGCTCCAGAAAATCCTTACCGTTCTGCGCAACAAACACTACTTCCACCTCACCGGTATAGATCAGCTTCTCCTTTATAGAGCTTCGGTTTTGAGGCCTGTCATCAACAATGGCAACTTTTATCATAATACAAAGATGCTCTGCAAGTACTAAATCTACAATAACTCATTTGGATTAAATCCCTACTGCCTAACGATAATAACCGTAGTACCCCTCCCCACCTCAGAAACTATTTTCAGTTCCACCTTACTTTCTGCAGCACGCTGTTTCATATTCTCCAGCCCGTAGTGTCCTTCATTTGCTGCATTGTTTTCATCAAATCCCCTGCCGTTATCGGCAACTGTTATTGAAAAAGCACCCTGGCTGCCCGAATGCAGCTTCAAATCAATAGACGATGCACCCGAGTGCTTAATGGCGTTCGTAATTACCTCCTGGCATATCCTGAAAATATGCAGTGCCTCGCCCGGAGCAAAATTAAACCCATCAGTAATATGCTCTTCCGACTGAAACCTGATACCCGGATCGAATTGCACCATTTGTTGCGCAAACGCCTTCAGCTTGTCAGCAAACTCTTCAAACGAAATCTCCGGTTTATTAAGCGCCCATATGGCTTCTCTCATATTGCTCATTAGGTTTTTAGCAGTACTGCTGAGCGAGCTCATCCTTTGGCGCTTTTCATTCTCAGCGATTTCGTGCTGCGTTATCCAGTCTATATTCGAAACCAGATAGCTGATCTGTGCGCCAACATTATCGTGCAGATCACGGGATATGCGCTCACGTTCGTTTTGTATCTTTTGTTGCAATTCTATCTGCCGTAGTTTTCGGGCAAAACGACGCTTCTGTATAAATGTAACCGCGAGTACAATAATTCCTACAAGACCGGCTGCACAGGCAAAAAGGAACAGTTTGTTTTGCCAGAACGGAGGCGTAATGATCACCGTAATACTTTTCGGATTGGTTTGCCATACATCGTTATTGTTGCAGGCTTTTACCATAAAATGATAGGTACCCGGAGGTAGGTTGCCATACCGTGCAAATCTGCGGTTGCCCGATTGTATCCACGATTCATCCAGTCCTTCCATCATATAAGCATACCGGTTCAGTTTCGGATTACTGAATTCCAGCGCAGCAAATTCAAAGCTGAGTGTGTTGCGGTTATAAGGCAAACTAATTAAAGAGAGCAGTTCGCAGGCCGTATCGGTCTTGTATGGTTCGTCGAACAACCTGATGCCCGTTATCTGCACTTGTGGAGCAAAAGGGTTGTCCTTGATGTCGGTATCATGAAAACCATTCAGTCCGTTTGGTCCGCCAAAGTACATGGTACCGTCACCCGCGAGATGGAAAGCCCGCGTATTGAATTCATTGCTTTGCAACCCATCTTCAATAGTATAGTTCCTGAACCTGTTCTCTTTGATCGAATAGCAGCTCAGCCCCTTATTAGTGCTCATCCATAGATGATCATTCTGCCTGATGATTCCATAGATAAATGAGTTTGGCAGGCCGTCCTTTTCTTCAAAGCGGCGGATACTCTTGTTTTTGAGGTCGCAGCGGTAAAGGCCGTTTTCTGTTCCTGCCCATATAATAGTATCATCCTGATATTCCAGGCATTTGATCAGATCCGTCCGCATCCCGAAGATCGAATCCATTTTTTCAGTTTCAGGGTGATAAACATAGAGATTGAAAACATTACAGAATGCCACCGAATTGCCACGCGAGGTAATAAAGGTGATCCTGTTTGTACCGAAGCTCTTTATGAAATGCGGTGTATAGCCACCATCAGCACCTTTCGTCAGCCTGTACAGAGAATTTGTAAAACCTGCATATACATCACCGTTACCCGCCTTGTGCACTGCGCAATAGTGTAGTATAATAGCAGCATCTTTGTCAAGAGCTCGCACGGCAGGCAGCATGTCTTTGAAAGTGCCGGTTGCCAGATCATATATCCCAAAACAATTTTCACCCATCAGCCAGTATGCCGACGCGCTCTCCCTTGCATTGGCAGCAATGCTGATAAAACTTTGCTCACCGCTGCTCTTTGCCTGCTTTATGAATCGACCATCCGCTGTAAGCACATCAATATAATTATTGAACGAACAGGCATATACCAGACTATCTCTGCTGAATATCGATTTGGTTAGTTTCGGATTGGGTGGAGGCAATTTGATATGCTGGAACATCCTGTAGTTAGGTATGCTCTTATAAAATCCTGCACCGTCGGTACCTGCCCACAACACCCCCGATCTGTCGCAAAACAGGTCTAAAAAAATACCGTTAAATGCTATCTCGTCTTTTATCGATAAAGGGGTGTGGTCGTTAAAAATATCATTGTAGGCTACCCTGAGAATAGTATTTTCCTTCAATGCAACCAGCAAGTCACCACCCGTCACAATTGCCGCCTTTACGATGTCTGAATTGAGTTCATGATGATAAATCCTACCAGTGTGCGTATTCACAACATTTAGTGCGTTGGCCTTGTTATGAGAGCCAAACAACACAATACTGTCGTTCAAAGAACTAAGCAGAATCATCTCGTCTTTAATAACGGATAAACTGCTTATCAGATCAGCTTTCTGAGTCCTCTTGTTATAGCGCACCAATCCCCTTTTCGAAAACAGGCACCATAGCTCATCGGTGCCATGCGCTGTTATCTTTACACATTTGTCGCTGTCACTATTACCGGTTAAGCCATTCATATCTATGCAGGCTCCTATCTTCTTTGTATTGATGTCTAAAGAATAAATTTTATTCTCTCCCGTCCAGAACCACAATTTACTTTTATCAACACTGATGATCGTATAAACTATGTCCTTGTGAAAAGTAAAAAAACGCTCCATCTTATCAAGAGTGGCGTTGTATCTGTCTATACCTACCAGGTCGCCGATCCACACATCATTATCCTTCCCCTCAACGAAATTGTACACCCTGTTACTACCGAGTGAGTTGGTATCGTTCGGGTCGCATCTGAAAACTTTGAAATTTTCACCGTCAAACCGGTTTACACCGTCAGATGTCAGCATCCAAATAAATCCCAGCTTATCCTGAAATATTTTCCAAACCGAATTTTGCGCTAGACCATCATTTACATCATAATGCTGAAACCGACCAAATCTTACCTGGCCAATAGCGTTGGCAGATAGGCACAATAAAACAACTACCAGCAAAGCAAAATGCCGTGGTCGCTTCCTGTTAACACAAGCTATATATGGGGTTCTGTTCAGAACGTTAGTTTCAATGTTCCTAAAAATAACACAAATGAGTTATTGTACAACCCTTTACTTATAGAGAGTTTTGTGGTTATAAAAGGAAAGCCATCGTGATGGCGAATATTCTCCAATCAAAAAACAGCAATCAATGAAAAATATCATCAAAAAAATGCTCTTTGTCGTCGCAGCATTTTTGCTTTCAGCCCAGACTTTATTTGCGGGCACACCTGAAGAACTGATCAAAGCAATTGTGGCAGGCGAAGAAGAAAAGGCGATTTCACTCATCCCCGGTACCGATCTGAATGTTATGGACAAAGACGGCAGCACAGCCCTTACTTCCGCAGCCTCATTTTACCCTAAGATCACAAAAGCACTTATCGACGCCAAAGCCGATGTAAACCTGCCTACTAAGAATGGTCTGACTCCCCTTTACTGCGCCTGCCGCTGGGGCAATACCGAAGTTGTAAAAATGCTCTTGGACGCCGGTGCCGATGTGAACAAGGAAACTCAGATGGGTACTGCTCTGTTGGGTTCGTTCAATTATTCCTCAGCACCTATTGTGAAGATGCTGCTAGATGCCGGAGCGAAATTCAAAGAGCCTACAAAGCTGATGGGCGTGGTGGTTGTGTATCCTTTCCTCCAGTACATTAAAACAGTAAAAACACCAGCCGAATCAGTTGCCTACAATTTGAAAAACAAAGAGTCGTGGATGAAAATGCCCGTGAAATTCCCCGAGCGTGTACTGAATCCGTTGGAAAGCTACTTCTCAACAGTAGAAGAGGTTGTAAAAGTATTTATTGATAAAGGACTTGATGTGAATGCAGTTTATGAAGCCAACAGAGTAAAAGAAACTGCCCTCGATGCCGCCATGGCGGCCGGCCACGTAGATGCCGTAAAAATGCTGATTGATAACGGAGCTAAGTACGACATGGACAAAGACATGAAAATTAAAGACCAGCAGCTAGGTGTATTCCCCAGACTTACCTACACCAACGGCGATTACGTGCTGGCGGCAGTGCTATCAAATAAAGTTGAGTTTGTGAAGTTTATGGTAGAAAAGCACCCTGAGTGTATCAAGAAACGGTATGAGGGCAAGGGCGATGCAGGAGTCAACGCCGGTGATCTTGCAAATTACAAAGTAACAGACATTAGCTTGTTTATGGTTGCTGCAGAGCATGGCAATCCTGAGATCGTTAAATACCTGATCTCAAAAGGTGCTGGAAAAGAAAAATGGGACTACGCCCAGGCCGACTGGGACCGCGGCAACCGCGGCATCATGCTGCTCATGCGCAGGCCGTTGGGCTTTGCAAAAAACTCAGGCAACCCCGAGGTTATTGAACTGGTAAGGCAAATGGGGTACGATAAGGAATAAAACAAGCTGCAAAAATCTCACAAAAAAGCCTTCCGCAACAGCGGAAGGCTCAAAATATCTGTTTCTCTTAGTTACCCTGCGGCAACCACCCAATCCTAATAAAACTTAGACTGCCCGTTATTACCATGATGGTAAGTTGCGGGGAACTGGTGGTGAGCGCAACCGCTCATTTGAAATAAAATAACCAAGAGGGCTATAACTGTTATAATACGTGCTTTCATTTTCTAATTGTTTGTTTGGTAAAAATAAAAATAATAAGCTTCAAATCCAACTTTAGCCTCCTTTATTGTCTACTCGATCACTCATAAACATTACAATTCCAAATTCCCAATTCCAAATCCCAAATTCCCAATACCCAATCCCCAATCCCCCAATTCCTAAACCATCCCTTTCACCAGATTCCCCAGCTTCTTTAGTGCCCTGTCTGTCTCGTTGGTCCATTGCATGCCGTAGCTCAGGCGCATACAGTTCTGGTATCTGTCCTGCAGAGTGAACATGGTTCCCGGTGCTATACTTATTTTGTGCTGCATAGCCTCCTGATACAGGTGGTAGGTGTCGATCTTTTTATCCAGCTCCAGCCATAGTATAAACCCGCCCTGTGGGGTACTAAGCTTCACACTCTCCGGAAAGTACTCCCCTATCGCTCTCGTAAACTGCAGACTGTTGGCATGTAAAGTCTGCCTAAGCTTTCTCAGATGATGCTCATACCTGCCGGTAGCCAAAAAGCTGGCCAGAGCCTGCTGCTGTGCCGTGGCACTTGTTATGCTATGGTATAGTTTCAGTTGCTTTATCTTCTCGAAATACTTGCCAGGTGCCACCCAGCCCACCCTGTAGCCGGGCGCAAGCGTTTTGGATATAGAACTACACCACAGCACATTACCCTCCTCATCAAACGACTTGCACGACCTTGGCCTGGTCTTCCCGAAATACACATCGCCGTACAGATCGTCTTCTATGAGCGGTATGCCGTGTTTGGCAAGCAGCTCCACCGTTTCTTTCTTCTGTTCATCGGGCATACAATACCCCAGCGGATTACTGAAATTAGTTACCAGAAACACAGCCTTTACCGCATGGTTCTTTATCGCCTTCTTAATGTCTGACGGATCTACACCTGTATCCGGGTCGGTAGGCAGTTCGAGTATCTTCAAACCTATACTCTGTGCAAACCGCAGCACACCAAAGTACACCGGGCTCTCTACCGCTATTGTATCCCCCGGCTTCGTTATTGCCATCAGGCAGTATGCGATCGCATTCATACATCCCGATGTGGTAATGATATCCGTCGATTTCAGATGCCCGCCCCAATGCATAGACCATCTCGCTACCTGCCTCCGCAGCAGGTCATTACCTTGTATCTGTTCGTACGATGTACCATTTGCCGGCAGGTCCCGCAAGGCCTGCATCATAGCCTTGTTAAGCTTGGCCAGCGGCAACAGGTCGGGCGCCGGCACACTCAGCGAGAACCGCGTGATCCCCGGCATCGAGAAATCATCATACACCTCTCCAATAATAGCCTCCACATTTTTTGTTCTCGCTACCTGTACCGGATTGCTCTTCTCTATCTTCCTCGGGAACTTCGATGGATTGAACCGCACATAATAACCCGACTGCGGCCTCGACTCCACAAGCCCCTTTCCTTCCAGGTGGTAGTAGGCCTGTAATATAGTGCTGACGCTACTTCCATGCTCCTTGCTCAGCAACCTTACCGACGGTAGTTTGTCGCCAATCTTTAGTACTTCGTCCATTATCTGGTGCTCAAATGTCTCGGCTATCTGCAGATACAGATGCTCACTTTTACGTTGCCTGTTTGTACCCATACAAAAACTGTTATGGTCAAAAATACAGAAATTGTATCTGTTTTGTACAAAATTATTTACTCACTTTTGTCCTGAAATATGACAAGGCAAACAAAAGCATATCTGGCAGTAGTGTTCATCTGTATAGTATGGGGCACTACCTATCTGGCCATCAGGGTGGGCATACGGCACTATCCCGTGTTCCTGTTCGCTGGCGTCCGCCAAACAGTGGCAGGTATCATTTTGATGATCGGGGCATTGGTCATTAATAAGAACAAAGACCTGAGCATGAAGAACATCCTCAGGCAGATGCTGGTGGGCTTCCTGATGCTTACTATAGGTAATGGCCTTGTTACTTTGGGTATGCGTTTTATACCCAGCGGCATCTCAGCCATGCTTTGCAGCATGATGCCAATTTTTGCTGTCTTGCTTAATCTCTTCTCCTCTAAAAAAGATCATTTCAATTCAATGATTGGCCTCGGCCTGCTACTGGGCACCTGTGGAGTAGCCCTTATTTTCAGGCATAACATTGCCGATGTGGCACAACCCGCTTACCTCGGCGGCATCTTCCTTACTCTGGTGGCCACAGCAAGCTGGGCATTGGGCAGTCTGGTCAATAAAAAGCAGGGCGCACTCACCAACCCGTTTTTCAACTCAGGCCTGCAACTGTTGTTCGGCGGCATCTTCATGCTGATGATCAGCCCCTTTGCAGATAACTACACCGGCTTTCAGCTATGGAACACTGAAGGCCTTCTCGCTCTCGTGTATCTCATTACATTCGGCTCTGCCATAGCATATGCAGCCTATATGTTTGCGCTCAGTGTACTACCTGTAGGTATCGCTACCATATACTCATATGTCAATCCGCTCATAGCAGTACTCGCTGGCTATTTATTCCTCCACGAGGATATGAACATCTACACCGGGCTCGCATTTATAACCATAGTAGTAAGTGTGTTCGTAATGAACAAAGGATACAGAGCACAGCATAAAGAAGCATCAAAGATGGAACCAGTCCCCGAAAAGGCTTTCCCCGAAGGTCTGCCGGTAGAATAAATATTGTAAACCAACAAAAACCAATTTTATGGAACCAATCATCTCAATTACCACGCAGGCCGAAAGAAAAGTAACCGACACCAAGTCAATCCCATTCGGCAAGATCCCTACCGAACACATGTTTGTGGCAGAATATGCCGATGGCAAATGGCAGAATGCACAGGTTGTTCCCTTTCACGATCTCACACTCAGCCCGCTGGCTATGTGCCTGCACTACGGTCAGACTGTTTTTGAAGGCATGAAGGCCTTTATGATGAATGATGGCAAGATCAACGTCTTCCGCGTAGAGAAACACTACGAACGTTTTTCCAAATCACTGCGCAGAATGTGCATGCCGCATGTGCCCAAAAATCTCTTTGCTGATGCAATAGCCAACGTGATCAAGGTCGATTCCGACTGGGTACCTTCCGACGAAGACGGATCATTATACATCCGCCCGTTCATGATCGCTACCGAATCCCGCATAGGCATCAAAGAATCAGACACATATCTGTTTATGGTGGTTTGTTCACCTGCATTTCAGTATTATGCAGAGCCGCTCCGTGTCAGGGTCGAAACTGACTATGTGCGCGCAGCAGAGGGCGGCACCGGCGATACCAAGTGCGGCGGCAACTATGGCGGTGCATTCTTCCCCACCAAAAAGGCTAAAGAAGACGGCTACGACCAGGTATTATGGACCGACGCCGTGCACCACGAATACATCGAGGAATCGGGCACCATGAATGCCATGTTCGTTATAGATGGCGTACTGATCACCCCTGCACTCTCCGGCACTATACTTGATGGTGTTACCCGCAACTCATTACTCACCATTGCCAGAGAAAAAGGCATTACCGTAGAAGAGCGCCGCATCAGCCACCGTGAACTGGCCGAGGCACTGGAAGCCGGCAAGCGTGTAGAAGCATTTGGTGCGGGCACTGCCGCAGTAGTGGCTCCCATTAAAACCATTGCCATTCACCACAAAGAATACAATTGCTACATAGGCGAAGATGCCTTGATGTATCAGCTCAAAAAAGCCCTGTTCGACATTCGTAAAGGCAACACATCCGATGTGCATGGCTGGAACACCATCATATGATTGTAACGATTTTTCGAGAGAACATTTTTAGCATGGAACCCATCGTTGTTGAATTTAAGGGATACACCATCACCACCGATAAATCGCTGATGATTCCGTCAGACGTATACCAGTGGCTGTCTGAAATATCCTACTGGACCAAAGGAGTGCCGAACGACATTTTCATGCGGTCATTCGAGAACTCTTACTGCATCGGAGCGATCATCAATGGCCGGCATGTGGGCTTTGGCCGCCTCATCACCGACTACGCCACATTTGCCTATCTGGCCGATGTGTATGTGGAAGAACCCCACCGCGGCATAGGGTTGGCAACAAAAATGATGGAACTATTGTTTAACCTCGATTGGGTAAAGAACCTGCGCGGCATAAAACTGGCCACATTGGATGCGCACGTACTATACCGCAAGTTCGGCTTCAGCGAACCAAAGTTCCCAGAACGGCTGATGGAAATTTCACGGCCCGGAATTTATACCGACAACCAAAACAGCAATACGTAAACCACGAGATCACATGCAATACATACAAAGTGCCACCCGCCTTTTCAAGATGTACAAACAACTTGGCGAGAAATCCATCGCTCAGATTGATGATGCCGACCTCGCCTGGCAGCAAAACGAAGACAGCAACAGCATCAGCAATATCGTGAAACACCTGTGGGGCAATATGCTCAGCCGCTGGACCGACTTCCTCACAACCGACGGTGAAAAACCATGGCGCATGCGCGATGCCGAATTCGAACCAGATACTTATACCCGCAACGAGCTGATGCAAAAATGGGAAGAAGGTTGGCAGTGCCTCTTCGATGCGCTGGGCAGCATAACTGATGCCGACCTCGACCGCATCATCTACATCCGCAACGATGGCTTAACTGTTATGGATGCCATCAACCGGCAGATAGCACACTACTCCTACCATGTAGGGCAGATCGTCTACATCTCCAAACTGCGCAGTAAATCTGCATGGAACTCACTGTCCATCCCCCGCAACCAATCGGGCGATTACAACTCACAAAAGTTTGCGCAGGAAAAAGACAACCGCGATTTTACCGACGAGTGGCGACAAAAATGATGCAAATTGAACTTTAAAATCAGATATTGATTAATTGCAAGACTCCGTTAGGAGTCAAAGCTTTGTAGCCTTTTTTATTGTTGGTAACGTGCACCCCATTGGGGTGCAACTATCTCTCGCCGGTCAGTTTCAATAGCAAACTCCACTACCGTACCACCGTAAACTTACTGTAGTATCTGCTTCCAGCCCCCTGCACCACACACACATACATACCGCTAGCCAGCGATGATACCGGCACCGACGCATGTCCCGCAGACGCAGCTACACTCGATGTCATCAACACCTGCCCTGTCATGTTTATCACACTGATCTGTACATCGCCCTGCTCCATTCCTGCCCACGAAACATGCAGCATATCATCCGCCGGATTCGGATATACCCTTACCAATGCTGCAGCATTCACCTCAGCTACACCTGTGCGGTCTACTACCGGAACGTACACCTTCCTTTTATAAAGGTCTGTGCCGCCTTTATTGTTGCCTACCACCATGTAGTAGTTACCATCTCCATTTACATCGCCCACCGCTACAGTGCTGCGCAGGCCGTCGTAGGCGCCGTAGCTCGAGTGCAGGAATACCGAGTAAGTTGTATCAATAAAAGAATACCGGCTGTCCAGCAATGTGTATCTGGCCGTTGTATCTCCTGTCTGAAAACCCGTATACCTGCATATCATCCCCGAACCGCTGCCCATCAGCAGATACTCAATACCCGAGCTGTCTATCTTGCCGATGTATGGTGCGCTGTAGCAGCCGTTCGTCCGTGGCGAATCCACCCTGGCCATACCCAGCTGGGTATTTATTAGTTTTAAACTTATTGCACCCGGCACCGTGCTCACATTCTGGTAATACACTATGTAGCCGTAGCTATTGCCTATTATCAGATCCTTCTTACCATCCCTGTCTATATCATACACAAACGGAGCTGCATATCCGCCCACGTCTATGGTATCGCCATTCATATCTGTCAGCACCGCCAGTTGCAGTAGCCAGTTGGGTATCACAGTATCTTCAGCCGCACTATTCTTGTAGTACGATAGTGTTCCGTCGCTGTGCCCTATCAGCATATCAGCCTTGCCGTCGTCGTCTATGTCTCCAAATGCCGGTGCCGCACCACGGTAATTCGCAGCCGCCAATCCCATAAAATCCCTTGTCTGCAGTGTGTACGATGGCGCCCCCGCTGTACTTGTATTCAGGTAATAAGATAGTTTACTCTTCAGCCCGCCGCCTGTCTGGTAGTATCCGTCCGAACCTACAAACAGATCCGGCTTGCCGTCCTTGTTATAATCAAAAAACATGGGGTAAGCTGCCGTGCCCAGGTCTATCGTCTTGTCGGTCAGAAACGAGTCCGACTGAAAACGCCAGTCAGGCGAGCCCGGTGTCGAGAAGTTCTTATAGTACCAGATACATTTATAGTTTTCAGAGCCTATACCCTGTGCATTGGGGGCTACCAGCAGGTCCTTTTTACCGTCCTGATCTACATCCACATTAAACGCCGCCGGAAAGGTAGGCATCTCTATCTGCTTGCCACCCGCAAAAGATTGCCACATCGTATCCTGAGTCACCATCGAGTCGCGCCCGGTCGGGTTATATTCCATCCTGCCGTTCTTCAGAAAAGTCATTTCGTTGTACGATACATTCCCATCCAGATAGTCGTAGTCGCCGTCCATGTCCCAGTCAAACAAGCAGGGCGTATTACCCGAATGTGTTTTTTTGCCGCCTGCATCCATCGGGCCCGGACCCGGTCCAAAACGCGAGTTGTCGCACACGTATGGCAAGGTATGTGTGCGGTAAAAACCCTGATATACCCTGCCCCAGCATCCGTTTCGCAGTTCCACATGTATACTGTCGCAGGGCAGATTCAGCTCTACACGCCTGTTCATATACAGGTTCATTGTTCCGCCCGATATATCGTAGCTCACAAAGTCCAGATCACCGTCGCCATCCACATCCACTATCCCCGGTATATCTCCCGGATTGTTAAAAGCATTCACAGTGCCATGTACCAAAGGATCATTATTGTAGTACAAAGCCTGGTAAAAAACGAAACAAAGCTGGTTCAGCGCATTGTAATACCCCTTGTACACTTCAAATCCCGTACTCCCCTGATTAAACAGATCCGGCACACCATCGCAGTTGTAGTCGGCCAGTATCAGATAATCAAATACCGGTGGAAACTTCAGCGCATACTCAGGTGCATATCTGTAATTCGGATTGCCAGCCGTACCCATATTCACAAACGTGCGCACACTGTTCCATGGTTCAAACACCACTATATCCTGCAACCCATCGCGGTTTATATCGCCCATGGCAAACTGCGGATTATTAAACCCACCGCACCACGCCAGTGTTTGCTCCTGGCTATACGCATACACCTTCACAGAAGTATCGTGCTGATAAAAAGAAGTCTGTGCCGGCACCAGCAATGGCACACAGCACAAAAAAGCAATTGCACACACCAGTAACTTCATAACACTCATTGAAACCTAAAGTTACCGAAAATCACCCTATTCAAAACATATTTTTTCATTAACTGTCGGGTAATAAATTTAGGGGGGAGAGGTTATTTCTCGAACTCCATTCTCAAACCCGCTCTCACCTTTGGTGCCGTTTAAGCTAATGTCTCTATTTAGCAAAAACAATGGTCTTTGCGAGCCTGCCTGCCGTTAGGCAGGGCACGAACCTCCGTCGTGGCGGAGCGGCCTCAAACAACACCAGCCCCACCCCTGATGTCATTTCGACCAAAACGCAACGAAGGCTTAGCCGCAGCGAAGTGTAGGGAGAAATCTCCTGAGCCTCAGCACTAATCCAAATAGATTTCCAGCACCCCCCTCTTTTCTGCGGTAAACATTAGTGCGAACTTGCTTTTACCGATACCTAAGTAAATTTCTGCTAAGCTGGCGGAGAGTTTACTTTAGAGAAGCATTATTTCATTCGGTACTCAAATAAGAATTTCAAAACCGATCTTTTTCAAATATTCAAAAGTGCAATCATAATATTCACTTCTCCGCGTCGGATCTTCAGCATCCCCATTAGGTATAACAATGATAAGACCTTGTCTCGCTCTCGTTAATAGAACCCTGTAAGCATTTTTCAGATATTGCTTAGTCTCTTCTTTATGTATGTTTTGCCATTTATTCCCTACAAATGAATAAGTTCCCCACCCTTTATTTGAATAACGAAAATCAGCGTCCCAAGTCACACATGCCCAATCAAGTTCTAACCCCTGCACATGAAATTCAGTGGCAACGTCCTCCAAATAATAAGATGACCTCACATCATCTTTATCATTTAAGAACCAATGTATAGGATCCATTGGCGACTTCACATCAATTGCATGTGGTTTTAATCTCTGTGCTTGTGAAGATACAATAATACCATACCGCTCACTTCCTCTTGCTCTTTCCTTCAACCATTTTTTAGCCTTAGTAACATCACGGGTAAGAATAATAGGATATTTGTGTTCAATCAATTTAAAAGATTCTTGGGCTTTTTCAACGTTGATATCCAGAATGTGCTTAATCAAAGTTGATAAATGCTCTGCGCGAAATGAGCGCATTGATACAGCCAAATGAAGCTCATCTATTATAAATGCGTCTTTTCTCTTCCTTATCAACTCAAGTGCATTTCCTGCTGCATATTCGCTATCATTCAACTTTGAAGATAAATAGATTTGCCATTTCGGAAATGAACGATTTAGTGATTCTATCCATTCTCCTATGCCGGCTTCACCAGTATTTATTTCCTGCCCACCACCAACTAAACAAACAATAACAGCCCAATCCTTGTGCCTATCAAGGCAAGAAATTAAAAACTCAGGCTCTGAATATGAAAAATTCGGAATGCTCTTTTTCCGTAACATAAACTTAGCGGTTTGAGCATGATTCCACGCTCTTTGAGCCTCGTCAAAAATTGCAACATGATCAAAAGGAGGTCTTTTGTCGTCTATCAAACATTCATCTCTAAAGTGATGAACGTTTTGAATGAACATTTTGACCTCTCTTAAAACATCTCCTTTTTTAACTTTACTACCGATCTCTTTCTGCCTTTTTACTTTATCCCGGGTTAACGCTTCCCGCAAAATAGCGACTAGAGGCCCATTTCCGGAAAGAAATACGCTGGAAGTAGAATTTTTCGAATCTAAATGCTTGGTTGCAATATCCAATCCAACTAATGTTTTGCCGGCACCAGGAACTCCTGTTACAAAACAAAGCACTTTATTATTTTCAACTTTCGCCTTTTCAATTATCTCTGAAATCGCCGTGCTTGTTTGTTTTAAATTGATTGCATCTGCATCTCGTCTAGTGATATTCTCAACAGAGTGATTATTATATAAAATAGTGGCAGCTTCAATAATCGTTGGCGTCGGCGAATACCTACCCTTCATCCAACTTTCAGAGTCAATATTTCCACCATCAGCAAATAACAAAACACTATCAATTACGTCATTTAGCGATCTGGCATTTGTTTTTATGGGAAATAGTAGATTATCATTGTGTGGCGTAGATGCAATATTTGAAAACATGTCGCGCGCCTCAGTTGCCACTAAAACTGGCGCTATTAAATGAACGTGACTTGTTTCGTGAAAATTTTTCAAATCAAGGGCGTAGTCAAATACCTGATCGATCGCATTCATCAAAAATTCCTTCCCACCAACCTTAAACTCTACTACGAAAATCACATTCTTAATTAAAAGTACTACGTCAATTCTACGTCCCATTCTAGGGATAGAAAATTCAAACAAAATATTCCCATCAAATTTAGTCAACGCGTCTTTTAAAATATCAATTTCCTTAATCCATGCATCCAATTGATTTTTGTCAGAATTAAACGTATTATTTATAGAAAGTTCGCCTACGATTTCTTCATTTGAATCCCGTAAGAAATTCTTGATCGAATTTGCGTAATAGTATCTTTTCATTTATATGGTTGAATTTTATAAAGGTATAAGATTTCCGCATCTATTGTTATCCCCCAATAAACTAGAAGTTTACAGTTGTTCCAGATATGTATCTGGAACCGCAAATAAAACTCCTTTTGCAAAGGCATTAAATGATATCCAGCCGAATTGGCCTTAACGCAGTTAACAACTTTGTGCTCCCCCACACTCTACAATTTCCCCTGTTGTCTCTAGTGTTCCATAGATAAAAAAATAAGTGTTGGGCGTATGTCTCCGAATACGTCCTTGAGGGTGGCAATCTCATAATTGCCGGATGCAAAGACCAAACAAACTTTTTCCCATCACAGGCCACCTCCGTCCCGTAATAGGCCGCATACGTCCTGTCATAGATTTAAAATTTTGCCATTTCCATTCCATATCCGATATTTACAAATAGCTTGGGTTGCTTTTTATTATTTATGTTTCTCGGGGTTTGCTTCCGTTTCCGCGGCGTCCGGCTTTTTTAGAGAAAACCCGCAATTACCACGCATTTAATTGATTTTCAATTAATTACACCACTTCCGGTTTTTCCGCCACCGGAAGAAACCGGAAGTAAAACGGAAGATTTGCAAAGTGGGCAGAAGGATGCAGAACAAAATCTGTGGAACCAATGAAATCTACTGAACCGGCCTACCGGCATACAGGTTCGTAGTTCAGACCAAAATTCCCCACCTGGGGCATAATTGGGGTATTTTAATCCACAATTCGGCTATAAATCATTGTTAATCAACAACTTAATAAAAACACAACAATAAAAACCCAACCTGGGGAATTTTGAAAAAGGATCCTGAAAATCCCATTAAACTCGCGACCAACTACTATCAACTAACTACTATCTACTGATTCCCAATTGGGTAGTTTTTGGGAAATTATTTTAAAGAGATTACTTGACATTCAACAACTTACATCATTTTGATACTTGTACAAAAAAATGGGAAATTTTAGTGCTCCACGGCTACACCCACACCCGGGTATTCAAAAAATTCAGCTTCCACTGGCCACTTAATAATTATTTAACCCAGTTCACCGTAGCATAACCCGCAGCTAATATTGCCATAACCTTGCCCTTCTACTTTCGCATCATAAAAAACAAAAATTATGATGTCTCGATTACAAAAAATGATGTTTTGCCTTGGCGGTTTATTATTGCCACAACTACAAGCCGGTGCTCAAACCATTGGGCCCAGCACCACAGCTAACCCTTACATGCTTTCCACCGCACCGGGCGTTACTTACACTTCAGTACTTACTGTAGGCGATTCCATAGGCGGCTACAAATTATGCGGTCTCCTCGATGGACTGGGTGCATTCGACAACAACGATGGCACCTTCACTTTGGTAATGAACCACGAGATGGTGAATACAGTAGGTGCAGTTAGGGCACATGGTTCTATGGGTGCTTTCGTATCTAAATGGATCATCAATAAGTCTACACTTGCAGTTACCAGCGGCAGCGATCTTATGCAGTCTTTGTACCTGTGGAATCCTATTACATCCAGCTACATCGGCTACAACTCAAGCTATCCGGCACCTGCAGGTCTTACCAGATTTTGCTCTGCAGATCTTCCTAAGGTATCGGCATTTTACAACAGTGCTACCGGCAAAGGAACAAGAGAAAGAATATTCTTGAACGGCGAAGAGAGTGGTGCAGAAGGCCGCGCATTTGCTCATATTATTACAGGTACCGCAGCAGGCAAATCTTACGAATTGCCCTACCTCGGAAAATTCTCCTGGGAGAACGCTTTAGCCAGCCCAACAGAAAGTGACAAAACCGTAGTAGTTGGTACAGACGATGCTACACCGGGTCAGGTGTATGTATATGTAGGCACAAAAACCAATTCAGGTAACGATATCGAAAAAGCAGGCTTAACCAACGGCAGGGTCTTCGGTGTTAAGGTAACTGGCCTAACCGCCGAAGTGAGCGGCAGTATACCCGCAGCAGGCACAGCTTTTTCTTTGTTCAATCTCGGTTCTGTTCAGAACATGACCGGCGCAGCATTGAATACTGCCAGCAACACTGCATCTGTTACAAACTTTCTTAGGCCGGAAGACGGAGCGTGGGATCCAGCTCATCCAAACGATTTCTACTTCAATACCACTAATTCGTTCTCAAGCCCCAGCCGCGTTTGGAAACTGCATTTCACAGATGCATCTAATCCTGAACTGGGTGGCACTATTACCTGTGTACTCGATGGTACAGAAGGTCAGAAGATGCTCGACAATATGACGATCGACAATTATGGTCACATCATTTTGCAGGAAGATCCGGGTGGTAATGATTATGTTGGCAAAGTATGGGAATACACTATTGCTACCGATTCTTTAAAGCAAATTGGCCTTCACGATACTACACGTTTCGTACCGGGTGGTTCAAGGTTCATTACCAACGATGAAGAATCATCAGGTGTTATTGATATGGAAGATATTCTTGGCCCCGGCAAGTCATTGCTGGTTGTTCAGGCTCACAGCCCGCTTCCCGGCCAGTTGGTAGAAGGTGGTCAGCTGATCGCTATGTACAACCCATCTACCTACAATTCAGCTCCCGAAGCAAACGTAACCGGAAACAGCATTTCGATCGTTGATGGCGATTCGGGCCCTTCTGTTGGCGACTATACCGATTTCGGCAACATAAACATCGGCGCAACAGCTACCAGGAGCTTCATCATTCAGAATACCGGCGTAGGAACACTTATCGTTAACGATATTAATTTCTCAGGCACAAATGCTTCTGATTTTTCAATGGTAACACCTCCGGCATATCCGGCTACCATTGCCCCCGGCACATCTTTAACGATCACTGTGCGTTTTTCACCCGGCATTGGTGGCAGCGCAAGGTCTGCAAAGATCAACATCCTGAATAACGATGCTAATGAACCTGTTTACGACTTTGCTTTGGCAGCGCAGTTAGTAACACCGGAAATAGAAGTTACCGGCAACTCTGTGAACATCGCCGACGGCGATATGACAGCAGGCGCAGCCAACAACACCGACTTTGGCTATGTAAATATGGGATTGTCTGCAACAAAAACGTTTGTTATCAACAACAACGGCACAGGCGCACTCAATGTTAGCGGCATTACTATCACTGGTGCAAATGCATCCGATTTTGCCTTTACACCGGCACTAACCTTTCCGTTAGTTGTACCTGTAGCCGGCACTTATACGTTCACAACAACGTTCACGCCATCGGCACCGGGCACAAGAGATGCAGTAATAACATTATCAACCGACGATATTGATGAAGCAACCTTCAATTTCGCCATAACCGGCAACGGAGTAAGCAACGTAGGCGTGAATACATTGACCAATGTTTCTTCCATCAAAGTTTATCCCAACCCAACATCAGAAGTTGTAAAGCTGCAAATAATTGCACAGCAGCCAAAAACGATCAATGTTCAGGTTGTGGATCTACAGGGCAATGTAGTTATTACAGAAGCACCTAAAACCGTTACAGTTGGGCAGAATACAATAGAAATAAATGTTGCTGCTTTGGCAAACGGCGTTTATATGATCAGAATGTCAGACGGTGTTAACACTACAAATACCAGAGTATCTGTAATGCACCAATTCCACATATACTGAATTTCACTGATTCGATTGCCTTAATGAACAAGCACATTAAGGCAATCGAATTTTTAGCCACCTTACATTCAATCATTATAACTCACGCCATAACGCCAGCACCAGATAAATATCCGGAACACCAAATAAAACTGCTATCCCTTTATAAACTAACGACTTATAAATAAAGCAACCGACACCCTAAAATATTTTGAAGAACCCGAATTAGTATTTACATTTGCGCAAAAATCACACAA
>CAIKOJ010000207.1 GCA_903829015.1 uncultured Bacteroidota bacterium
AAAAGTCAAACAATATTATTTCAATACAATCGCTCGCTTCTGGTAGTTATTTATTTGTATTGATTGATGAAACTGGTAGCAAGAAATTTAGAAGAATAATAATAAACTAACATGTAGATGTATTATTCCCCGGAACACCCCAGCGCCTATCACTACTCTCAATAATCCCCTCCCTTCAAAAAATCACCACCACCTTTTACAACACCTGCACTATCAGAAATTTCAGGTATTGAGTAGATGGTACATTCCAGAGTATAGGGTGGTCGGCCGCCTGTGTGCGCCATTCTACCTGCCGTAGTGTGCGGCGGGCATCTTTAGCGGCATCGCCTATTACGTTCAGAAACATCTCCGGTGTCACCAGATTGGTACAGGATGCTGTAACCAGAAAACCGCCGGGGCGAATGAGCTTCATAGCCCGCAGGTTAACCTCTTTATAGCCCGTTACCGCCTTCTGTATGTTCTCCCTGCTCTTGGTAAATGCCGGCGGATCAAGGATAACAGTATCGTACCGCTTGCCGTCTTTTACCCACTGTTTCAGCACATCAAATGCGTTAACCGCTTCAAACTTGCATTTGTCTTCATAGCCGTTGAGCTCTGCATTGCGGCGGGCTGTGGCTACGGCATGTTCGGAAATGTCCAGCCCCAGCACGCTCTTTGCTCCGTACTGTGCCGCATGTAATGAGAAGGTACCCGTATAACAGAATACCTCAAGCACATCAGCGTCCTTCACTACATGCTGTATAGCACGGCGGTTATCCTGCTGATCCAGAAAGTAGCCGGTCTTCTGGCCGTTCTCAATATCTACATGAAATTTAAGTCCGTTCTCGTTGATGATAATATTCGTATCAAACGGCTCCGACAGGAAACCCTTTATCTGCTCCATACCTTCTATGGTACGCACAGGTACATCGTTGCGCTCGTATATACCTTTGGGGCTGAATATTTTCTGTATGGCTGCAACAATAGCACCCTTCCATTTTTCTATACCCAGCGCCAGCGACTGTATTACAAAGTAGTCGTTGAACTTATCAATGATCAGCGCAGGCAGCGAGTCTGCCTCACCGAATATCAGGCGGCAGTTCTCTACATAGCCCAGCAGTTTGCGGTACTCCCATGCCTCTTTAATGCGCTTATAAAAAAACTGGTCGTCTATTACTTCGTTCTTATCTCGGGTGAGCAGGCGTATACGTATCTGTGATGCCGGATTGATATACCCCTTACCCACAAATGAGCCATTAGATGAATATACCTCTACTATATCGCCCGGTTCGGCAGTTCCCTCACTATCGCCCAGCTCATTCCCAAATATCCAGGGGTGGCCGCTCACTACACGTTCTCCTATCTTTTTCCTTAAAAAAAACTTCGCCATAGCGCAAATGTAAGTTAAATGGGTAAATGGTTGGTTGTGTGGTTGATTGGTTGATTGGTTGGTTGGTTGGTTGATTGGTTGGTTGGTTGGTTGGTTGGTTGGTTGGTTGGTTGGTTGGGGTGATTGTTTGTTTGGTGTGGTGCATTGTTTAAAAAAACAATGTCCGCCGGTGGGGCGGACATTGCTGAAAATGAAGTTGATCAATTCTATTTCATTATGATCAGTTTCTGTGTTTCTGTCTGACCATTATTAGTAAAGCTTACAAAGTAAATACCCGGAACCAGGTTGGTCACATCTGTAGTAACCGACTGGCTGCCTTTTTGAATCTCAACAGCAGTAGTCATCAATACCTTGCCGGTGATATCAGATACTTTCAGGTCGCCCTTGCCGGCCACATCGCTGTTGATCACAGCATTAAAGCTGTTGCTCGCAGGGTTTGGATAAACCACGAAAGTATGCGCTGCTCCCGGTGTAGTGTTATGCACAGAAAGCATTGGGTCAGCCGATGAGATCGTATTCAGTGTGTAGTTGGTGATCATCGGAGCATTGTAATCAAAATAGATCGAAGACCTGTTTTTAATGGTAGTTCCTACAGGCAAACCTGGTTTGATGTGCGCAGAATAAGTAAACATGCTGTTGCTGCGGATCAGGTCGCTCGATTGTGTTGGCAAGTTGATATCGTTGAACATGAACTTCACGATCTTCCTTGAGCCGCTCTGAGTCATAGTAATGTAGCTGTTGGCAGATGAGAAGCCTGGTTTAAGTGTGGTCCAGTCCAGGTTGTCGTCAAGCGTATCTATAACCATCACATTGACAATAGGCCAGTTGCCGGTGTTCTGGAAATGCACCATGTATTCAAGCACAGAATCAGTGTAGGCAATAAGTCCTGTTGATCCGCTTCCTTTAGGATACACCTCTTTGAAATTAGGACTGTAAGAGCCAGTAGTCTTTGTGCTGAAGATGTTCACATTGTTTGCCTTGGTATTATCGTTGGTCCAGTTAGATACCGGGTAGAAATATGCTGCTGTATCCTTGAACGTAAGGGTAGTGCCAACAGGTAAGTTAGCAGGAACCTTGTAATTGGCAAAGAACATTTTGCTGCCGCCCGGTACCAGAGAAGAGATGCTGTCTGTTTTGTAATAATTGTTGCCACCTGCAAAGTATTGGCAAGGAATGAATGATGGCTGGAATAATTGTCCGTCGCACCTGTATGCTGCAATAGCTGAATCTTCACGCATATTGCCGTCGTTAGATATTACAACAACCTGAGAATAAGTTTTTCCAGGTACCGGCATCGTATAATCCCATGTAGAAATACGCATGTCGTAAACCGTGTCACGAACGGTATCACCAAAGTTAACAGTGTTCAGGCAACCAGCGCCAGAAAGGGTAGTAGTGTACTCCAGTGCCGACTGGCAAGAAGATATACGGTAATTACCCATAGCGCTTTGTGCTACAGAATAGATGCCTGCAGGTACCTTGTATGAATAATAGCCGTTTGCATCGGTGAAAGTATAAACAGTACCCAAAGTAGTACCTGAGATACGGATCTGCATATTAGGTATGCCCGACTCGTAGGGCTCCTGCACACAGTTGCCGTTATCATCGTGGAACACGGTACCATTGATAGTGCAGTAGCAGCTGTATTGAGTGGTGTCGTAGTCTACGTATGAATATTGGTCTTTAGTAGTGCAGCCGTTGGCGTCAGTTACATGCACCCAGTATGGACCGGCAGGCAATGCATTGATATTGCTGGTAGTACCGCCAGTGCTCCAGCCGTATGAGTAAGGAGGTTTGCCGCCCCATGCTACAGCTGTATCTCTGCCGTTTGGCACATATAAACAAGACTCAGGAGTAGCCACTTCGCCAAAGCCTACAGGTGTATTTGACGGCAGGTATTTGGTAACGGTAGCTTTACAACCGTTTACGTCAGTAACGGTTAAGGTATAGTCACCGGCAGCTTTTGCAGTAATAGTAGCAGTTGTAGCTCCGGTATTCCATGCAAAGCTATAAGGAGCAACACCGCCTGTAGGATAGGCCGTCATAGATCCGTTTGAAGCAGTACATACAGCCGGAGTAGACAAAAAGCTCAAGCTGATCGTATCAATCGAAGGAACGTAAACAGTGCCTTCAGTTGCACAACCTCCCGCGTCAGATACACGGTAAGCGTATACGCCTGTTTTTAAATTGGTAGCAGTAACACTTGTATGAACCGGTGTTGTAAACCATGTTGTGTTATATGGTGGTGTTCCGCCGGTAATGTTAAGTGTTGCGTTGCCGCTTGCTATAACGCAAAGGCTTGGTGTTGCTGTATAGGTAACAGAAACCGGTGTAGCAGTACCTACATAACCACCATCCTGACCAAAACAACCGTTGGCATCAGTAACGTTTACAGTATAGAAACCGCTGGAAAGGCATTTTTGGCTCTGTTCAGTTGATCCGTTGCTCCATACGTAGCTGTAGGGTGGTGTACCACCTGTTCCGAATGCAATAACTGTACCATCGTCGCTTGCACATGAGGTGGGAGTAGGCACAACCGGTGCAGTGATGCTCAAAGCCTGACTAACAAAAGCAAAGTCTGATGCACTACAACCTACAGCATCAGTAACTGTTACGTGGTAAGTACCCATCAGCAAACTTCCTATTGATGGCGTAGTAGCTCCTGTAGACCACTGGTAAGTAAGTGGCGGAACTGCAGATCCTACGGTAGTAACAGAAGCTGTACCGTTGGTGCAATTGGCAACAGTAGTAGTAGTAGCAACAGAGAAACTTGGTGTTGTAAAAGCAAATGAAAGAATGTTGTCGACCAAAGAGCCATAAGTACAGCCAGCAGCGTCGGTAGCTATAACACCATAAATACCTCCCTGCGGAACAGGCATTGGGTTCATAGTACCCAGGATAGCAGATGTAGCTACATCGTACCACTGATAATGGAAAGGACCGGTACCACCGCTACATACACTAGCCAGCAATGTATCTGGTGCAGGGCAGGGTGCGCCTGTAACCACCACCGGACAAAGAGTAAACGGTGCGTAGCCTGCATAAGAACCTGTGCAGGTAGCGCCAAATGCATCAACAGCAGTAGCAGTAATTGGTCCGCCTGAATAATCAGTAAGCACATCGCCCAGACCTGAAACACTAGTATGAATGATCGTTGTGCCGGTTGTGCCCGATGTTTGCCAAGACACAGTTAGTGGCGGTACAACACCGGTAAACGCAGCAGACAATACTCCATCGTTATGGCAAGGCACAGCAGTGAGTACAAATGTAGTCTGTGCTTTAGACGCGATAGCCAGCGCCATAAAAAGGAGTAATGGGAGTAATTTCTTCATATTCATGTTTTTAGCAAATAAAATGGTTCAATTTTTTGCTGTTTCCAGCTTAATTATCAATAGAACATAAGTATTATAATGTGCCTGTTAAATGCACATCATAAAACGATCCTAAAAATATCCGTAAATATAGGCAAAATCCAATATTATAATGGCATTTTCATCGGAAAAACGTCATTGCCAAAAAAACGAACCCTCCATAAGTAAAAAATGCCTGTTTAATTGCAGGATTAATCCGGTCAAATGGAAATAGCAATTATTTGTTTCCATAGCTTATCTGTAGTTTAAAATGTTTCTTAAAACGGTATGCCGAATTTAAGCAACCAGTTCCAGTCTTAACATAGGCATAATAATTAAAAATAAAGTTGTATTTTGTTTAATTAATTTTTAGATTAAATTTGAAGGCAAGCATGCTAATTGATGTTGTATAACCTTATTGAAATATCTATTCGCAGGCATACAATATCTATTAACAAGGGAATAGATCGAATAGATCGACAACAGATTTGCATTATATAAAAAAACTAGTGAAGGCGGAATCCGAAAAGCCTGAAAACAGAGTAGGAAATAACTCAAACAAAAAACATGAAAAAAATCACTACAGCATTTCTTGTATTTATTGCGCTGAATTCAGCCTGGGCATAATCGAAGTTTACACCACTCCCAAAAAAGCCCACCCAGTATACCATCAATGCCTACAATTATGTAAAAGATAGTTCGCATCTCGATTTTAACAGTAAGGCAGATTCTTTTGATGCGCATCGCGGTTTGATAAAAGGTGGCTGGCCAAACCTTACCATTACCGAATCAGGCAGGAACACACCCATTTGGAACATGAAATCTTTTGAGTTCCTGAATTCGAAAGATTCAAAGAACGCTCCTTATTCAGTTAATCCAAGTTTGTGGCGCGAAGCTAAGCTGAACTATATTCCTGGTATATTCAAAGTTGTGGATGGTATGTATCAGGCCCGCGGTTTTGGGCTGGCCAACTGTACTTTTGTACAGGGTAAAACAGGCTGGATAGTTATATATCCGCTGGAATCAGGAGCAAATGCACTTGCTGCATTCGATTCACTTAAAAGTGTGCTCAAAGGTCAGAGCAAGCTTGACAGCATTTCAGCGATCATTTATACCCACAGCCATGTAGACCACTACGGCGGTGTGCTTGGGGTGTTGGGTTTGCTGAAGCGCGGTGGTTCCGTATATGGTCCTAATGGTTTTCTGGATCATGCAATCAGCGAAAACACCATCGCCGGAAATGCTATGGGTAGAAGGGCTACCTATATGTATGGTACTTTGCTGCCAGCCGACACCTTACAGATGGTTGATGCAGGCCTGGGTGTAGCATTGTCCAAAGGGCCATCGGGTATCATACCTAATAATATTTCTGTAGGGGGTGGCATTTACAAACCCGATTCAATCATAATTGATAGCGTAAAGGTGCATTTCTGGTATACTCCCGGCGCAGAAGCTCCGTCCGAAATGATGTTTTATTTTCCCGACTTGAAAGCGCTTTGTGCTTCGGAAGAAGTAACGCATACCATGCACAATGTGTATTCGTTGCGTGGCGCAAAGGTAAGAGATGCCCTGGCCTGGAGCAAGTTTATCGATTCAACTCTTACCCGTTTTGGGGACACAGCAAGGGTGATTTTCGCAAGTCACCACTGGCCGTTATGGGGATCCGAAAACATCAGCAGGCTCCTTACCACCCAGCGCGACCTATACCGTTATATACACGACCAGAGTATGCGTATGGCTAATCAGGGATCAACACCCATTGAAATAGCAGCTAAAATTAAACTGCCTCGCAGCCTGGATACCGTTTGGGCTAACCGCGGATACTATGGTACCCTTAGCCACAACTCGAAATCAGTGTACAACTATTACCTGGGTTGGTTTGACGGCAACCCCGCCAATCTAAACCCGCTCACACCGGAGGAGGCTGGAAAAAAGTATGTAGATTTTATGGGTGGACCTGAAGCAACGCTGACGAAAGCACATGCTTCTTATTTGGCAGGTGATTACCGCTGGGCCGCAACGGTGCTAAACAATTTGGTTTTTGCCGATCCCGAAAATAATCAGGCTCGCTATCTGCTGGCAGATACGTATGAGCAGCTCGGATATCAGTCTGAGTCGGGTCCTTGGCGCAATTTTTATCTCACCGGTGCCGAAGAATTACGCTAACCAAATCTGCACACAAAATTACCTAATTCCTATCCCTCCAACGAGATTATGGATGTGATGCCGCTGGAGCAATATCTTGATTTTATGGCAATCCACCTCGCTCCGGATCTGATACTTGATACGACTTACAACTTCCTGGTTAAGTTCAATGGCAAGGGATCCATTAAGCCATGGATGATAATTGGCTTGCAGAATAATGCTATCCATTATAAGATTCTTAACGAAAAGCCAACCGAAGGTACATTCGACGCCACGATTTTACTGCCGCAGGATACTATGAACACGATCATTACCCATGGCCCAGTTGCCGGAGAAAAAGCTATGCGGGGTGCAATAAACAGCGGTTCGGCCACGATAACAGGTAACAGCAATGCATGGTACTATTTGATTGGTAGACTGGAGGAGTACAATTTCTGGTTCAATATAGTAACACCTTAATGTTTTATAGACTGCCCCGCACAGACCAAAGCAGGAGGCCGTATCCGAAAAGCCTTGAAAAGAGTAGGAAAAACAGTTTCATACATTGCTCAAACATAACCAAACAATGGACTTCAAACAAAAGCTCGAACAGCTCGGGAAGCAACCCGACATTATACTCATCATTACAGATGAGCAAACCACACCGGGAGAAAATTACCCCAAGGATTGGGAAAAAACACACCTGAAAACACTTACCCGGCTAAAGGAGAACGGATTCAGTTTCGATAAGGCATTTTGCAACACATGCATGTGCTCGCCCAGTAGGTCTACGCTGCATACCAGCACCTATCCGGCCATTCATGGCGTAACGCAGACGCTTACCGAAGGTGGGCCAATGTCGCCTGGCGAACAAGTACTGGATATGAAAATGCCAAACATCATGAATGTGCTTTGGGCTCAGGGCTATGATACACAGTACAGGGGTAAATGGCACATGAGTAAGGGAAAGGCACCTAATGGAGCCAATTCCAACTATGATGAGCTTACTCCTGCCGATCTTGCCCTATATGGCGCAATGGGCTGGGAAACACCGGATGCAGGTGAGGATATCAATCCATTGAATTTCGGTGGTGGATATGCCAACCATGATGCGAAATATGTGGCACAGGCAATAAAATACCTGAAGCAAGTAAGAGCAGAGAGAGCAGCAGGCATCCATAAGCCTTTTCTGCTTGTGCTGTCGCTGGTAAACCCACATGACGTACTGGCTTATCCAAAATCGGCCGACTATTCGGGATACCACCCATCAGCATGGGCAGGCAGGGAAATTGGTCTTCCGATGACAGTAGACGAAAAACTGCTGGAGAATAAGAAACCAATGGCTCAGGCGCAGTTCCTCGAAGTTTGTAATCTGGGTCTGGGATCTTTGCCAACAAAGGAAGACAAACTGAACTATGTGAATTTCTACGGTTACCTGATGAGCCAGGTGGATAAGGAAATTGGCTATTTTATTGATGAACTGTATAGAGAGACAGAAGGACAAAGGCTGGCCGATTCTGCCATTGTATTCCAGACTTCAGATCATGGTGAAATGGGTTTGGCGCATGGTGGCCTAAGGCAGAAGACCTATGTAGCTTACGAAGAAAACATGAAGGTACCGCTGGTTGTATCTAATCCCGTGTTATTTAAAGATGCAGAAATTAAAAGCTCAGAAGCACTGGCAACTCTGGCTGACATTTTGCCAACGATAATGCAATTCACCAATACCGATACTACTATCCCTAATATGGCCGGTACAAGCCTGGTGCCGGTTCTCGAAACCGGAGAGCCAGTGCAGGACAGTATCCTGTTTACTTTCGACGATACAAAAGCTGGATCTAACAGCAAGGACTCGCAGGTAAATGCGGCAAATCGTATCCGTTGTATCCGTACCAACGAGTGGAAATTTTCTATGTACTTCGATGCGCTCGGTACGTACTACAATCAGTATGAGTTGTATAACCTTAAAAAAGACCCTACTGAATATACTAACCTCGCTTATGATCCTGCATATGAGCCTGTGAGAAAAGAACTGGCTGAGAAACTGCATAAACTGGAAGTGGCCAAACTCAGGAAACTGCACGAATAAGACAAAGGTGAAAACCTGTTGTAGAAACTACTACATAAAATAACCGGTTAGTAAACCACAGGTTTCCTTCCCCCTCCGGGTTCATTACTAAAACCCGGAGGAGGGAAGGATTTTTTATGTAGCAATGGTTCTGATTCTGGGTTAATAATCAGTAGAAATTACTACCGCATATTATCTGGCACCACTTTTGCGTTACATATTATGTAACCAATACTCTCTGTTATGGTACTCAGCGAAACCTGGTTTATGGAAGGCTACATAGACTTTGAAATGCAGCAATACCGCTTGCTTGCCTACCTGCAGGATGTGAAACGTGCTTTCAACGAAAAGAAGTTGTATCCGCAGCTTGCCGACATTGTATTTCATTACAACAATCTGTAATCGTTCCGTCAAAACAAGCGACTGCTGCAGGATCAGTTTCCCCGCACACTGCAGCATATCGACATGCGTAAAATGGAGCTGGTGTACGAGCACATATTGTCTGACGATCAGATTATGGCAGAGCTGGAGCAGATAGTAGAGTATGCCGTTGATGAAATGAAAACAACCATCGACGACGGTGCAGAGATATATGAACGTATCGAAAAACATATGGTCATAGAGCCAGTGGGGATTATGCCGCTGTACAAAAACGAAGGGTATATTTTTCTGTGCTATGGCGATCATAGCGAGGTGAGAGTGTATAACTACAGTGTTTCGCTCTTCGAACATAAGAATGCCAGATATAGAGGTATAAAGGTGGATTTTGTAGAAAGCCTCGAAAAAAATCTGGCAAATACCTACGAGCAGATAAAAATAGATGTGATCCGCAGAATCAGAACCCTACCTAACCCCGCAGTCTTCAAAGTAGAATTTCCACTCGATGTACCGGTGAATGAAACACTGCTCCCTGTTGCGAAGAGAATGCTGGTGAAGTACCTGTAGTTTTTCTGAAAACTACTCTTTTACATAGTACTCATATGCAACGTCAGATATTCCATCTGCTTCAAGTACCAAAGAGTCGTGGACGAAATAATACATTGTCGATTTTTGCCCGTTGAGTACGAAGAAGTCCATCATTCTCCCGTAAGTGATAGACGAATCCCGAACCGTACCGAATGAATAAAAAGTTCCGGCACCACTCTCAATCTTTGTCAGCGAGATACTGGGCTTGATTTTTAAGATCGTAGGTACGGATGGAGTGTGCGTACCGCCGGCAATTGTTCCTTTTACCAACACTAAATCCCAGTTGCCTTGCAGCCCTGCGCTGGTTACAACAGTTGATTTGTTATTGTTTTCTTTTTTGCAGGATGTGGCGGCAAAAATAAAGAGCACAAAGAGTGCGGTAATTGATCGGTTCATTTATTTATTGTTTTAAGGTTACAGAATCTAACTACAAATAGCATGGTATATTGCATAAAGCTACTAAATTCATCACATATCAAACTGTTAAAATGCCTTATTTTCTGTAATTTTCCGAATTAAACCATCTGGACATTTAAGGCACGCCAAGAGAAAAACAGTTGAGTTTGGCTTTAACCAAAATATGGGTTAGTGTGGATTAAATGTCGATTTGGTATTCGTATTCCCGGAGTTTAGAAAAGCAGTAATTATGTTTTTACAGTTTAATGAAAATGAGGCAGGCAATGACCTCATCAATAAAAAGCACGCATTGATCAATGAACAGACATCGCCCTTACTGCGGCTGATGTGGATTTATAATATTGACGAGCCCCAGCGCAGAACGTTTGAAAAAAACATTTGCACAGTACACATTGGTGGTGGGTATTTTCTCACAGTGGCACACAATCTGCGTTCACAGGCAGGCTTTATCAGGTCTATGGATGAGGAACTGTATAAAAAGGAAATATTTTCGAAGCTGGACGGTTCACAAAGCAGGATGCTCGATACACACTATTTCACTGATCCCTACACGCACAAGAAATATTTAAACAGCACAGATCCTGCTACGCTGCAGGGTATAGCTAACGTCCTGAAGCAAAAGCGGTACGATACCCGGTGGGTTACGCTGGCGCAGAAAAAGATTTGCAGTCCTTACCTCGTTTTTCAATTCAAAAACAATGCGTTTTACAACGATCAGTCTATGGCGGGCCAGTTTGCTGAGACAAGGCGTATGTATGATGCCGATGCGCAGAAATACACCTTCCTGATGGAAACGGAACTCGTAGACGCTTTTTATGGAGCAGACATTGCGCTGTTTAAGATCGTGAACACACCTAAAGAAATTATCGACAGAATACCATCAGCCGATTTAGACTTTGATTTTCTGGATGATAGTGATCGAAAATTATTTTGCCTGCAAAGCTCACCCAGCGGCCCTGCCGGCCGATTGCTAAACGAAGCCAGCATAGAGGGTATGCTCGATCATTTCAATATTTTTCCCGACGATATCGGTGGCAATTATGTGTTCGAAGGTTACCGTTATTTGGTGAAGGGTTATTTTCGTTTCGGTTCGTCTGGTGCGCCCTACCTGTACTACGATGCAGCCAAAGGCAAATTTGTAGTGAATGCCATTCAGAGCGAGGCCAGCGGTATTCAGTTTTCCATTAAGAACGATAAAGAGGGGAATACGCAGTATATCAATGCTATTGCATCACCTCTTTTCATTGTAAAAGATGAACTGAAGAAAATACTGAATCTGTGAGGTCGCACTTGAAATGTATTCTCGTATGTTTTCTTTGGGCCGGTGCCGGTTGTGGTGATCCCGATATTAGCGTTAATCACTCAGGAAAAATAGCACAATTGACCTGGCTGGAAGGGGCTTGGCAAAACTTTGAGGATAGCGTTGTTACTACTGAAATATGGGTGAAGCAGAATGATTCCCTCTATACAGGCGGGAGTTTTAGCGTAAAAGGAACAGACACGATTTTTGCTGAACAACTTTCGCTTGAAGCAAGAGGGCAGGAATTGTTTTATGTGCCGGTAGTAAAAGGTCAGAACGAAGATAAACCTGTTTCATTTAGGTTTACTTCAGATTCTGCGGGTCAATTCACTTTTGAGAACAGGCAGCACGATTTCCCCCAAAGGATAGTGTACACACATCCTTCGCCTGACTCAATTTATGCCTGGATAGAAGGGGAAACAGGCGGTAAGAATAAAAGGATCGGTTTTCCAATGAAGCGTATAGGTAAATAAAAATGCCCGGTTCTATGCCGGGCATTTTTATCAATTTATTTAGATGTGCTACTTACTGCTCTTTACAATGTTCATCTCATCGATCAGCCAGCCCGCGCCACCAAATTTCTCTACAACGAATAAGGTGTAGCGGATATCAACAGATATGTTCCGGCAGCGGTTCGGATCAAAGTAGTAATCGCTCATGGTGCCTTCGTACGCACGGTCGAAATTGGTGCCTATCAGTTCACCCTTTGCATTAAGTACCGGACTGCCCGAATTGCCGCCAGATGTATGGTTTGATGCGGTGAATGCCACTGGCACTGTGCCATTTACGGCCCATCTGCCAAAGTCTTTTTTTGAATAAAGTTCCTTTAGTTTTTTGGGTACTCTAAAAATATCAGAGGTAGTATCATCCAGTGCTATTACCTCTCCCAGCGTAGTTTGATATGAGTAGGGTGCCTTACCGTCCGGATCAAGCCCCTTCACCTGCCCATACGCCACACGAAGCGTCAGGTTGGCATCCGGAAAATAAGTTTTCGATTTGTTCATCGCTATCTGTGCTTTGGTATACAGCCTGTTCAGGTAGCGCATTTCTGAGTTGTAGTATTTCAGCACCGGACTGATCTGCATTTTTCGTTGCACGTTCATAGCGTTATATAATTGCCATGCAGCGTCGTTGATCAGCTGCGCGCTGTCTTCCTTTTTAGCTTTTGCTGCAAAGGCGGCAAGCTTGTCTTTCGATACCAGCAGCGAGTTTCCGTACACATCTTCTGCCCAGATAGACATGTCTTTCCTGTGGTTATCATACTGAGTTTTATAGTACTCCGGCAGCCAGTCGCCGGAATTCTTCACGTACATGTCCATCAACGTAATGAAGATGTCTTTGTCCGTGGGTGCATCATAATTTTTATAAAATCCCGCCATAACGTTAACCAGTTTGGTCAGCGTGTCCTGTAGTTCTTTGTCCGAAAAATTTTGCCTGAAGCAAGTGATCATTTTTTCCATTGCCGCTGCCTGCGCAATCAGTTCAATGGCCAGCGCGGCTTCTTTATTATACTGGTCCTGCGTTATCAGTGCGTCTACATGTTCAGCAAGCCTTTTAATTTCACTCAGCAGCGTTTTTGCATACGGGTAGCTTTTTGCAGTATCTGCCCATTTCTGAAACGCAGCTTCAAACTTTTGTTTTTTGCCGGTAGCATCATTTATCTTCAGTCCTTCCACTTCGCCCTGCCATTTTTTCCAGCCGTTTGCTACGCCTGCCCGCTTGGAAGTGTATTTCAAAAACGTCTCTCTCGACCAGCCCATATGTTTCGTCCATACGTCCAGTTTTTTGGTACGGGCAGCAATTGCAATTGGGTCTGTGATACTGTACACCTGCTTCAGTTCAAACGATGATATGTTCTCAACTGTTGTGCCAGGGAAACCATACACCATTGTAAAATCGTTTTCTTTATACCCCGATGCGTTTATTTTAAAATACTGCTCTGTGCGGTATGGTTTATTGTCTTTGGAATAGTCTGCGGGCTTATTATCGGCACCTGCATATACCCTGAACATGCTGAAATCGCCTGTATGGCGTGGCCATATCCAGTTTTCAACATCTCCGCCAAATGCCCCTATCCCGTTTGGTGGGAAACCAACTAGTCGTATGTCTCTGTAAGTTTCGGCAATAGCCACCCAATACTGATTGCCGTCAAAGTATGGTTTGATCATGGCATCCATGTGGGTTTTTTCCTTGAATTCATTTTCCGTTGCTCTTGTTCTTTTGGCTATCAGGCTGTCTCTGCCAGCATCCTTCATGGTATCTGCTATTCCATCAAGTATTGCGGCAGTCACATTTTCCATGCGCCTGATGAAAGTAACGGTAAGCCCGGCTACCGGCAGTTCGTCTTTCTGGCTTTGTGCAAAAAAACCGTTGGCGAAATAATCGTTCTCGGTTGTGCTCAGTCCCTGCACACTGCCATACCCGCAATGGTGGTTGGTGAGTATCAGTCCCTGTGGCGAGATGATTTCGCCCGTACAGCCTCTCCCGAAAAGTACCACCGCATTATTCAGGCCAGTGCCGTTTTCATTATACAAAATATCTACAGGTATCTGCAGCCCCAGACTTTTCATATCCTTTTCGTGGGCCTTCAAAGTGGCAGGTATCCACATGCCTTCCTTGGCATTTACGGCACTTTGGCCGCAAACGATTATAAATAGTATTAAACCTTTGATTAATAAATTGTTGCTGTTTGTTTTACCGGACATATATAATTTTGCTTTACAGAAATAAATATACGCTTTTACTACCGAACTTTCCTAGTATTAGCCTATATTAGCGGAAGATTAGGATATACTTTAGCCGAAATATGAAAAAATATTTATTACTAATAACGGTATTGTTATTGTCGTTACTGAATAAAACCGGTGCGCAAACACTCAGATTATCACCAGATTCGCTGTTTTATGCGCCTGATACTGTATGTATTCGCCAGCCGATAACGCTACTCCCCGATACCCCTGCTTTCAGTGCTACGTCGTATTACTGGGGCTTTTGCTCTGGTTATATGATGAACGCCCCTACAGGCAAAAACTTCGGTGACAGTTTTAATTTTCATATTCCTGATGGCGTTGAAATCGCTTATGACAACGGCAATTACTATGGTTTCGTTGTGAATTCAAAAACAACAGAACTGATCAGGCTTAATTTCGGCACTAGCCTTACCAACAAACCTTCGATCACCAACTTCGGAAATCTGAATAACGGTCTGCCCGTAAATCCTACTTCTTTATTCATCGTAAAAGACACATTATCAGGCGAGTGGTTCATATTTGTGACCGGTGGTTTCGAGCCCACTACATCAACTATTGGTCGTGTTGACTTTGGTTTGAAATTAGGTAATCCTCGTCCTAATGTTGCCAACTTTGGTAACTACAATAGTCTGCTCAATTACCCTAAAGGTATGTTCGTAGCGCAGGATAAGAACAATCAGTGGTATGGTTATGTAGTCAATCACACTACCAGCAATCTGATCCGTCTTGACTTCTCTTACAATATCTCAAACACGCCTAAGTTATTTGACTATGGGAACGTAAATAATTTCCTGCAGAACCCTACAGATATGTCGGGTATTGTTGATAAAGGCAAGTGGTACCTTTTTGTGGCTAACGAAGGAGTAACGAGTTTTATTACAAGGATCGATCTTACAGATAGCCTGTATCCTGATCCTCTGGATATCACCGCTACTCGTTTGCAGAGCGATCCGTTCATGACTCCGCCCGATCCATCACCACTTACTTTCAACCACAGAATTGATATGCCATCGTCTATTACCGTAACAAGAGATTGCGGCGGATTGTATGCATACATCACTGATAGTACTACTCATCAGCTCGTTGCGATCCAGATGTCTACTGTTTTAGGACCTTATAATGCTGTTGATTACAACAACAAGGGTTCTATGTACTATCCATCGGCTATTTCAAATGTGCTTAGAAATAAAACTAACGACGACCTGTATTGCTTTATAGTAAATGCCGGCGACAGTACACTTACACGTATTGCAATTGAGCAGTGTCATCATTCTACAATTCCTTCTTTCACTGAGGTGAAGCCACCGGTTTATTATTATGATACCCCTGGTGTGTATAACGTTTACTTTGTGATCAATCAGGGTCAACCAAATATGCGTGTGGATTGCAAAACAATTACTGTATTGCCTTTCCCTCCTATAGCTATGAACCAGGACACAACTATCTGTGAAGGTGATACGATCAGGTTGTATGCTGTTTCTACACTTGCTGATTCTTTCAGGTGGACTTCAAAGTATGCCATAGATACATCTTACATTTTCAGAGACTCGGTTAAAGTTTATCCCGATTATTCAACTACTTATCCGGTTACCATATATTATCCCTTCGGCTGTATCATTGACACCGGTATAAGAGTACATGTTAGGAAGATTAGAGCTGATGCCGGACCAGACCGTTGGATACTTGATGGTGCCAAGTCACTCCTGGGCGGACCGATGACGACACTAGACAAACAATACAATTACCATTGGGAGCCATTTGAATTCCTGAGCGACTCAACTGTGCCTAATCCGTATTGCTTCCCTCCGAACGACTATACTTATTATCTAACTGTTACCGACGAAGCCGGATGTACTGCCAAGGATACTGTTGTAGTGCATTTGGATTGCGGCGACTTCTATGTGCCTAACGCATTCTCTCCAAACAGTCCTTATTCGGCTGTCAACAGGTTTGGTGTTAACAACAAAGAGATCGTTAAGCTGAACCATTTCAGAGTTTACGATCGTTGGGGAATATTGGTGTTCGAAACCAATGATCCTAACAAGCGTTGGGATGGTACCTACAACAATCAGCCCTGCCAGATGGGCGTGTACGTTTGGGATGCTGATGGATTCTGTATTGGCGGAAAGCGTTTGAAGAAGCATGGTAATGTTACTTTGCTGCGTTAGGCTGCTTTCGGATTTGTAAAACAGGTTTAATGGGAGCGTTTTTGTTTCAATTCGAACTGCCGGAATTTGATGAATCGCTTTTTGCGATGATCCCTGTTCACAGGGCGCTGATCAATAAGCTATTTGCCGAGGGCCGGATACTTTCCTATAGTGTTGCTGATAATCGCAGCATGGTATGGTGTGTTGTTAGTGCAGACGATGAACAGGATGCGATGGAACTGGTGCTTACTTTCCCGCTTTACCAATACTTTACTGAAGTAACCTGCCATCCGTTGATGTTTCACAATACACAGCCAGCCACAATGCCTGATATTTCCTTAAATTAATTGAAGGAGGGTAGTTGTTGCAACCTAAATCTTACTACATTTTTATAAAAGTAAATACCGGCGCAAGCCGGTATTTTTTATTGTAGGTGCCTCATTTATTTGCCGGTTTCTTAAATTCACTGAGTTTGTAATTGAACACCAGCAGCCAGTATCGCTGCACAATATTGCTCCGTGAATCCTGGATGTAAGTATCCATCACACTGTGTTGAATGCTGTTATTTTCATTCAGCGCATCAAATACTGTAAGCCTGATCTCTCCCTGATGGTTTTTGAAGATCTTTTTGCCTACACTGAGATTGCAAAGAAGGTAGTTCTGATTGTAACCCGCAGATAGCCCGGTGTTGGCATCATAGCTAACAGATGTCCTGAATACGAATCCCTTCCAAAACCTGAGATTGAAAGACGCATTGCTGTGGCTGGTTGTTGTGGTAGCGTTGGTGAGCCTATTGGCTGGATTATTGTTGGCAACTACACCAAGGCTTGATGTAAGAAGGAAATCTATTTGCTCACTGATATTGCTGCTCACTGAAATAGTTACACCGCCGTTTTTATTCTGCAGTGTATTTATTTGGCTATTGATGATGGACGGCGTGTTGGTGATACCAGCATTGATATGCACATTCAGATGACATTTTATGAACTCCAGTGGCATGCCATAGGTGATGTTGGCGCTAGCAGAACTGCTGTTGCCTGTGTTTACAGGAGTGGTGAACCTCGAGCCCTTGGCCAGTGTTATGTTCTGCCCAATTACTGTATCTGTGTTTGCAGTAATGGTATTTGAAGCTATCGGATTTTCGGTAAGGCTTCCGTTAATAGAAACGGAAAAACTTGTTTTCGCATCCTTCCCTGTGCCGTTATACCTGATACTCATATTGTGTCTGTACGGTGTCTTTAGGCCGGGATTGCCCTCGGTAAGGTGCAACGGATCGTTGTTGTTGATCACATTTTGCAGCTGCGTCAAAGATGGTGTTTGGGTGTTGGTTGTATAATTGACTTGCAGGTTTTTCGTTTTCGTGAATTTGTAATTTAAAGTAGCTACGGGTAAGAAAGCAGTAAAATCCTGACTGAGTGGGGCACTGACCGATGCCGTACGCTCATTAATAAGTGTGAGGTACTGGTAATTGACGCCCAGCGAAAATTCCGTATTGCCTTGTTGCACCTGGTAGCTTAATCCTGCTTTGTGGTTTAGATTTTTATTTTCGAAGGTGTCTGAATACTTGGGGTCGGGTAGAGAATAAGATCCTGTACTCAAAGAGTAATTGCTGGTGCCCTTATCTGAGTTAGACTGCTGATAGGTGTAGGTGTACTCCAGTTTTAGCAGCCCGTGTTTAGTTATCGGTTCAGTGTAGGTAGCATTGCCCGAGGCGTTCCATGAGTTTTGCATTTGCTTTGTCTGCTGATTGATCGTATCGTTGAGCGCCGGGCTTGTATTGTAAATGTTCTGAGCCGCATGCATGGTATTGCCGTCATTATTTCTCAGTCCACCAGAAAGGTTCGCCGATATTGTTCTTCCCTTTTTGTGGAACCTGTGCTTCAGCAACAGCCCGCTCGAAAATGAATAGTTAGCGGTGCGCGATGAGCTGGTATCGGCATTGCTGTTTATGGGTTTTGCCCCCTGGTTAGTATTTCCTATCCGTGTTGTAAAGCCATCATTGTTGTTTAGCGACATGTTCGGAGTCCATATTACTGAGTTGTTTGTGTCAGCAATATAGTTCAGCCGCATGCCTAACCGGTGAAAACTACCCTTGCTCTCAGTAGGGCTGTACTGATTGAATATTTGCCCTGAATCTGTTGAAGAAGTGTATGTTTTTCTTAGCTCAGTATTGTTAGTGTTATCAGTATTGCTGAAATAGTAGTTGCCGCTTACTTCTATCTTCTTTCCCCATTTGTCGCCATAGTTAACACCAATAGCATGTGTGTTGCTGGTACCTGCTCCGGCACCAGCCGATAGGGATGAATTATCGGATGTGAAATCCTGAGCACTGGTGTTGTTGGATTGAAGTGTAAGTGTAATGCGCCGGTTGCCTTTGAATTTATTAACTGCTGCACCCACACCGTATTTTTGGTTGTCGCTGTTATCAGCCCCACCTCCAGCGTACAAATTACCGAAGAGTCCGTTTCGCTTGCCCGGCTTGGTAATGATGTTGATCGTCTTGCTGGTGGTGCCCTCCCTAAAGCCTGTAAATCGCTCCTGGTCGCTCTTTTCGTTATACACCTGCACCTTGTCTATCACATCTGCCGGCAGGCTTTTTAGTGCAGCATACGGATCCTCGCCAAAGAACGGCTTACCGTCTACCATTACCTTTATTACATTTTCGCCCTGCGCAGTTATCTGTTTATCATTGATCTGTATTGAAGGCATTTTCTTTACAAGATCGGCGGCATCTGCATCACGGTTTACTTTGTATGCTTTAGAATTGTACTCCAGTGTATCATCTTTCTGCACCATCGACATCACCTTTTCCACAATGCTCACTTCATTGAGCATGTGCACCGCATTTTTTAGTCTGATAACGCCCAGCGATACATTTGCATTGTTCACTCTAAAGCTGTCATTCAAAGTATCTGCACCGGGTGCTGTAACAAAAAGGTGATAAAAACCATTTTCTAAGTTTTTGAAACTGAAACCGCCTGTTTTATCAGGCTGGGTTACATAACTATGATCGGCAATGGTAAGGGTTACAGCAGCAGGAAATACCGGCTTATTTTTCTCATCTTCCAGCTTGCCCGTTACCGAATAGGTTTGTGATAACCCATTCAGGCATACAAATGTCATGATGAAGAGCAGCAGGGGTTTCACGTACATAAAGATAACTACTCAAACGAGTTTTACCTTAAAAAAGTGCGTTCAGGCTGAGTGGAATGTGTTTGGTTTTTCCGTCTTACAATGGGTTTGCATCGCCCTATGAAACTAAATTGGGCAGTGTCGAAGATCATTTATTTTCGATCACCCGCACCTCTACGCGCCGGTTTTGTTCGGCATCCTGTTCAGTCTGCTCATCAGCCACCACGGGCCTCCGCCGACCGAAACCGGCATATTTAAGACGGGACGAGTCAACACCGCGGCTTACGAGGTAATTATATATTGCCCGCGCCCTGTTCACAGATAGCGTTTGCTCGTAGGTGTCAATATCCCAGGCATCAAGCGCATCCTTAATGCAGCATACATGCCCTTCGATACTGATCTTCAGGTTGGGATTTTCATTCAGAATATTGAATAATTTTTCGAGTGTTTCTTTCGATTCCGGTTTTATTACATGCCTGTCCGGAGGGAAATATACATTCCTTAAAGTAAGTGTTGAGCCCGGCTTCAGATTTTTGATCTGATCCATGCCGGTTACGATCACCTTCTTACTGCTGTCTTTGCGGGGCTTTACCTGCAATTTAGAACTTACCGGAGGTGCTTTCTTAATAGTGCGGTTGTTTACAACAATATCTACACGGCGGTCTGTAGGGAATCCGCTTTTATTGGTATACCCGTTACGTGATACCTCTCCCTTGCCTTCTACTAGTTTTACGTAGTTGCCATCGATACCATATTTAACAAGGTATTTTTTCACATTGCTGGCACGTTCCATAGAGAGTGTTTTGTTTCTGCCCTCTGTGCCCAGGTAGTCGGCGTAGCCTACTATCATTACTTCGCTGCCGTTGATGATCTTGTCATTGTATATCAGCAGGTCTATTTTTTTCTCTGTGGCACTGCTAAGGCTTGCTATGCCCAGGTCAAAAAATAGCTTGAACGTGTCTGTTTCGCGCTGTGCAGAAACAGACAGGGTGACTATAGAAAACAATATGGTCAGCAGTGCTTTGTTCATTAACGTCTAATCCTCATTTCATAACTATAATCTAATACCAATTTCGTGCCGAAATCATCCGACTGGCTCAGTTTCCTTTTTACGGACAACCAGATACCCCAGAAAACAAAACGGCAGGTACGCAACCAGATTCGCCACAGAGAACCATACCGGGTGTGTAAGGTGCAGGGAATTGTACAACCCGGCAAGGGTTAGCACAATGCCCACCACCAGTGCCGGTCTAACCATAGTCCGTCCGCCTACAAGTGTTGCCACCAGCCCTGCACCAAATGAGCATATCGAATAATTGATCAATAAATATACAAATACACTTTCCGGCAGGTTTTTCATCGCAAGAGCCATGGAATTAGCATCATGGGTATCTATGTTACCCACTGCCTGCATCGTGATCCACATCTCCCCGAGGGTAATTAAGATCATTCCTGCCATTGCGCCAACCACTACTGGCAAAACGTACCTAGTGAAGTTCATTGCTTTTTATTACGATAGTAAAGTTAGTGCTAAACTGATAAACGAGGTATAGCAACGGTAAAAAATAACACCTTAGGTGTTTATTTAGTTTTTGCGATACATTTGTCTGGCATTACTATTCATGAATTTTTTATAATTCGACCTAATGATCAAAAAAATATTTGCCGATAAGCCCACCAGATTATTGATGTTTTTTTCGGGTTTTTTTGTCGCCAACGCCCTTATCGCCGAGTGTATTGGCAATAAGTTATTCTCTCTCGAGCGTTTTTTCGGGTATCAGCCTCATCCGTTTAGTTTGCTGGGGGAAGATGGACTTACATTTACGCTGAGCTGTGGTGTTTTGCTCTGGCCTATAGAGTTTATTATGACAGATATCGTAAATGAGTATTACGGACCAAAGATCGTAAGGCGGATATCCTTTATCGCGGTCGGGATATTAGTTTATGCGTTTGTTATGTTCTATTTCTCGATCAGTGTACCTGCCGATACCAATTTCTGGACCGGCAGTCAGAAGGATGCCGGTGTGCCGGATATGCAGGCGGCATTTTCCAGTATTTTCGGGCAGGGTATGTGGATCATCGTTGGTAGTATCACGGCCTTTCTGGTGAGCCAGATTTTGGATGTATGGATCTTTCACAAGATTAAGAAAGCAACTGGCGAGCGGCATGTGTGGCTCAGGGCTACAGGGTCTACAATAGTGTCGCAGCTGATAGATAGTTTTATAGTGCTGTTCATTGCATTTAAGATAGGTAAGGGATGGTCTTACCAGCGTGTACTGGCAATTTGCCTGATGAATTACTCTTACAAATTTTGTATGGCACTGATTCTTACACCCGCTATCTACTTTATCGAAAGACAGATAGAAATCTATTTCGGAACTGAACTTACCCGCCAGATGAAACACAATGCAATGGGTAAGGCCAATGAGGTTTAGTGGTCTTTTTGGCTGATTTTATCCAATAAAAAAACGGGAGCGCACACTCCCGTTTTTTATATTTCCTCACTCCTGATTTTATTTGTCTTTATTGCCGCCAAAACGATAACCAATTGACAACTGGAATGAAGGGCTTCTGTATAACTGCGATGAAATTCTTTTTGCACCATCAGTAGATGCATTGTCCCAGATGGTCTGAACATCCCTTAGGTCGATAGATACTTTTGGAGAGATCTGGTAAGAAACACCAAACAGGTAGCCGAGACCGAAGCGTGAATTGAAATCACCTGCATTGATCTGGCCTTTTGTATCGTTGCCTGGGGCAGCTACAACCACAGGTGTATTATTATGTTGGGTTGTAGGATAGTCACCAGCGTTGATGCTGAATGTATAAACTACGTTTGGCCCAAAGAAGAAATCGAAATTACCTTTTGAGTAGCGAAGTGATATAGGCAGCTCAATGCTGTGCAACGTCGAAATACTGTATGGGTTCAACACTTTTTCACGGATATATCCACCGCCAGCTGCCGGTGTATAGGTATAGTAATCGTCATTAAGTGTGTAGCCATTATTGATACGGTGGAAATATTTCAGTTCACCCATCAGTGCCAATGCATCGCTGAAGGTCAGTTTACCTGTTAAGCCAAACTGGAAGCCTTTGAAGCTGTTAGGGCCAAAGAAAGTAGCATTGATACCAGCAGTCATGCCCAATGCAAAAGTTGATTTGCTGGCGTGGAACTTGATATCGTTAAAGGCTGCATTCAGGTTCTCCAGTGCCATTGATCCTTTTGATTGTTTGGCTTTGTTTTCTTTTGCTGCAAATGAGCTTGACTCTGAAGACGAAGACGCATTTGGTTTGAATGGTGAAGTATCGCCATCTGCATCAGGAGAAGCGGCAACTTCAGTACCTGTTTTCTGTGCGTTCTTCTTCATACCCATAGCAAGTTCGTATTCCTGCGAAATTGTTTCCTGCGAAATGGTATCCAGGTGCAGTGAGTATTCCTTGTTGGCATTCTTAATTGATCGCTGGAAGACCACCATTTTCTCAATAGTTCTTGTGCCCTTACGGGTGCTTACAGCCGGTAGTTCTTTTTCATTACTTCCGGTTTTAGCAGTTTTTTCGGCTGCGGTAGTTTTTGCGGCAGCAGGCAGCTTAGCTGTTGTGTGAGTAGCTGGTTTTACCGTTGTAGCTGCTGCAGGTATTATTTTGTTGTTATGTACAGCAGCAGTTTTGATAACAGTTTTTGGCTGATGTTTCACTGCAACAGTGTGGCTAGGTTGGTCTGCTACTGCTGTTTCAGTGCCGCTCGGTTTGCTGCTTGCAGTTTTCTCGCTGCCCACAGACGGTGCTGCACTACTCAATACAGACAGACTGTTTTTATGAGTAGATGATTTATGCCCTGCAATTTTTTTGTCATTATGCTGCTTTGGTTGTTTGTTATCCACTCCGGCAACCGGATGTTCAGCAGGATTGTTGATTGTGCGGGCAGTGCTTTCATCGCCCGCAGTTGGCAATGGTTCAGCAACAGATGTCGACACTGGAGCTACAGTGCTTGCAACTGCAATACCGGTATTTGTTTTTACAGATGAATGGTGTTTTACTGTAGTGTTTTGTTTGGTATTCGCTACATCCTTAGTGCTATTAGTTGCAGAAACCTGAGTCTTGTTGTGTACAGCTGTTTTCTCAGATTTCGATGCTGCTTTTATTTGTTCCGATTTGTTTGAAGTAGCTACAGCTAGTTCCTTAGAAAGGTTTTCAGTATTATCAGTTTTACCTTCTTTGTTGTTAGATGGTTGCTTACGTTCGTTTGTTTTTACCGTTTTTGATACGGCAATCGAAGAACCGGTAGTTTGATTTTGTTTTGTGTTATTGCTGGTTACGTTTTGGTTGGTGCTGGAATTGTTATCATTGGTTACTGCAGTTTTAGTGGCAGCTGTTGTATTTACTGAAGTATGATTTTGGTTATTATTATTATTATTATTTGCTTCGTGCTGTGTATTGTTGCTGCTTGCTGTTTTGTTGCTTGTAGGTTGGTTGTTTTCAACAACAGAGTTGGCCGCAATTTGTTTAGTGTTGTTCTCAGAACTTGCCGCAGGTTTTGCAGCGTCAGCAGCCGAAGTACTACCAACCGCTGGAACCGCAGCATCAGCGATTCCGGAGTTGTTGTTGCCATTCTGGTTGCGAACAAAAGAATTGAGTTCATAGCCGCCTAAGCTTAGACCGCCAAGCAATGCAAGGATAGCCAGACCGCCAAACATGCGGCGCCAAAGAATGATGCCTCTTTTACGTGGCATTTCCTTCTCGAGCAATTCATTCATTCGCCCCCATGCGCCCGCTCGCTCATGCTCTTCGCCCCCCAACAATCGCTGCCTGACAAGGTCATCGATATTTATCATGTTATTATCCATGTGGATAAAATTTTATTTTTTAATAATGCTATTACTTCACTTTTTACACTTCAACTATATCTACATCTTAAAATGCAGTTCCTGTTTTTCTATTTTTTCCTTTAAAACCCTTCTTCCTTCCGATAAATGCCATTTTGATGTTCCCTCACTGATGCCAAGAATATTGCCTATTTCTTTATGCGTAAAGCCCTCTAAAACATACATATTAAAAACATTTCTGGTTGCTTCAGGTAGCTGATGTACCAGACTGAGCAACTGATCGTAATACATTTTATCAGCATGATCTTTGTGTACGCACTCATCTTTTTCTACCATTACCACTTTCTCGCTGTAACGGGCATTTGCCTTTACATAGTCGGCCACCGCATGAAAAATGATCTTTCTTAACCAGCCTTCAAAAGAACCCTGAAAATTATATTGCTGTATCTTCTGAAAAGCCCTTAGATAGCCATTGTTCATTACTTCTTCCGCCTGCATCTCATGATCAATATACCGCCTTACCAAAGCCATCATTTTTGGATAAAATAGATGGTATAGCTTCTCTTGTGCACCCCTTTCGTTGAGGATGCATCCTTGAATGAGCTGTTCCAACTCACTGGCATGGCCCGTGGTAGTATATGCCAAAGCTATAGACAAGTATATTGGTTATTAATACTAAACAACATAATAGACTGCTCCATTTTAGAAATGGTTGGGTAGAGTACTATTACATTATCTAAAATTAACGAATCCGGGGGAAAGGAACCAGGTTTATTAATGGAAAATTAATAAAAAGCGAACATGATGAAGGAAATATAAAATATTTACTGCGTATTTAAGCTTTCAAATTCGAAACATAAAAAAGGGCTGTTTCCCGATCTTTTAGGAAACAGCCCTTTTGTGAACGAATTTAAATATACATTATCCTTTGCAGAAAGCAAGATAATCCTCATCCCAAAGATCGCCTCTATCATTTCTGCCGTAGCCGGTAGTCAACCTGTAGTGGGTGGCCACTTTGGCAAGGTAGGCACAATTTGGTTTGCCGGTAAAATCAAAGGGCATTGAACCACTGGCCTCATGCGTTAAAGCGTTCGGTGTAATGGTGAAACTGATTGGGATACCCGGTGTAGTGGGTCCTTCTATTCTTCCGGTAATTGATGCAATATATGGATGATAGCAAGAATATTCAAGTGTCACCAGATTGTTGACCTTTCCGCATCCGGTATCAGTTACTTCAACTTCAAGTACATCGATCATATTTACACCTACGTGAGCACCGTTGCTTGCGTTCCAATGCGGATGCCTCAAGTAAGTAAATGAACCGTTCCAGATGTTGATCTTCTGGAGGATGTTTTGTGCAACCGGATTCGGATTCGGAACAATTGCGGATTGATCTCTCCATTCTGCAATGATACGGAACACTTTATCAGGACCAGGGAATCTGTCTGATGGCGACAGTGTGTCTCCTGCTTTATGTGGCGGAGCCGGTAAATTCAGGTCGAAAGAAAGGTTAACGAGTTTGGTGCTGTCGAGATACAGCAACGAAGTGTACTGTCCATCCATAGTAGGCAGGAACATGCCGGCACCAATGTCTACTCTGTTATCCCAAATACGTGGAGCTTTGATCCAGCCATCTGCATCAGGCATTACATTATTTGGCGCACCCGGATTATTTAACCAGAATTCTTCAGTTCTGACCGGTGGCAGCCATGGGTGCAACGGAGTTATATTCTTTATGAGAGAACCAATCAATGTTGGCGCTATCCAGGCAGTAGGCACAACGAAAGGTGGTGATCCATCCAATTTGTCGATCAGGAAACGGTATTCGACAGCATTTGCTGAGTTACCCGGAGGCAAATTCCATTTAATCTCATATAGCCGGTAAAGGCATTATCCTGGCCTTCGTTAGTTCTGCCTGTAGCGTTGCTGATACCCGGAACAATGCTGTCGTCGATGTTGTAATAGCCTACTTTATTAAAGAAAGCAGGTACCACATCTCCGTCGCCTGGTCTGTCGGGACGCTTGAATTTCAGGCAGAGATTATCTACGCAAAAGCAGTTTCCTCTGTTTTCACGGCCGGGAGTATGTCCTACATTGCGGTTCTCAGCCATGATGAGTGTATTTTTCAGTGCATCATAGAATTTGAAGTAGATATCAGGTCCGGCAGGCCATTCCACGTTTAGCCAATTGAATATTGTTTTTGAGAAGTCTGCTTCCTGATAGAAGATCATGAATTTACCGTCTGTATTGGTGATACCGGATCCAAGCGCATCATCCTGCAGCAAGTCGACATCGAAAGCTGCAACCTTAATATTATCCAGAGGTTGGCGAGTTTCACAGTTTACTATGCGCCCACAAATGATATATGCCCGATACAGGCTGAGAATGCGGCAGAAATAAGCTGAAGATAAAATATACTCCCATGCAAACGACATGGTGTTTTCATCCCTGCCTTGCCTCCATGTGGGTTGCAAAGTGGTGATGTGAAACCATAGCTCCTGCTCTACTCTTACCGGATGTGGCCATTTGAACGGAACTGATCCACATTCGAAATCAATATCGAGAGCCCCACCCTTATAATCCTTGTCAGATAGTGTAAATTCAAAGTTGCCGTTTACGTCGGGCGTAGCCTCAGCTATCACCGTTTTTATTTTCGCTTTTACTTCCTTGCCATCTAGTTGATGGAAGGTTTCTTTCGCGGCGGCAGTTGCCAGTACAGTTTCGTTTTTGGTGTCTCGGGCATTATAGACGAGCACTTTTACATTGTTGAGTGGCAAGAGGCAGTCGTTGCAGATGTAGCCTCTCAGGTTGCCTTTAAATACGTACTTCATAATTATTGTTTTCATGTGCCTACTCTGCTACCTTTTCGGCGACCGGTTGCTTACTCGTTTTTCTGGGATTTTCAGCTTGCTCCCAGCATTCTTCCGGATTGGAATGCATATTGTTTTAAAACGATACAAAATTACCCCGGCAGTTATCAGAGGGCAATAACCATTTCTGGTAATGCCGGCAGGAGAAAGGGTAAAGGTTGGTTAATGTAGGCACCGCAACCTTCACCTTGCAGAAGATGAGAGCATTAAAATGCGTTATAAACGCTACTATTAGAGAAATGCTTTGTTGATGGCTTTGAATAGATATGTATACTACTTTACTTTTTGTAACAGTAATGCACCCTATTTGCCGGCGAGTTCCTGAAAAAGCAACTCGCCGGAGAATTCGGGACTAAGTTTTTTGCTGATACCGAGACCCACTTATACTACTATGCAAATTCTGTTCTGGCTTTTGCTACCAGATCGCGAAGGTCCATGCCGCCGCTGGCTCCATTGTTAGAGCTGTTCTGCCACGATTGTACAGCAATTGCTCTTGGTCCAACATCTCCGGCCCAGAAACCGAACACTGGCCCACCTGATTGTCCGGGGAATACATCGGCTTTATGCAACATAGACTGGCCCGCATCGTCAGTGCCATCTACTTTAAAGCTACCCTGCCATGTGGGGCGCTGTCCTCCGTTTAAGTCTCCGGGGTAACCCATGTGAGACCATGCAGCCAGTGAATCCCAGGCGTCATCATATCCTCTTGCACCCATCCAGCCGGTAGTTTCTCCCATGCGGCTGTCTAGTACTACAACAACATAGTCGAAATTGCCTTCATTTCCGGATATGAAACCATCGCCATCTTCTTTTACATACCAGTAAATATGTTCACCGTAAGCAACACCAAATGGTGCAGTGCCATCAAAATACGATGGGGTAAAACGCACCCAGTCTGCCGCAAACCCGGCAGGAGCTGTCCAGTCAATAACATGGCTTACTGTAAGCAAGTGACGTGGGCCTATCATTACCCCTGATCCGGTTCCCCTGTTAGTTTCTACCAGACCCACAGTAGACCACGGATAGGTTGTGTCTCTAAATGTGCGGCGGTTGTCAGCGCCAAAAATTGTTGTGGGCACGCGGCGGTCATCTAATGCAGCCTGTATAGTTTTGATGCCTTTCTGGATATCCAATGGGCTTAGGTTAAATCCGAGGTGGTCAGGGATAAATGAAGTTAGCTGTGTTGCCAATTTCTGTTCGTCTATCTCTCTGGCTCCGATTTTTACCGGCGTACCCTTCAGCAAGCCGGGTAGTGCGCGTCCACCCGCCTTCACGCCGTTAATTTCCACCTGCACCTCCCAGCTTATTTTTTGCTCGTCCCTCTTTACAGGTACCAACCTGGTTTTAACTTCGGGTTCTTTTTCTGCCTGCACGTGAAAACGTTGGTTAATACTGATAGGTGTTTCTTTGTTGGCACCTCTTGTTTTAAAGTGCTTTTCCGCTTCTTTCAGTGTGAGCGGTTTTTCAATGTTTGGCATAATTTTAAATTTTCAACTTTACTGCCTACTCTGCTACCTTTTCGGCGACCGGTTGCTTACTCGTTTTTTTTGGATTTTCAGCTTGCTCCCTGCATTCATCCGGATTGAAATGCATACTGTTTTAAAACGATACAAAAGTACCCTGGCGTGTAAAATCGGGCAATAACCATTTATGGTAATGCCGGTAGGGAAATGGTTAAATATGGCTGATTGAGGTGCAGCAAGGAACACCACACTGAAGATGTGGGCAGCAAAATTGGATGGTAAAGCCGCTATTTAGGAAAGACTTTGTTTATGGCTTCTACCTTGTTTTGAACGTGCAATTTGGCGTATATGTTTTGAATATGCTTTTTGACAGTCTCATATTCCACATGAATTTCTGAGGCTATCTCTTTGTAGATATAACCTTTAGAAAGCAGTCTGAGCACTTCCCGTTCGCGGTCGGTAAGTACGTCTTCCGAGTTTGGTTTATTATTTACCTGCAAAGCAGACACCACTCTCCTGGCCACCTCAGCGCTCATTGGTGAACCGCCATTATACAGTTCTGTTATTGCCTCGAGCATTTTTGAGGCAGATGTTTTTTTGAGTATGTAGCCCGAAGCGCCTGCCCGCAGCGCATTGAAGATATTGTCGTCGTCTTCGTAAACAGTTTGCATCATGAACTGGGTGCGAGGCATAAGTGGTTTGAGCTTCTTCACGCATTCAATTCCGTTCATTTCTGGCATATTGATGTCCACCATTACTACATCGGGGCGGAGGGATGGTAATTCTTTGATCGCAACTATGCCGTTGCTCCAGGCATGGGTGCACGAGAATCCATTGGTGCTGTTGATAAGGGTTTTAATAGCTTCCCTTATTTCGTCTTTATCTTCGATGATAGCAACTTCTATAGCTGGCATAAACTAAAATGTAAAAGTACTGGAACATTGAATAATATTCATAACCATTTATGGGTAGTACCAGTCACAGGCAATGGGAATTTGAAGGTGATGGTAACCCCATTCGTTGTGGCAAAGTCGATGCTGCCTTTCAGGTCAGCAACCCTTTTTTTCATATTATCCAATCCATTTCCGAACTCTGATAACGCATGTTCGTCAATTCCGATTCCGTTATCAGCTACTACAATGTTAATGTACTGGTCAATGATCGTAATTGTAACAGTTACCAGATCTGCTTTTGAATGTTTGAGCGCATTATGTAATGCTTCTTTTACCAATAGAAACACGCTCCTTCTCATTTCGCCGTCTATAGGTAAGTCGGGAACATGCTCCGGGGTAATGACTTTGCAATCGATATCTGTAGAGTTGAAGAACTCCATAGCAAAGCGGCGGATATAGATGATCAGGTTGTCCAGTTTATCATATTTGTCGTTCAAAGACCATACGATTTCGCCCAATCTATCGAGCAATTCTTTGCTTGACCGGGAAATGTTGATGAGGTGCGACTCGCTGTTTTGCTCTTTTACGTTCTGCTTTACAATTTCGCTCAGCAGGGATATCTTGGATAGTTCTGAGCCCATATCGTCGTGCATTTCTGAGCTTATTCTTGTTCGTTCGCTGGTGATTGCCATCTGCATTTCCAGCTTCTCGCGGAGTTTGGATCTGGTATAAAAAAGTATACCCACGATCACTAAGAGTATGATGATTACTGTAAAGACCAGATAAGCAAAATGTTGGCGCTTGAGAGTAAGTTCCATAACAGTTTTTTGGATTGCATTCTCCTTTTCCTGTTCTGCCTTCTGAGCGGCCTGCTTTTCTTCAAATGCAGCATTCATATCGTGTCGGGTAATTTCTTTGGCTTTATCGAGGCTGAAGACGCTGTCTCTAACCGCTATGTAGTTTTTGTAAACATCCAGTGCTTTTGCAGGTTGGTTCATCTGGCCATACAGGTTGCTGAGCGCAAAAAGGGCATCTTTTTCGATTTCCAGGGCTCCTGATTTTTTGCAGAAAGCAATTGCGCCGTTGAGGAAGTGGATGGCTTTATCAAATTTGCCGGTCTTTGCATACAGCTCGCCCAGCAAGGTATAAGTTACCGGTAGTTCGCTACTCTCAGGGTTTCGCTCTATTAGCAACAAAGAACTATTGGCATAAAAAAAAGCACTGTCGGTATGTCCTCTATCAAAAAAGTACCGACCGAGTTGGTCGAAAATGATCTGCTTTTTAATATCGAAGTTGCTTTCCTTTTCTTCCAATTTACAAATTTCAAGCGCCTTTTTGAAATTACTGATTCCAAGATCATAACTCCCCATCGCTTGATAGGTTTTGCCTATCGAGGTTAGCACATTTACTCTGGCTTCATTCTTTTTTGTTAGTTCAAATAGTAACAGCGCGTTTTGATAGTTTCGAAGAGCTTTTTCAAAATCACGAATGGTTAGATAAATATCGCCTATAGCCAGTCTCAATACTGCTTTTGATTGAGTATCCAAACTAGTCGGTTTTTTTTCTGATTTAATGAATTCATCTAGAATATGGAGTGCGCTATCGTAGCAAGTCATGGCTATACTGTAATCGCCAATGTTTGCATAAGCACTTCCCATGTTTGAATACACTCCTGTTTTTCTTTGGGGAGGCGTTTTTAGGCTTAAAACCTCCTGATAACAGTCTATTTTTTTGGCAAATAAATTGAGCTCTCCATATGCCTGTGCCATTAATACGAGGCCTAGTGCTATTGCCGGCGTATCTCTGGAGTCTCTTGCTGCGTCTATGCCCAATTGAAAATACTTATTTGCTTCAGGCCTGTGCATGCAATCTGCGTAACAGTTGGCAATATCAAAACTTGAAATAACTACACCTTTTTTCCAACCAATTTTATTGGCTAATTCTAGTGCTAATCTGCCAATTTGTATTTTGTAAGTGCTGTCAACACATTTTAGTGATTTGCTATAATTGACTAGTTTAGATATTTTGTCAGAATCAGATGGCTCTTTTTGAATTGCTAGAATTATTGAATCTATATGGTTGTTTTGCAATTGGGCGGAGCAATGTATTCCGACAAAAAGGGTAACAACAAAGATTAAAATGGCCAACCTGTTATTATATGTTTTGAAAGCCATGTGAAATTTGTTGAAAAAAACATCGATAAAAATAATAAAAAAATACACTTTAATAACTAATTTGCAAAACATTAAACATAAAAAACATTAAAAATCACCAAACGTTTAAAACTTTTATTGTATGAAAATGAATCTAAAATTGCGATTAATCGCTCTGCCTATTTTATTTGTAATGTTAATCAGTAGTTGTAATACAGTGAAATCTGTTTCTGGTTTCGCGGAAATGGGACAAAAGGTTCCCGGCGCCGCACCTGGTGCTGCATTGTGTGATGGGCTTGGATTTTGCTCAGTAAACGATAATCAGGCTGTGGACGGGAATGCAATTCCTGTAATATTTAAAATAAATACAGGGGATATGAACAAAATAACCATATCGTATAGCATGAGCGCATTGAGGGAAAAGCAGCTTAACAACGCACGGTATGCGAGCACCAGCGGAACCTATTCATTTCCTGCAGCATTTCAATTGCCTCCTTTTGTAACCAGTGCGCTTGGCCTGCCGGCAAGTTCAAATATTCCGGCCGGTGCAGGTACAATAACTGTTAATGATGATGCAGTTGTTATCAATATGCCGTTGGCGCATTAAAAGAAATTGACCGTTAAAAGATTGCCGCTATTGCTCGGGAAAAATCATTTTTTTTCCGAGCAATTTTTTTTCCTGGGCAGAGGAAGTAAGGCTGATGGCTATTTTGAAATAATACCCTGCTTTGGCTTTGTCGCCGATATTGGCATATAGCTCTCCCAGAACAGCCGGGAAGAGGTATTGAGAGTTCTCCAGTTTTTCTATATCGTCAATAGCTTTTATCGCATTTATGGCGGCCTCATTTCCTTTTAGTTTGCTGAGTGCCACGGCACGGTTGAGGTGTACAGTAGGGGATGGGTTCATCTGAGCGAGATGATCGTATAGATTAACAATGTTTTGCCAGTTGGTTTCCTGAAAGCTTTTAGCCATGCTGTGCTCGGCCACAATAGCAGCTTCGAGGTGGTAAGTGCTTAGTTCTTCTCCTTCAGCAGCCATATTCAGGTAATGCAAACCAATACGCATCAGTTCAGCGTTCCACTTGCTTCTGTCCTGATCTGCGAGCAAAACTATCTCGCCATCCTCATTCAGACGTGAATCAAGTCGAGCAGCCAGGAGGGTCATCAGAGCAACCAACGAATTAGTTTTGGGGAGATTGGTGATGTTGTTTTTTGTAAGCAGCAAAGCCAGCCTCAGGGCTTCTTCGCAAAGATCTTTTCTAATGATCTCTTCTTTGTCGCATGATTTGTAGCCTTCGTTAAAAAGCAGATACAATGTATGCAGCACAATATCCAGCCGGTTTTTTAGATCACTACCCAGCGGAATGTCGAAATTTATTTTCTTCTCAATGATGGTGTTTTTAGCGCGCTGCAGCCTCTTTTTAATGGTTTCGGAGTTGGAAAGAAGTGCCGCTGCAATCTCTTGTACGCCAAATCCCGAGCAGGTTTTAAGCGTGAGTGCTATCTGGTCGGCAGGGGCAAGGGCAGGGTGGCAGCAAGCAAATATCATGCGCAGCTGACTGTCCTGAATTTCGTACTCCATAAACAGTTTTTCTACAACCGGTGCAGTAGTGTATTCTGAGCGCAGGAGCATACTTGTTTCTCGCGCAAACTCTTTACTGTACCGTTCGCGCCTTATGACATCTATAGCTTTGTTTTTAGCAGTAAGCATCAGCCAGCCTGAGGGGTTCGGTGGCAAGCCAAAAGTCCACTCCTTGAGTGCTTTTGCAAAAGCCTCCTGCATCACATCTTCGGCCAGCTCCAGATTGTGCATTCCGAACAGGCGCGTCAAAACAGCGACCATCTTTCCCGATTCGTGCCGGAAAAGATGGTCTGCCAGTAAATGGATATTGTTGTTGAGCGCAGGCTGTTTCAAAAAATGTACTTTGTTGCAAGTTAAGTCAAATTAAGAACGGATTTCTCAGGCATGCGCTTCCGATAATCACCAGCGGAAGGTGCCTGAATTGGTCCAGCCCTTTGCTATGACTGCATGGATACTACATTGATCTCCCGCACTTCTACTGAGCCTGAATCGAATTCAAGAATAGGACAGCCTTTAGAGATTTCTACGGCCTCGGCATAGTCGGAGGCTTTGCATATAAGGTAGCCACCTACCATTTCCTTGCCTTCCATATAAGGGCCGTCGGTAACAACAGCTGCAGTGCCGCTCAACACTTTGCCTCCACCTCTTAGTGGTTGTGCGCCTATTAGTTTACCCTGCTCTTGCAATTGGCTCATCCACAGCATCCACTTCTGCATATGAGCCTGCCATTTTTCGGGCGATTCCTGTGCCGAGGGGCCATCGCCACCTCTGAATAATAATAAGAACTCTGACATGTTTTTAATTTTGAGGTTTTAGGAATTACATCGCCGGCATTGGTGCAATTTCACGAACTTCAACGTGACCGTTGTAGTTTTTGTGCGGACACGCATCAGCCAACGCCGCAGCCGCATCCAGGCTTTCTGCATTGATGAGCAGGTAGCCGCCAACGATCCCTTCGGGCGATGATGTTACGGGTTCATTTGTTATTCCGCTGGCAGAAACTGATTTACCACCGCTCACCAAGGGTACGCCGCCTGCCATGTGGCCGTTTTGAGCAAGGCTGCCCATGTATACGTTCCAAGCCGCGGTTTCAGCTTTGCTTTCTTCTTCTGTTTTGCTTGCTGCCGGTCTGCCGCCGCGCAGAATTAATAAGAACTGTTTCATTTTTTGTGTTTTTGATAATTAAATATAAAGGATTAATCTGATGAAAATTAGTTGTAGCTCATAGGCTCATTGGTGTGGAATTTCTTTAAGAAGCCCAACTGCCCGATATCGTAGCTTTCGTGTTGTGCCAAAAAAGCAATTGTACCGCCTATGGTAAAGTCGCCGGTTGGATTCTTGAAAGGGGCATCTCCTCCCAAATGGCCTTCTGAAACTGATTCAAGCCCTTCGTTCAGAAGAACGGTTGCTTTTTTCCATTCTGTAATGATGTCTGCAATGGCAGGCAACTGCATGGATGCATCAAAAGCCTTGAAATTCTCGAACAGTCCGTTGTATGGGTTCTCGCCTGGCTTACCCAGCATAGCGGCCATATTGTAGCGCGCCCAAACTGTGTGTGTAGCTATCCAAACTATGGGATTGTTGTGTTCGCTGATACGGTGGGTAGCTTGTGAGTCGGTAACACCTGCAAGTGCATTCACAAAAAGGCGCTCATTGAGTTTGAGAATTAGCGCTGAGTGTTTTAATGATTCTGTCATGTTGTTGGTTTTTGAAAGTGAATTGTTTGATTTGTATGGTAATAACGAACGGCTTTGGAAGTAGGGGACAAAAGCAGGGAAAATTATTTTTCGGTGTGTTTTGTTGCCGGGAATTTGATTTGGTTGAAGTAATATTAGTTAATTAGGTATAATTTATATAATTGAATACGGGATTTAATAAACTGGTAATGCAGGGGCAAGTTTCCACGGTGAATTCTTAAAATATCAATAAATACGGTAAAAGATGTATAAATATGAATGACAGAGACGAAATCAATTGTAGTTCATATTCTTTCGTATAACCGCAGGTACCACATGACCAATATTTAATTCTCCGATTCCCTTACTTTTGTGCTTTAGATAAACAGGGAAATTATGATAACAAAAGAGGCAGTGATCGAGGCGTTGAGCCAGGTGCAGGAACCGGATCTGGGTAAGGATCTGGTGACGTTGAATATGGTGAAGGATATTGCAATAGATGGCAAAAATGTTTCATTTACGGTTGTGTTGACTACTCCGGCGTGTCCGCTGAAGGATATGATAGAAAAGGCATGCGTGAATGCCATCCGTCTGCTTGTGGATAAAGAAGCTGTCGTAACTGTGAACATGACTGCCAATGTAACCAACAACCGAAAGGACAATAAAGCGATGCTGCCCGGGGTTCGGAACATTATAGTTGTGGCTTCGGGTAAGGGTGGAGTAGGGAAGTCTACTGTATCAGTGAATCTGGCTATAGCACTGGCTCAGGAGGGGGCGAAAGTCGGATTGCTGGATGCTGATATACACGGCCCGTCAATACCGATGATGCTGGGAATGCGCGATGAAAGACCGCAAATGACCGAGATTGATGGAAAGGGTATGATAGTACCGCTGGAGCGATACGGTATAAAAGCGATGTCTATAGGATTGCTGATAGATGAGAAGCAGGCAGTGATCTGGCGCGGTCCGCAGGCTAGTTCTGCATTGAAGCAGTTTATTACCGATGTGTACTGGCAGGATCTGGATTATCTGGTGATAGATCTGCCGCCGGGCACAGGTGATATACACCTGACGTTGGTACAAACTGTACCAATTACAGGTGCGGTTATCGTATCTACACCGCAGGCTGTAGCATCGGCGGACGCTAAAAAAGCGATCATGATGTTCAAACAACCACAGATCAATGTGCCGATACTCGGAATTGTTGAAAATATGGCTTATTTTACACCGCAGGAACTGCCTGAGAATAAATATTATATTTTCGGGAAGGGAGGTGCTAAGAAAATGGCTGACCAGTTTGATCTGCCATTTTTGGGTGAAATACCGATAGTGCAGAGCATCAGGGAGGGTGGAGATACCGGAATACCTGCTGTGGTGAATGATGATCAGGTTTCGAAAGATGCATTTATCAGTATTGCCGGAAAGGTGGCACAGAACATAGCTATTCGTAATGCCAATATGGAGCCGACGAAGGTGGTGGAAATGATGAATTAATGTAAAGACGCATAAAAATTATTAAAACAACAGTAAACATATGAGACGAGTTGCAGCCTGCATATTAATTGTACTGATAGCACAACCTGTATTGGCGCAGAGAAAGTACAACAAAACAAGTACTGAGGCTCTGCCTATCTACATGACAAAGGTAGAGGGTGGTAGTTTTGATCTGGGTAGCAATGATGAGGCCGCAGACAGGAAGCCAGCTCATACTGTTAAGCTGAAGGATTTTTCAATTGGCACTTACGAGGTTACACAGTTCCAATGGAAGGCGATCATGGGAAATAACCCCTCGCAGTTTAAATGCGATGAGTGCCCCGTAACCAATGTAGACTTTGCAGACGTGCAGGATTTTATAGAAAAACTAAATACAAAAACCGGAAGGCATTACCGTCTGCCCACTGAGGCTGAATGGGAGTATGCTGCACGTGGTGGAGTAAAAGAAGAACTTGTAAAACGTTACAAAGGTGTAGCACGTGGTGGTGTAAATGAATTCCTGATCTCTGATAAGGGCGCAAGGGTACCGGACAGAGACAAAGAAGGTAAAAGATTTGCCGGCAAGAAACTGGCACAGGATGTGGCCTGGTATCAGCGCAATTCGAGAGATCATGTGCATTGCATAGGCAGGAAAAAGCCAAACGAAATTGGGGTATATGATATGTCGGGGAATGTGGAAGAGTGGGTGGCCGACTGGTATGCAAATTCCTATGGCAGTAAGAATACAGTGGAGAACCCAGGCGGACCTTCAGGTGGTATATCGCACGTGGTGCGCGGGGGATCATGTGCCAGCAACGAATCTGAGCTGACAGTTACAAGGCGTGCAGCTTACGTGCCAAAAACCAAAGCAAATTCTCTTGGTTTCAGATTAGCAGAGTAAGAAATTTACAATTTAAATTAGGTAACCTATGGCGGAGTCAATGAGTGATTTACTCAATGACTCCGCCATCTCTTTTTTACGCAGCAATTTGTTAATGTGTTTGCAGGAAAACATTTGTCTGATAATACTGTTCGGAAATCGGGTTAGTACCTGACACCGTGTGGTATTCAAGGCTCATACTGTCTTTTTCGTATTGGTAGTACAAAACACAGTTCAATGTTCCTGTAACGATAGAATCGAACCTCATCGTTTTGTTCGAAGAGTCGGTCAGTCGGTAATTGAGCGTTACGCCAAATGCACTTACAGCAAAGCCATCAATTTTTGAAATGATAAATGTGGTATCCGAGATCACCCGGTTGTATATTTTCGCCCACTCGTAATGTGTCGTATCGGGAGGATTTGTAGTATCTCCTTTGAAATATCCGTAAGCGGGTCCTTTCCAAGAATGTGGTATTGTGACCTGAGCCGTATGGTCGGCTGTTGAAAAGTTGTTGGAATTTTTGTTGCAGCTCGTGTATGCGACGGCGGACATAAGGGCGAACAGACTGACGAAAATAGATTTTTTCATAAATAGGTTTTTGGGAGATAACGCAAAGCTAAAGGTTTTATTATTTGTGGGGCGCGTATTTTGAGACGTGTTGAGCAATTACCAAGGAATATAAACTAAATGGAATAATTTCAGTGCCTGGTGTGTGTGTTTTCTGAAATTTTAGGCATTTCTTGACGTTTGACTTATTAATTTTGGGTTGATTAACGATTAATGTGCCCGGATGAGATCAAAACAACTACTCTTTATACTTATTGCGTTATCCGGATTGACTGCCTGTAGCAGCAATGACCGCCGTTTCAGGGTGATTGGTAATATTGCCGGATTGCCGGAACAGACCGTTATTCTTGAGCAGTTGAGCGCCAATGATCAGATCACAATCGTTGATTCTGAAAAATCTAAGTCAGACGGGCATTTTGAATTATCGGGGGTGGCACCTGAGCCGGGGCTATACAGGCTTCATTTTCGTAAGAACAAGTACATTCTGCTATCGGTAGATAAAGGTAACATAAAGGTTGATGCCGATTGGAACACGCTGGAAAATTATACCGTCGGTGGTTCGCAGCCTTCTGAGGATTTGAGGAATTTTTTAGTTTCGATCAGGGAGCATTTGCGTGATTTCAATACGATGAGCATTGTGCTTGATTCTTTACAGGCAAGGAATAATGATAGCCTGCTCACAGTGGCACGTAATGATTTTGCAGACTTGCGTCAGCATTTTACGCAGTATGTGGAGCACTATGCAGATACGACTGCCTATCAGCCTAACGCCATTTTTGCAGCAAGAATACTTAACCCCGAATCTGAGAAACATTACCTGGAGGCATTTTCGCAAAGTTTGGGGCGGCGTTTCCCCAATACCCAAATGTCGAGAGACTATGCTGAATACTATACGAAGGTTGCAGCGAGGCAAATGAGGCCCAGCAAACCAGCGAATTCAGTTGATTCGGGTGCTGTAGCTCCCGAGGTGACATTGGCTGATGCTGAGGGTAAGGAGGTTTCTTTGTCATCGTTTAGAGGCAAATATGTATTGCTTGATTTCTGGGCTTCGTGGTGCGGGCCATGCAGGGGCGAGAACCCGAATGTCGTGGCTGCTTATGAGAAGTTTAAGGATAAGAACTTTACAGTATTGGGAGTATCTCTTGATAACCAGAAAGATGCCTGGCAGAAAGCTATTAAAGACGACGGGCTTGTATGGACCCAAGTAACCGATTACAAAGGATTTAAGTCGCCGGCAGTTACTGCCTATAATGTTCGTGCTATTCCGTCTAATTTTCTGATCGATCCCAATGGTAAGATCATAGCTCATGACTTGCGTGGTAGCCAACTCGAAGAAAAACTTGATGCAGTGCTGAATGCTAAGCCAGCAGAAGCTTCGGCAAAAAACTAAGTTGTAAGTCATCTTTTACGAATCAATAATTCTAGAATAAGATTTGCCACTGGAATTAAGTGGATGGTTTTATGAAGCGGTAACCGAAAAATTAAGCATGTGACTTTGAGCCACTAGTCCAATCTAAACATGATTTAGTGCCAATACTTGTTTGAGAATATTTATTATTTTTAAGAGGTCTGTGGTTGTACGGTTATTATTTTGAGAGCGCCTTTTCCCGAGTTTGGCAAGTATCTTGTTCTGGTATTGAATATTAAATACGGTATCGCCTGAACAACATGATAGGGGTCAGTATTTGCCACTTGCGATTAGCCTAATTTACATAAATAATGCTGGGTTGATGTTGCCAACAAGAAAGATAATAGCGAAAGTAATTGGTGCCGGAAAAGAGTACAAAGCCGGCGATACAACTATTACAGCATTGCAGGCTAGTACTGTAGATCTGTTGTCGGGCGAGCTTACGCTTATCATTGGCCCGTCTGGCTCGGGTAAAACTACTTTACTGTCTTTGTTAGGGTGTGTAATCTATCCAAGTTTTGGAGAGGTGTGGATCGATGGTATTAAAGTAAGTGATCTGAATGAAAAGAGTCTGGCCCAGATCAGGCTAAAGAAAATAGGCTTCGTTTTTCAGAAATTCAATCTTATAGCCCCGCTTACTGCTCTGGAAAATGTGATGATGCCGCTAATCCTGCAAGGTATCAGTGAAAAGGAATCAAAAGCAAAGGCGACTGCCGCCCTCGAAAAAGTTGGCATGGGCGATAGGTTGAAGAATCTGAGCAATGACCTGAGTGGAGGGCAGCAGCAACGTGTAGCAATAGCAAGAGCATTAGTTACGGATCCTGAAATGATGCTGTGTGATGAGCCTACAGCATCTCTAGACATAAAAAGTGTAGGTATTGTTATGAAAGAACTGAAACAACTGGCTGAACAAGGCAAGGCGGTTGCTGTGGTTACACACGATACTCGCCTTACTCCGTTTGCCGACAGAATAGTTTATGTAGTGGACGGTGCAATATCAGACAAACCCATAGAAGAAGAACTAAGTCAAAAATAAAAACCGATGATGAAACGATATGCGAGCCTTGTTGCAGTGTTATCAATTTTGTGTGCCTGTGGCGCCAAAGAGGCGAAAGATAAAGCTGCATCTGAAAAATCGGCTGCGGCTTCTGTTGTGAGCCAGGTGGTAGGTATAGGCAAAATAGAACCGGAGAGCGACATCATACAACTGTATGGTCCGGTAAACGGTATAGTGCTTAAAATACTTAAAAACGAAAACGATACTGTAAGTGCCGGTACTCCGATTATTGAACTGGACAATCGATTGGAGGATGCTAAAGTAAGACAACTTACTTCTGAGCTGAATACGCAGATGAATCAGATAAAGGTGGATGAAGCAAGTCTGGGTGAGTATGAGGCAAAATGCAGCAATGCCGTTTCGGAATTACAGCGCCTGCAGAGGCTACTGGCTAAAGGTGCAGAAACTCAGCAGGTAGTTGATGATGCAAATACAAATTTAAAAACACTGCAATCGAACCTAAAGAGGTTGCAAGCTAGTGTTGCGGTGTCGAAAAGCAGACTAACGCAGTCGCAGGCTGCACTGAATGTAGCAATGATTGAAAGGGAACAAAAGACGATCAAAGCACCGGTGGCAGGAAAGATACTGGAGTTGACCACATTGACGGGTAGCTCGATAGATACCAAACAATCGGTAGCTCAAATAAGCCCACTAGGTAGAACAATAGCAGTCTGCGAAATAGATGAACTCTATGCTGACAAAGTTGCTGTAGGTCAAAAAGCATGGATAAGAAATGTTGGCTCAACCGATACACTTTCGACCGGCACCGTTTATGTCGCCTTCTCATTTCTTAAAAAGAAGTCGCTGTTTACGGATCAGTCGGGTGAGAAAGAGGACAGGCGTGTGAGGACTGTGAAAATAATGCTTGATCAACCGGATAAATTGTTGCTCAATGCAAGGGTTGAATGCGTAATAGATATTTCAGGTAATCTTAAAAATTGAAACAATGCTGAAGATTGCGTGGAAGTTCATCAGGTTTGACAAGGCTAAGAGCATAGGTGTTATTGTAGGCATACTGATCAGTACCTTTCTGATAGGCCAGCAATTGGGCGTATTTTTCTTTCTCTCTGGCCTGATGGGTGCGTTGGCCACTGATGTAAAAGCAGATATATGGGTGGTAGATAGCAAAACGAATGACGTTAATCAATTGGGCAGGCTGGATGTGCGCAATCTGAGGGCGGTGCAGGGTATAAGTGGTGTAAAAGAAGCATTTCCTTTGCTCATTTCAGGAGCTTCGTGTAACTATAAGAATGGAACCAGCGGAGCAATAACATTAATAGGTGTAGATGCGAATCAGGTAAATGCAATCGTTAAACCGGAGAAAATAGCGGCAGGTAAGACAAGCGAACTGCAGTTGGATGGAGCGGTGAGCGGAGAGTATTTTGAAAAGAAAAATCTGGGAGGCGCAATAGACATTGGTACTGACTTTGAGATCAATGGCAAGCGTGCCTTTTTTGCATTGCAGACAAAGGGGTTCAGGGGATTTGGCAGCAGTTTTTGTGTTACAACAATTGAAAGGGCGCGATTCTACTCTAATCAATCGGTAAATATAATAAGTGCGGTTTTAGTGAATCTGCAGCCAGGTGTGAATGCGGATGATGTTGTGGCTGATATTAATAAACACATAACAGGCGTGAGGGCATGGCCAGCTCAGAAACTTGCAGAGTCCTCAGTGAAGAAAATACTATCCAGCAGCGGTATCGCATTGAGTACAGGTACGTTGATCATTTTTGCACTGATAGCCGGTTTCTTCATCATCGGACTGACCATGTATTCGTCTGCACTCGACAGGCTAAAGGATTACGGAACATTAAAAGCTATAGGCGCGGGTAATGGTTACATAACCCGACTGATACTCACGCAGGCACTTGTGTTTTCTATTGTCGGATTTCTGATAGGACTGTTGCTGCTGGAGGGTTTCAGAAGAGGCGTTGCCAATTCCGGTTTAATATTCTCATTTTCTCCACTGGTGCTGCTGGGCATGTTTGCAACAATTGGAATGATCTCGATCAGTGGTGCATCTTTTGCGCTTAGTAGAATAAGGAGTGTAGAGCCCGCAGCAGTTTTTAGGTGAACATGATAAAAGCTTTTATGAATATTGAACATTCAACCAAAAGAACAAACAAGGTCAGCGTAAGCTGGTGCATATTTATTTTGCTTCTTGCAGTGGTTTCACATCCAGCGAAAGGGCAGGGGAGTTTAACTTTATCGAAGGCGATAAAGGATGCGTTCTTAAACAGGAAAAACATACAGGCCGGCAGAGCAGACCTGAGCATCAGAAAGCTGCAAACCGATGCCCTGTACCGTAAATACTGGCCACAACTCAGCGCTGAATATACCTATCTGTATAACCCTATTTTGCAGACTTCCATTTTGCCAATTGGCGTGTTTAATCCTTCCTACCCTGCCGATGCGACAAAGAGTGTTCAATTCGGCACAAAATGGTCGCAAACAGCAGGGGTGACATTGAATCAGCCGTTATTTGATGTGTCCATCAACCGGCAAATAAAAGAGGGGAAATTGCAAGATCGTATTGCAGCTGCGGCACAGGCTCAGACAGAATATGAGCTGGCATACACAGTTGCGCAAGTGTATATCGATATTCTATTGCAGGAAGCTAAGATCAGGTCGGCGATTGCAGATACGAACAGGACCTGGGTGAGTTACCAATTGCTGCAGAACAAGTTTGACCAAAAGCGGTTACTCAAGTCTGAATTGAATAAAGGGAAGATCAATCATAATAATGCAGTACAGCAATATCGTAATGCTGTTGCACAATTGATTGAGGATAAGGTGTATCTGCTGTTTTTAATTGGTCAAAATAATATTGAACAATTTGATTTTGCTGTTGACACTAGTTTTATTAAAAATGAAATTGCTGCCACAATGGACACTCAGCCAATAGTTGCAAATATCCCGGAGTTGCAACAACTGCAGCTCAAAGGTGAACTGATAGGTGTACAAACCAAAACAGAAAAGGCAAAATACTTGCCAACTCTGGGTTTGAAGGGTTATTTGGGTGCCAATCAATACACCAACAACTTTGATCCCACTGCAGCCAATTCGTGGTTTGGACTCAGTTATGTGGGTATTGATCTGAAGTATCCGCTGCTGACAGGAGATGATAGGAGAAAGAAAATAGAACAGCTACGCTTACAGTCTGCGCAATATTACCAACAAAAGGAAGACAGGACAGCCCAGTACTACAAAGATGCGCTTGTGGCTAAGATTAAAATGGAGCAGATGTTGTCTGAATTAAAAACACAGGAAGAGAATATTGGTTTAAACGAAGAATCAATATCGGTTTATCAAGCCCGGTTATCTGAGGGGCAGGAATCGGCATCATCTCTTAACCTGGAAGAAGCCAATTTGCAGAAGCTTGAAGCTGAATACCAAAACAACAGAATGCAATATCAGTTATATTTTCTGGATTACCTGAAGGCTACCGGCAGGATGGAACAGTTGTGGAAATAGGCGGCAATCAGGTATTCTCTATTTGTTGCCCATAATGCAAACAGCGCCTGACTATGGTTGCCAGACGAAGCAATAAATGCTGTTATTGCGATAATAAGTATTCCCGTGTTCAGTTATTTGTGAAAATGCTCAATGACTTTATCAACCATTAATGATTTAGAAGGTGTGCCGAGCACAATGATCTTGTTGGTTGTTTTGGATTTGATCGCATTGGCTGTAGTATTGCCAACAGCAAATAAAACTGCGTGAGGGTTGATGCTGTTGACCCGGAAAAAGCTGTTCACGCCATTTGGGCTAAAAAACATAATTCCCTGATAGTGTTTTTTTATTTCCTCAGGTGTTTCTCTTGTTTTATACACCACTATCTCGTGCACCATTATCTCCTCAATGTAAAACAACTCAGGAAATGAGTCCAAACGCTTGTCTCCGCAAAAGAACAAGACCTCTTTCAGGTTGTTTGTTTTGATGATATCGGCGAGGCCAGCAGCATCAGGGGCAGAGCCTTTTAACAATGTAGGATCGAAATAGCTAAACACTGCGGTCTTGGTGGCATCGCCGGCGCAGTATATGTCCCAATTAGGTTTGTGTTTCATTACTATTTCAGAAATGGCATTGACTGCGTTTGCGCTGGTGAAAACAGCGGTTAAATGCAGTTTACATAGGTCAGCAAGTTCCTGATTTAGATTGTTGTCTTTTATAAATTCAACCTGGATGAATGAGAGTGCATCAATCTCAACTCCCTGACTAAATGCTTTATTGATTAAAGACTGATCAAGTTCTGCAGTGCTTAATATATAGTTGTTGATTTTCATTGTATTAGGTAGTTTGTATCTATTGCAATTGGCGAAGATTGTCGGTTTTCAAATCGCAGGATTAAGGCTTTCTCTCAAACACTTTAGCGGGGACGTTCTCTCCCAGAGTACCGGCGCCTTTCAGTATGTAGGTGCCCGGAGCCAGTGCGCCAGTATTGAACCTAATTATGTTTACGCCTTCTGTACAGTAGTTGTCTATCAGTTTATCAACTAGCTTGCCCTGGAGGTCATAAATAAAGAACGAGAAAACCTGATCTTTATTTACCGTGAATTCATAGCTAATGCCTTGTCCGGCTGGATTAGGATATAGCTTTACCGGTATAGCTTTTTTGGTAGGTACATTGTTCACCCCTGTATGGTATGGGGAAATCAATTGTGCCAGGTAGTTGCCATATTTGCGATCGTGACGGCCGAAGTTGCCACATACCCATACAGCACCATTCAGGCTCCAATCTGGTTGGCTGGCAGTATAGTCGCCCCACCGCTGTTCTTTTTGTGTAAGGTATCTGATGGTGCTGTCACCTTTACGGATAACGGTCATATCTGAATAGCCGGTGCCGTCATAAATGATCGCGCCCAGACCGGGATAGGTGTGCAGGCCTGAATATTCAAATGAAATGATTGACTGGTCTGTTCCCAAACCATTGCCGGCGTATGATATATTGGGGTAGCCAATGTCGAAAGAGTCGAGTGAATGAGTTTCTCCGTGGAAAGATGGAGTGGTGCTTAAATTAGAGATGAACCCATGATACAGAGATGAGTTGCCATTTGCAGGGTTAGACGTAACACTTACGAATTGTATACGGTCGCCCTTGATGATGGCACCCAGTATCCTTCCGTCATTGGTTGCAAGAGTTATTGACGTATCGGGCTGGCGGGCATCGGGTGGGACACCGTATGAGCCGGTTGAAGATTTTAAAGCGGTAACAGTTAATACGCTATCAATACTGCCTATGGTATCCGGTAATTTTACCAGAAATACGGAGTCGTTGGTGATATCGAAATTTCTGTTGGAGAGGAAGTATTGTGCAGGTGTTTGTAGTGTATCGGCAGCAGTAACCGGGTGAAGGCAGCGAAGGTTGCGGCCATTATAATTTACGCTGTCCCATATCTGGTAATTGAGCACTGCATCGCCATTGTAGCCACTTTGCTTGTTGATCTGGTAAATAACAGACCTTGTAAAGCCTGCCTGCCATGTCATGGCGTCTTTAATGTGATTGCCGGTAAAGAAGAATTCCTGTTTTGTAATGGCTATCGAGGGGTAATCGAACCAGGTAGAATCGTTGCTGAAATTGCCCGTGAAAGCATAGAAGTTCCAGGTGTCGGCAGGGTTATTGGTGCGGGAAAATCCGACAATCACACCGTTGTCGGCGCTACTAAAATTGTTGAGCATGATGCATATGAACCTATCGGCTTCCTGATCGTAGAGTACTTTCGGGTCGTAACGTGAATCAGTGAATCGGTTTAAGCCAAGAACAGCAGAAAATTGTTTCAGTCCTTTTTTATACAAATAGTTGCCGGTGTTGTCATCGTGAACAGTAATAACTGAATTCATCACTGCTACGCTTTTGTAGTCTTTGCTCACTGCACTGCCATTATCTGGCGGCACACCGGGAAAGGAATCAGAAACAAAATTAATGCCCAGAATTGGCGGGGCTACGGAAGTCGTTTTTTTTTGAGCCGGACCTACTTTATGCGGGTATAACGCTGATACCTGCTTTTTGATAGCGCGTAAGTTCTCCTGCTCTACTTCGCCGCCCGGTTCGGGCATTTCCAGATTTACAATGTTTGCGTTGTACTTATCCTCAACATTCTTTAACACCACTGTGCCGGCAAGAGGAGCAGTGTACCTTTTCATCTTGGCATTCTGAGCAAAAGATGACAAGCTGAAAGCTGAAATAATGAATAAGGACAATACTGATATGCGCATAAGAGAAATTTGTATAAAGTTACGGATTAATCAATAAAAAAACCTCCTGAAACAATGACAGGAGGTTTGGGAAATAACTTGTTTGCAGGTTAACCCTGTAACGCAGCTGCACCACTTACGATCTCAGTAAGCTCGGTAGTAATTGCTGCCTGACGTGCACGGTTATAGCTGATCTTAAGCGACTTAAGCATTTCGTTTGCGTTATCGCTGGCCTTATCCATGGCAGTCATACGTGCACCATGTTCAGATGCGTTAGCATCTAAAACAGCTTTGTAAACCTGCGTATTCAATATTTTAGGCATCAACTCCAGCAACAACGAACCCATTGCAGGTTCGAAAGCGAAGTCGACACTTTTTGCACCTTTTTTCTGCTCAGCCTTTGGTATAGGCAGGTAAGGCTCAACAGTAAATATTTGAGTAGCTGCGTTTTTGAACTGGCTGTAAACGATCTCCACGCGATCGTATTCCTTATTCAGGAAAGCAGTTTGTGCGTATACGGCAGCACGACGAACGTTCTCAAAGGCCAGATCTGAAAATATATTCCAGAATCCGTCGACTAACTTGTAATTGTTGCGTTGAAAATACTCATAGCTCTTTTTGCCAATAGGGAGAATGGTTACATTGCCTTTTGCGTGCTGGCTTGCATATTTAGTAGCAATCTCCTCACGGGTAAGTTTGATGATGTTTGCATTATAACCACCACAGAGACCACGGTCGCTGGTAATGGGTATAAGCAGAATTCTTTCAACCGGGCGAACTTCGGCAAGGGGCATTGCTGAATCTGAAGAAGAGCCGCTTACAATGTTGCTGAGCATCTCCTGCAGTTTCTTAGCATAAGGGCGCATCTGTACGATTGAGTCCTGAGCGCGGCGCAATTTGGCAGCACTCACCATTTTCATTGCCTTAGTGATCTGCTGGGTTGATGTTACTGACTTTATGCGATTACGTACTTCTTTAAGTTGCCCCGACATATTATATTAATAAAATAAGTATGATTAAAAACCGTTGCAAAAGTACCGCAATTATATAAAATACCCAAACAATGCAACCTATATTAAAGAGGAATTAAGATGAGAACATCGAAATTTCCGGGAAAATAGCCGGTGAATGGCTTTGTGGCATTTCAGATTAGGCTATTGTTCTTTCAATTGTTTGATCAGAATGATGGTTTGC